>NZ_CP048437.1:1551261-1861513 GCF_010509575.1 Faecalibacterium duncaniae | reverse complement strand
TTTCCCCCTTGCCAAATGGCAGAAAACGCGCTATTCTATAACCACAGTTTAGCAATTTAGCATGATAAAGCAATAAAACAAAGCTGCTTGCCACTGAGGGAGGAACCGTATATGAAACGTCTTGTATCCGCATTTCTGGCCGGTGCCATGGCACTGAGCCTTGCCGCCTGCGGCGGTGCCGCTTCCACTTCCACTGCCGCATCTGCTTCGGCCTCTGCTTCCGGCAGTGCCGCCGTTTCCCAGACTGCAGGCAGCGACCTGGATTACATCAAGGGCAAGGGCAAGCTGGTCATTGGCTACACTGTTTACGAGCCCATGAACTACACCGATGCCGATGGCAACTTCACCGGTTTTGATACCGAGCTGGCAACTGCTGTCTGCGAAAAGCTGGGTGTGGAGCCGGAGTTTGTGGAGATCAACTGGGATACCAAGGTCGTGGAGCTGGATGCCAAGAGCATCGACTGCATCTGGAACGGCATGACCCTGACCGATGACATCATGCAGAACGCCGCTACCACCAAGGCTTATGCAAAGAATGCACAGGTGGTCGTTGTGAAAGATGGCACCGATTATACCTCTACCGCTGACCTGGTGGGTAAGACCGTGGTCGCCGAGGCTGGTTCCGCTGGTGAGGCCGCCATTGAGGGGGACGAGAACCTGGCACAGGCTGATTACGTTTCCAAGAGCGTTCAGACCGACTGCCTGATGGAAGTTGCCGCAGGCACTGCCGATGCCGCTGTACTTGACCTGACCCTGGCCAACGCCATGATCGGTGAGGGCACTGACTATGCCGACCTGAAGATCGTGGACGAGCTGAACGCCGAGGAGTACGGCGTGGCATTCCGCAAGGGCAGTGATGCTGCCGCCGCTGTGGATGAGGCCTTTGATGCACTGAAGGCCGATGGCACCATGCAGGCACTGGCCGATAAGTACGATCTGGCACTGGCTGACTGAATTTGTTGAAAAGCTCCTTCCGTCATCGCTATGCGATGCGACCTCCCTCGGTGAGGGAGGCTTTTTGTTGCCGATGCGTGAAAGGCTCCCGAGCAGAGGGAATTTTCACCGGCGGTGATGGAAGGGAATATGGATTCTGAATAAAAAAGGTGTGTTTTTGTGTCTGTGATTCTTATGCGCCTGTCCGGCGCGTTCCTGCTCAATTGTGAGCTCTTTGCCCTGACACTGCTGTTTGCGCTGCCGCTGGGGCTGGTGGTCTCGTTTGGCTCCATGAGCCGCTGCAAGCCGCTGGCCGGGCTGGTCAAGACCTTTGTCTGGATCATCCGCGGCACCCCGCTGATGCTGCAGATCATTGTGATCTATCTGGGCCCCGGCCTGCTGGGCATGAACAACCCCTGGCCTTCTGGCTCCGGCGGACGGATGGTGGCGGCGGTGGTGGCTTTTGCCATCAACTATGCCTGCTATTTTTCTGAGATCTACCGCGGCGGCATTGAAGCAGTGCCCAAGGGGCAGACTGAGGCCGGGCAGGTGCTTGGCATGACCAAAACACAGATCTTTTTCAAGGTGACCTTGCTTCAGGTCGTCAAGCGCATCCTGCCCCCCATGGGCAACGAGATCATCACGCTGGTCAAGGATACCTCGCTGGCAAACACCATTGCCAACAAGGAAATCATTATGATGGCCAAGGAGTATAGCGCAAAGGGCCTGATCTGGCCGCTGTTCTCCACCGCGCTCTTCTTCCTGGTGTTTGTGGGCGCACTGACCATCCTGTTCAACTGGGCTGAAAAAAAGCTCGATTATTTCCGCTGCTAAGGAGGCAGATAGATTATGGCGTTGCTCGAAGCTTCCGGTATCGGGAAAAATTTTGGCGAGACCCATGTGTTGAAGGACATCTCCCTGGATCTGGAGCAGGGTGAAGCACTGGCAATCATCGGCTCGTCCGGTTCCGGCAAAACAACTCTGCTGCGCTGCCTGAATTTTCTGGAACGGCCTGACACGGGTATTATCAAGGTGAACGGCGAGACCATGTGGGATGCCGCCGACCCTGCCACCCAGAAGGAAAGTGAGATCCGCAAAAAGCGGCTCCATTTCGGTCTGGTGTTCCAGAACTTCAACCTGTTCCCGCAGTACACGGCCTTGCAGAACGTGATGCTGGCAGGGGAACTGCTGGCAAAGGAACGTCCGGAATATCAGGCAAACAAAAAGGCCATCCACGCGGAGCTGGAACAGCAGGCGAGAGAACTGCTGGCGCAGATGGGCCTTTCGGAGCGGGCCGGCCACTACCCGCATCAGCTCTCCGGCGGCCAGCAGCAGCGTGTGGCCATTGCCCGCGCACTGGCGCTTCACCCGGATATCCTCTGCTTTGATGAGCCCACCAGCGCCCTTGACCCGGAGCTGACCGGCGAGGTGCTGAAGGTCCTGCGTGATCTTGCTGACCGCAAGACCACGATGATCATTGTCACCCATGAGATGCACTTTGCCCGCGATGTGGCCGACCGCATCCTGTTCATGGATGGCGGCGTGGTCGTGGAGGAGGGCCCGGCCAAACAGCTCATCGACCACCCCCGGGAAGAGCGTACCAGACAGTTCCTCGCACATTATTCAGAATGACCCGGACCGCCCCGGCGTGCAGAAACGCACGCCGGGGCGGTTTTATCTCTTGCACTCTGTGGGTGTCTTTTGGTATACTGATAAAAACAGGGGGGCGGAAAAATGACAGTAGCACGGAAACGAGCACTTGCAAACGCAGTGGCATCGGCCCGGATGGAGGGGCTGGAGATCTCAGAGCAGGAAAAGAGAGACTGCCTGCGCTATCTGGATGGAAAAATCGATACTGCAACCCTTGTAAGAGAAGCATTGAAACGTCAGAAAAAGCAGGAGCTGTCCCGGAGGTGACGAATGCCTTATACCATCGAAGCGGCTCAGGACGGCTGCTATCCGGGAACGACAGTCCTGGTCAATAAATTTGATCTGCATACGCAAAAAGAGCTGAATGCAGTAGAATCGGTTCTGGTTACGGCCAAAACGATACAATGGTCAGAGAACCCCCGATGTGCAGCATTTGATTTTGAGCACTATAAAGCAATCCATCGACATTTATTCGGTGAGTTGTATGATTGGGCGGGACAGGTACGGATGGTCAACCTGTCCAAAAAAGGAACGCAGTTCTGCCCGGTGGAGGAAATCCCACGGGTGAGTGCGGCGATTTTTAAGCGTCTTGCGCAGAATAATCTTCTTTGTGGGCTTGCAAGGAATGATTTTATCGCTGCATTAGTGGATCTTTATCAACGAACCAACGAGCTACACCCGTTTCGGGAGGGCAATGGGCGAACACAGCGCGTCTTTTTGTCACAGTTGGCAGAAAATGCGGGGTATGATTTGGATTTCACTGCGGTAGATCCGGACGAGTTGATGATCGCAACGATTTATGCGGCGCAGGGAATCGAAGCGCCGCTGCAACAGGCATTTGAGAAAATCGTCCAAAATGAAGAATGACCCGAACCGCTCCGGCGTGCAGAAACGTACGCCGGGGCGGTTTTGCTGTACAGAGTAGGTTTGGGCTGCTCAGGACGAATCTGGTGTGTCGGTCGCTATGTGCATCACGGAGGATGATACGCCGTTGAGCATTCCGGATGAGGAGACCCCGCCTTCGGGCAATGCCGGAACAGGTTTCTGGAGCATTCTGTTCCAGCTGCTGAAGCATCTGGCCGGGAAGCACTGAGAAATTTGAAAAAACCTCTTGAAAATTCATCACAACCTGATATAATACCCACATGAACAAAAACGTCCTGCCCATTGCGCGGCAGGGCGTTTTTGTCGGAAAAAATTCGTGTGATAAGGTCTGTGATGCTTTTCCAAGGAGGAACGTGCGTATGACGAAAGATATGACGCAGGGCAGCCCGCTCAAGCTGATTCTTGCCTTTGCGGTGCCGCTGATGCTGGGCAGCCTGTTCCAGCAGTTCTATAATCTGGCAGATACCATCATCGTGGGCCGCTTTGTGGGCGTGGAAGCCCTGGCGGCAGTCGGCAGTGTGGGCGGTCTGAACTATCTGGTGCTGGGCTTTGTCAATGGCATTGCCTGCGGCTTCTCCATCCCCATCTCGTGGACATTCGGGGCAAAAGACTATGTGGAGATGCGCCGCTACACCGCCAATGCCGTCTGGCTGAGTGTCTTTTTTGCCGCAGTGCTTACCGTGGTCACAGTGGCCATGACCCGTTCCATTCTGGTCTGGACCAATACCCCGGACAACATCATTGATCTGGCGGACATCTACATCCGCACCATCTTTATCGGCATCCCGTTTACGCTGCTGTACAACATGACCAGCGCCCTGATGCGCGCTCTGGGCGACAGCAAGCGGCCCCTGTACTTCCTGCTGGTGGCAAGCTTTCTGAACATCGGGCTGGATCTGCTCTGTATCATCACCTTTAAGATGGGTGTGTTCGGTGCGGCGTTCGCCACCGTGTTCAGCCAGGCAGTGGCCGGTCTGGGCAGCCTGTGGTACATCCTCAAGCATTATAATGAGCTACGCTGGAACAAAGAAGAAAGCCGCCTGAGCAGACAGCACTGTGTCAAGCTGTGCGGCATGGGCATCCCCATGGGTCTGCAGTGCAGCATCACGGCCATCGGTTCCGTTGTGCTGCAGGGTGCAGTCAATGGTCTGGGCAGTGACATCGTGGCAGCACAGACTGCAGGTGGCAAGGCGGCACAGTTCCTGTCCGTCCCGCTGGAGAGTATTGGCACGGCCATGACCACCTACGCCAGCCAGAACATGGGTGCCCACGACCTGAACCGTGTGAACAAGGGCGTGAACACTGCCCTGGGCATCGGCTGTGTGTACAGTGTGGCATCCTTCCTGATCCTGCGCGTGCTGGATAAGGCGTTGATCGGCCTGTTCCTTGAGAGCAGCCAGACCGAGATCATGGCCAACGCCCAGAGCTTCATCTTCTGGAACAGCGTGTTCTATATCCCGCTGGCGGTCCTTATCATTTACCGCTACACCATTCAGGGTCTGGGTTATTCCAGCCTGGCCATGTTTGCCGGTGTGGCAGAGATGATCGCCCGTGCTATGGTGGGTTTTCTGTTCGTGCCGCTGTGGGGCTATTTTGCCGCCTGCATTGCAAACCCGGTGGCCTGGTTCTTTGCCTGCTTCTTCCTGATCCCTGCATATATCGTTGTGTTCCGGAAGCTGAAACAGGAAAAAGCAAGACCGCACGCAAACCTGTAAAAATTGAGCCGCTCTTTTGCAAAACCGCAGAAGGGCGGCTCTTTTGCTGCCTAGTAGGGGAGGCCTTGGCGAAGAGGGAAAGCCTCATGCAACGCCAAAGCTGAGAGGCTGTATAGAGCAGGGCCTGCCCAATTCCTTTACAAATAACACCAAAACGATTATACTATAAATAATTATGTCACAAGGGGGTGAGGAGCATGGAGCTGGAACAGATCGAGGGAACGGTGGAGGACATTATCTACGAGAACCCGGACAACGGCTACACGGTGTTTGAAATTTCCGGCGGCGGCACGGTCACCGTGGTGTGCGGGATCGTGGGCGAGCTCCATGCGGGCGAGAGCGTGGTCTGCCGCGGTAAATATGAGAACCACGCCACCTATGGCCGCCAGTTCCACGCCCAGGAGTGCGAGACCGATATGCCGAAGGATCTGGAAGCGGTGTACGCCTTCCTTGCCAGCGGCTCCCTGCCTTATATCGGGGCGCGCACGGCCAATAAGATCATCGACAAATTCGGCGCGGCGGCGCTGGAGGTGATCGCCAACGACCCCGCCCAGCTCACCCTGATCCCCGGCATCTCGGCGGACAAGGCCGACCGCATCCAGCAGGAGTTCAAGCGGATGTTCGGAATGCGGGAACTGATCGCCTATCTGGCGCAGTTCGAGATCAGCCCCCGCCGCGCCATGGAGGTGTTCCGCGTCTTTGGCCCCAGTGCCATGCAGGCCATCTCCCAGAACCCTTATCTGCTCTGTGGGGAACCCCTGCAGCTGGATTTCCGCCATGCCGACAGCATTGCACAGTATTACCACATGGAAGGGGACTGCACCCAGCGGCTGGAAGCAGCGCTTCTCCGCACCCTGCGCCATAACGCGGGCAACGGTCACACCTGCCTGCCCCGTACGCAGCTGCTGGACACGGCATCCCACTTCATCCAGCAGCCGCCCGAAAAGCTGGCCCGTGCGCTGGACCACTGCATTGAGACCGGGCAGCTTGGCGTAAAGATGCTGGAGGCGGTGCCGTATATCTATCTGCCTGACCTGCTGGAAGCAGAACAGGCCATTGCCGACCGGCTGGCCCTGCTGGCGAAGCGGGAAAAGCAGACGGTGCGGGACCTTGATAAAAACATCCAGGTGCTGGAGCTGACCCAGGGGTTTGCCTATGCGCCCCTGCAGCGGGAAGCCATCCGCAAGGCCATGACCGAAAACTGCCTTGTGCTGACCGGCGGCCCCGGCACCGGTAAGACCACTACGGTCAACGCCATCCTGCAGCTGCTGGAGCATCAGGCAGACCGGGTGGCGCTTTGTGCCCCCACGGGCCGTGCGGCCAAACGGCTGAGTGAACTGACCGGCCGCAAGGCCTCTACCATCCACCGCCTGCTGGAGGTGGACTACTCCGGCGGCGTGGTCAGCTTCATCCACAATGACAAGAACCTGCTCAAATGCGATGTGGTCATTCTGGATGAGATGAGTATGGTGGATGTGAAGCTGTTTCAGGCGCTCATTGCAGCCCTGCGGTACAGCTGCCGCATTATTATGGTGGGCGATGCCGACCAGCTGCCCAGCGTGGGGCCCGGCAACATTCTGGGCGAGGTCATCCGCTCCGGGCTGGTGCCCACCGTCTGCCTGAACGAGATCTTCCGGCAGGCTAAACGCAGCCTTATTGTGGAGAACGCCCACCACATCATCAGCAGTGAGCCGCTGCAGAAGGGCGGTAAGGCAGACGATTTCTTCTTTCTGGAATCGGACGGCGATGCGGCACAGAAACTGGTGTGCGATCTTGTCACCACCCGTCTGCCCCGGAGCTATGGGTTTGACCCTGTCCGGGATATCCAGGTGCTCTGCCCCACCAAGCTGGGACCCACCGGTACCCAGGCGCTGAATGTGGAGCTGCAGAACCTGCTCAACCCGGAGCAGAAGGGCAAACCCCAGCTCCAAAGCGCCTCACGGGTGTTCCGGGTGGGCGATAAGGTGATGCAGGTGCGGAACAACTACGAGATCGTCTGGAACCGCATTGGCGGGGAGCAGGGCGTGGGAGCCTATAACGGTGATATCGGCATTGTGGAATCCATCAACATGCGCGACCGCTCCATGGTGGTGCGGATGGATGACCGCCGCCTGCTCTACCCGGCGGAAAACCTGAACGAGCTGGAGATCGCCTACGCCATCACGGTGCACAAGAGCCAGGGCAGCGAGTTCCCGGCGGTGGTGCTGCCGGTGGCGCAGGTGCCGCCAAGGCTCTGCTACCGCAACCTCTTCTACACCGGCGTGACCCGCGCCCGCAAATTGTGCATCGTGGCCGGGCGGCGGGATGTGGTGAACCGGATGATGTCCAATGTCCGGCAGAACCTGCGGTACAGCGGCCTGTGCGAATTGCTGAAAGAGAATCTGCCGCCGGAACAGATGGCGGCGGAATAACCTCTCAGGCGCCTTGCGCCAGCTCTCCTACTAGGAGAGGTTTGGTCTATACTTTTTTACTGGCTTATGCTACAATATAAATTGATTTGATTTCCCGCCCGAACGGGCATTTACGATAGAAAACAGGGGAGCAGAGAAAGGAACGTTTCATTATGGCACAGAATGACATCGGCATCGATCTGGGCACAACGACCATTATCATTGCACAGGCAGGGCAGGGGGTCGTGCTCAACCAGCCCAGCGTGGTGGCAATGGATACCCGCAAGAACTCCGTGCTGGAGGTGGGCGACAAGGCCCTGGCCATGGTAGGCCGCACCCCCAACTATATTTCCGCCATTTTCCCGCTGAAGGACGGTGTCATCAGCGACCACACCATGACCCGGGAGCTGATCTGCCGGTTTGTGAATCAGGTGTACAGCTCCCACATGGTCAAGCCCCGGGTGGCTGTCTGCGTGCCCGCTGCCATCACCGGCATTGAGAGTGATGCCGTGGTGGAGGCCGTGATGGCCGCCGGTGCCCGTCAGGTCTACCTGATCGATGAGCCCATTGCCGCTGCACTGGGTTCCGGCATCGACATCACCCAGCCCGATGGCCGGATGATCATTGATATCGGCGGCGGCACCACCGATATCGCTGTCCTGTCTCTGGGCGGTAAGGTCAAGGCCACCAGTGTCCGTGTGGCGGGCAACCACTATGATGACGAGATCCTGAAGCATGTCCGCAACAAGTTCAGCATTGCCATCGGTCAGCGTACCGCAGAGCAGCTGAAAAAGAATGTCGCCTGCTGCCCCCAGAAGGCTGATTTTGACGAGACGATGGAGGTCAAGGGCCGCAGCCTGCTGACCGGCCTGCCAATCAAGGTGAATGTTTCCACCAGCGACCTCTACGAGCCTGTGATGATGCTGAGTGAGCAGATCGGCACTGCCGCCCATCAGGTGCTGGAAAAGACCCCGCCCGAGCTGGCAGGCGATATCTTCCGCAATGGTGTGGTGCTGACCGGCGGCGGCGCACAGCTGCACGGCCTGCCCGAATACCTGAGCCAGGAGCTCAAGGTGGATGTGACCGTCTCGCCCGATCCCGTGAACTGCGTGGCATTGGGCACTGCCATGAGCCTGGGTCTGAACGATAAGCTGGAGACCGGCTTCCTGGATGCGACCCCCCGCATGGGCCGCCGTTAACCGGGGCCCTGACCCGGCTCGTTAAGAAATTGGAAAAGTTGCAACAAAATTTTGTTCATACTTGTTGAATCGGGTCGGGAAATATTGTATAATATTGTCAAATCGCTTTTTGCGCGCCGGGGCCTGCTCCGGAGTGCGGAGTAAATTATTATTAGGAGGAAGACCATGAATCTGGGTTCTGATGTGGTTATCACCATTACCGGTATCGTGCTGGTGTTTGCCATCCTCGTCCTGCTGATGTTCATCATCACGCTGGAAGGCAAGATCTTCGACGGTATGGCCGCCAAGAAGAAGGCAGCCAAGGAGCCTGCTGCTCCCAAGGCTGCCGCAAAGCCCGCTGCCCCCGTACAGCAGGCTGCTCCCGCCCCTGTGGTGGAGGAAGGCATTCCCGGCGATGTGGTTGCCGCAATTATGGCTGCCATCCACGCCATGGGCAATGGCAAGTACACCCTGAAGGCCGTGCGCCGTGCTGCAAATGGCTGGAGCAAGGCTGGTGTCAACGACACCACCGCACCTTTTTAACACAGGAGGAAAAACATGACACAGTTTATCGATACTCTGGTCGGTATTTTCCAGAGTTCCGGCTTCGCACGGTTCGGTGAGCCGGGCGGCTACCTCTACGCGATTATGATCTGCGTGGGCTGCTTCCTGCTGTACCTGGCCATCGTGAAGGAATTTGAGCCTCTGATCCTGCTGCCCATGGCATTCGGCATGATCCTTGCCAACCTGCCCGGCAGCGGCATCATCCACATGCAGTACTTCGTTGGTGATGGTCTCGAGCACCCGATGTGGGTCGAGATCCTGAACAACGGCGGTCTGGCCGATATGCTTTATATGGGTGTCAAGCTGGGCATTTACCCTCCGCTGATCTTCCTGGGCATCGGCACCATGACCGACTTCGCCCCCCTGATCTCCAACCCCAAGAGCCTGCTGCTGGGCGCTGCCGCTCAGTTCGGTATCTTTGGTACTTACATGGGCGCTCGTCTGCTGGCTGCTACCGGCATTGTGGACTTCACCCAGAAGCAGTCCGCTGCAATCGCCATCATCGGCGGTGCAGACGGCCCCACCGCCATCTTCGTTACCTCCCGTCTGGCACCTGAGCTGCTGGGCAGCATTGCCGTTGCGGCGTACAGCTACATGGCTCTGGTGCCCGTGATCCAGCCGCCCATTATGAAGGCGCTTACCACCAAGAAAGAGCGTACGGTCGTAATGAAGCAGCTGCGCACCGTGTCCAAGACCGAGAGGATCATCTTCCCCATCATGGTCACCATCATTGTTTCTCTGATCGTTCCCGATGCAGCCGTTCTGGTCGGTATGCTGATGCTGGGCAACCTGATGAAGGAGTCCGGCGTTGTGGATCGTATCCAGAAGACTGCCGGCAATGAGCTGATGAACATCATCACCATTTTCCTGGCTCTGTCTGTTGGCTGCACCACCTCTGCAAACACCTTCCTGAACAGCCGCACCCTGTTCATCATCGTGCTGGGTCTGATCGCCTTCTCCTTTGGTACCGCTGCAGGCGTTCTGTGCGGCAAGGTGATGTACGCCCTGACCGGCGGTCAGGTCAACCCCCTGATCGGCTCCGCTGGTGTTTCCGCTGTTCCCATGGCCGCCCGTGTTTCTCAGAAGGTCGGCCAGAGCGAGAACCCCTCCAACTTCCTGCTGATGCACGCCATGGGCCCCAACGTCGCTGGCGTTATCGGTTCCGCAGTTGCTGCCGGTATCCTGATCAACATCTTCGGCTGATTTTTCGTAAAAGCTTTGCCCGACGGTTTTATAAGCCGTCGGGCTTTTTGCGTTACTCCCCCAGTCTGCTAACGCAGACAGCCCCCTCTGAGAGGGGGCCTTTTCTTTGCCGCAAGGGATCAGGCTCCCTCCTAGAGGGAGCTGGCACGCGAAGCGTGACTGAGGGAGTAAATATGTACAACCCTCTTGAATTGTGATATACTTATAAAGTAAGTGATTTTATAGAAGAACAGGTGAAACAATGGCAGCAAGTCTCCAACAGGAATTCTGCGCTCTGCGCGATACCTATATTGAAAAGCAGTTTGGCCGCCTGAACGACATGCAGCGGCAGGCGGTATTTACCACCGACGGCCCGCTGCTCATTCTGGCCGGTGCAGGCAGCGGCAAGACCACTGTTCTGGTCAACCGCATTGCAAACCTGATCCGGTTTGGCTCGGCCCACGGTTCCAGCTGGACCCCCCGTGAGGTGACCGAGGATGATGTCAAGGCTCTGAAAACGGCAATTATGACCGGCACCGATGCGCCCGCCTGGCTGGACGGGATGCTGCGGCAGAACGCTGTTCGCAGCTGGAACGTGATGGCCATCACCTTTACCAACAAGGCGGCAGGGGAGCTGAAAGAGCGCCTGCGCAATATGCTGGGCGGCGAAGAGGGGGACGAGGTGTTTGCCTCTACCTTCCACTCGGCCTGTGTGCGCATCCTGCGCCGCTGGGCAGAATCCATCGGCTACCCCCGCAGCTTTACCATCTATGATACCGATGACTCCCAGCGCGTGATGAAGGCGGTCTATAAGGAACTGAGCATCGACGATAAGTTCTTCCCGATCAAGAGCGCCATCAACCAGATGAGCCGCTGGAAGGACCAGCTGGTCAGCCCGGAGGAGGCGCTGCGCACTCCGGCCCGGGACACCAAGGGAGCCATTGCCGCCAAAGTCTACGCCGCCTACGAAAAAAAGCTCAGGGAGGCAGGAGCCTTCGACTTCGACGACCTGATCTACCAGACCGTGCAGCTGCTGGCAGAGCACGAGGATGTGCGGGAGTTCTACCAGAACAAGTACCGCTACCTGCTGGTGGACGAGTATCAGGATACCAGCGTGGCCCAGTTCCGGCTGGTCAGCCTGCTCACCGGCCCGGAAAAGAACATCTGCGTTGTCGGTGACGATGACCAGAGCATCTACCGTTTCCGCGGTGCCACCATTGAGAACATTCTGAACTTTGAGCGCATCTTCCCCGGCACCAAGACCATCCGTCTGGAGCAGAATTACCGTTCCACCTCCAACATCCTGAATGCTGCCAACTGCGTCATCCAGCACAACACCGAGCGCAAGGGCAAGACCCTGTGGACCCGGAATGACGAGGGCGACAAGGTGCAGGTCTACACTGCCGAGAATGAGCAGGACGAAGCCATGCACATTGCAGATGTCATCGGTGAGCACCTGAAAGAGGGCGGGCATCTGGCGGACCATGCGGTGCTCTACCGCATGAATGCCCAGTCGGCCCCCATCGAAAGCTACTTTACCCGCGCGGGCATTCCCCATAAGATCGTGGGCGGCCAGCGCTTCAATGACCGCAAAGAGGTCAAGGACATCCACTCCTATATGTCCATCGTGGCGAACGCCCGGGATGATGTGCGCCTGCGCCGCATCATCAACGAGCCTGCCCGGAAGATCGGCAATACCACCGTCGATGTGATCGCTGACCTTGCCGCCCAGCAGGGGATCAGTATGCTGGAAGTCATCTCCCACGCGGATGCATACGCCAAACTCAGCCGTGCCATTATGCCGCTGCTGAAATTCTGGCAGATCTACGAAAAACTGCAGGAATCGCTGGAAACCAGGACACTGGACGAATTTGCCCAGGATGTCATTGAGGTGACCGGCTACAAGGCCATGCTGGAAGCCGATGCGGCCAAGGGCCACGAGGATGCGGCAGACCGCCTGCAGAACCTGGGCCAGCTGGTCAACAACGTCAAAAACTACTGCGATCAGCACGGAGAGGATGCTTCACTGGAAGGCTACCTGGAGGATA
This sequence comes from Faecalibacterium duncaniae, assembly GCF_010509575.1. NCBI lineage: Bacteria > Bacillati > Bacillota > Clostridia > Eubacteriales > Oscillospiraceae > Faecalibacterium > Faecalibacterium duncaniae. The sequence continues at coordinate 1,848,968 of NZ_CP048437.1, read as the reverse complement.
TCGCCCTCATCAGCGACATTGACAGCTACAACGAGAGCGCTGACCAGGTGGTCCTGATGACCATCCACTCTGCAAAGGGTCTGGAATTCCCCTATGTGTTCCTCATTGGCATGGAGGAGGGGGTGTTCCCCAGCGAGATGAGCAAATACTCCGAGGCAGATCTGGAGGAAGAGCGCCGTCTGGCCTATGTCGGCATCACCCGCGCCAAGAAGGAGCTGTATATCTCCAACAGTGTCTCCCGGATGCTCTACGGCCGCACCCAGCGCAACGAGCCCAGCCGCTTCCTGCGCGAGATCGAGCCTGAGTATATAGAAGAGACCCGCAGCCCGGCGCTGGAGCGCCGTTCTTCCATGGGCTGGGGTTCCAGTTACAGTGATACCGTCCCCGGCGGGGCCTCGGGTTACTCCGGCGCGTCCGGCTGGGGCCGCAATTCCAGCAGCTTCGGCGGCCGCACCGGCGGCAGCTACCTCAACCGGGAATACAATGCCTCTGAGCGCGGCGGTTTCGGCTCCGGTTATGCAGGCCGTGGCAGCAGTGCTTCCGGGTTTGGCAGCGGAAGCAGCGCCCCGCGCGCGTCCGGCTCCTCCGGCTTTGGCGCGGGCTATGGCCGCCCCGCGGCCCCCAAGGCAGCGTCCAAACCCGTGAGCTTTCCGGGGAGCCCGGCAGCTTCCCGCCCGGCACCCACCGGCCCAAAGCATTACGAGGTGGGCGACATTGTGGAGCACAAGGTCTTTGGCCGGGGCAAGGTGCTGGCGGTCAAGGCCGCTGCCGGAGACCAGATCGTGGAGATCAACTTTGAAAAGGTCGGCGTGAAGAAAACCATGGCAAATTTTGCGCCGCTGACGAAAATCACGGAGGAATGAGAAAACTATGATGACCGTTCGATTGATCGCACATACCCCGGAACCGGAAAAGGTGGTGGCGGCAGCGGCCAAGCTCTGCTACTCCGATGCCCATATCACCGACCTGCTGGACGGCCTGACTGAGGAGAAAACGGCCAAGTTCCTGACCATGCTCAGCGACTTGGGCCATGCCAGCCCCATTGAACATGCCAGCTTCACCTTTGGTATTGAGGGTGTGAGCCGCACCCTGCTGGCTCAGATCACCCGGCACCGCATCGCATCCTTCAGTGTCCAGAGCCAGCGGTATGTCCGGCTGGACGACTTCCATTATGTCATCCCGCCGGAGATCGAGGCCATCCCTGAGGCAAAGGCAGCCTTTCTTGAGAGCATGGATGAGGATGCGAAGCGCTACCTGGACCTTGCAAAAAAGCTGGAGGACGGCCACACTGCCCGCCTGATGGCGGAGGGGATGCCCGAAAAGCAGGCCCGCGCCAAGGCCTCCAAACAGGCCAACGAGGATGCCCGCTTTGTGCTGCCCAACGCCTGCGAGACGAAGATGGTCGTGACCATGAACGCCCGCAGTCTGCAGAATTTCTTCCATCTGCGCTGCTGCTCCCGCGCTCAGTGGGAGATCCGTCAGCTGGCCGAGGAGATGTTCCGGCTGGTCTACCCGGTGGCACCCCATATCTTTGCCAAGGCCGGCCCGGCCTGTGTCAGCGGCCCCTGCCCCGAGGGCAAGATGTGCTGCGGCAGAACTGCCGAAGTCCGCGCAAAGTATGAGGCCATCAAGCAGGAGGCTGGTGTATGAGCAAAGGCAAGCTGATCGTTCTGGAAGGGCTGGACGGCAGCGGCAAGGGCACGCAGGCTAAGCTTCTGGCAAAGCACCTGACGGTGACGGATCATCTGGTAAGGGAGATCACCTTCCCGGATTATGACAGTGATTCCAGTGCGCTGGTCAAGATGTATCTGGCCGGGCAGTTCGGTGACAAGCCTGACGATGTCAACGCCTACGCGGCATCCAGTTTTTATGCGGTGGACCGCTATGCGGGGTATAAGTCGGACTGGGGCAAGTTCTACGAGGAAGGCGGCATCTTGATCGCTGACCGCTACACCACCTCCAATGCTGTGCATCAGTGCTCGAAGCTTCCGCCGGAGCAGTGGGACACATTCCTGCAGTGGCTTTTTGACTATGAATACCACCTGCTGGGCCTGCCTGCACCGGATAAGGTGATCTATCTGCAGGTTGACCCGGCGGTGAGCCAGCGGCTGATGACTGCCCGCTACCATGGCGACGAGACCAAGAAGGATGTCCATGAAAAGGACACCGAATATCTGGCCCGCAGCCGCCGGGCGGCAGAATACTGCGCCGCTCACCTCGGCTGGGATACCGTCCACTGCACGGCAGGGGAGAAGATGCGGAGCATTGAGGATATTCAGGAAGAGGTCAGAACTCTTGCTCTCGCTGTTATTTGAAACAAAAGGAGGCATCCTATATCATGTACCGTTTGATGCAGCCGTCCGATTGGGCGGAGGTGCTGGCCCTGTGGCAGGCCCAGCGCGGCGACACGGAGGAGTTTGTCCGTGGCGCTGTGGAACGCTTTGCCGGGGTGCAGAATGTCTACGTTGCGGAGGAAAACGACCACATTGAGGCTGTGGCACTGGCTGTGCCGGTGACCCTGCAGGGCCGCCCGGGCAGCTATCTGTTCGGTCTGTGCGGGCAGGGCAGCCTGCTCCTTGCGGGCCTGGTGGATACCCTGTGCGCCCAGCAGAAACTGCGGGGCGCAGGCTTTGTGGTGGCAGTGCCCGCCAGCCCGGAACACTCAACGCTGCTGCAGGATAAAGGCTTCCAAAAGGCCTTTGCCCTGCGCTGCCTGCCCCGGGAGGTGGAGCGCAACCTGTGGAGCCAGGCGGAATTCGATTCCGTGACGGCGAAAAAACTCTGCGAGCTGCGGGCAAAATACTGGCCCGACACCGTTCAGCTGCCGCCGGAGCAGATGGGGGAAGTTCTGCGGGACCTGTATTCCCGTGGTGCGACCATCGTATCCAGTGAGCAGGGCTACGGCATCTATTTCCGCAGGGAGGATACCCTTTACTTTGTGGAGATGATGGCGGAAAATGACCGTGCTGCCGAGGTGCTGATGGAAGCCGCCCGAGAGAAAGAGGTCATTGTGGAAAAGGCTGTCATCACGGTGGGAGCTGCCCAGAATCTGTTCCTGGGCGAGGGAACCCGGCAGGAGTATGGCCTCATCCGCTTTGAAGGAGAACCTTTTGATGTTTCGGAGAGCTACATGCGCCTGATGATGGACTGAAAGGAACGTGGATATGGCAGAGAAACACCAGAAAAAGAAAAAAGGCAGTGCGCTGAAGATCCTGTTGGCTGTGCTGTTGCTGCTGGTACTGACAGCCGGTGCGGCAGGCGTGTTTGCGTATAACGAGATCAACGGCAATGGAGGAAAGCCCGGTGCAGAGGTGACCGTCAGCATCCCCCAGGGCAGCGGCGTTGCTGCCATTGCAAAGGAGCTGAAGGAGGCTGGAGTGATCCGTTCGGCCTATCTGTTCCGCTGGTATGTGGGGCACAAGGGTGCCACCGGAAAACTGCAGTACGGTGATTTTACGCTGCAAACCGGCGGATATTCCTATGATGGCCTGATCGCAGAGCTGTCCACGTATGCCAAGGCGGATTCGGTGCGTCTGACTTTCCCGGAGGGTACCACCGCCATTGCAATTGCCCAGAAAATGGAGGATGCCGGTCTGTGTACTGCCGAGGAGTTTCTGGAAGAAGCCAACACCGGAGATTTCAGCGAGTACACCTTCTGGCAGTATGTCCCGGACGATGCCCCCGACCGCTTTATGAAGTGTGAGGGCTACCTCTTTCCGGACACCTATGAGTTTTTGACGGACGATACCGTGCATCATTACGTTGCAACGTTCTATGCACACTTCGATAAGCAGTTTACGGACGAGATGTACAGGGAACTGGAAAAGCAGGAGCTGACCCTGCCCGAGGTCATCACACTGGCCTCTTTTGTGCAGGAAGAAGCGGGCAACAATCAGGATTCCAATGTGGCGCAGGTGTTCCGCAACCGTCTGGCCGAAGGTTCGCCTTACCCTAAGCTCCAGAGCAACACATCCAGCTATGTCCAGAGCGATGAGGACAATAACTACCTCTGGAACTGGGTGGCTCCGTATTATGGCGGCTGGGAGGATATCCCCGAGAACATCCGGAATGCCTACGATACCTACACCTGCACCGGCCTGCCCGCCGGGCCCATCTCGAACCCGGGCCTTGCCGCGATCCAGGCTGCTCTGGCACCTCAGTGTGATGAGGAAGTCCGGGACTGCTATTTCTTTGTTACGGATCTTTCCGGTCACTACTATTACGCCAAGACCTATGCTGAACATCAGGCCAACTGCCGGAAAGCGGCTGAAGTCAATCAGAGTTTGAAGAAGTAAGTCCCTCTCAGTCCGCTATGCTGAAAGCTCTTCCGAGGGGAGTACCAATTGCGGCTCCGGAGTCAGGTTTGCAGAAACCGATCCGGTGAGGCGGCATCGCGTCAGCGATGACAGAGAGGGTGTTAAAAAGAGAGGACGATTTTATGTTACAGATCCCGGAACTGCTGGCCCCGGCAGGCGACTTGGAGCGCCTGCGTTATGCCATCAACTATGGAGCAGACGCTGTATATTGCAGCCTGCCGGAGTTCGGTATGCGGTCGGCACCTGCCAATTTTACGCCGGAGCAGCTGGCTGAGGGTGTGATCTATGCCCATGCCCGCGGCCGCAAGGTCTATCTGACCATGAATACGCTGCCCACCAATGAGGAAGCTGACCGCCTGCCCGAAGCCATCAAGGCTGCTGCCACCGCCGGTGTGGATGCCTTTATCGTGGCCGATCTGGGCGTGCTGGAAGCCTGTAAGCAGTTCGCTCCGGAGATCGATGTCCACATGTCCACCCAGACCGGCATCACCAACTGGGCCGCTGCGCGTGCCGCTTACAACATGGGTGCAAAGCGTGTGGTGCTGGCCCGTGAGATGAGTCTGCAGGATATCGCCACTCTGCGCGATAAGACCCCGCCTGAGCTGGAGATCGAGGCGTTTGTCCACGGAGCCATGTGCATGAGCATTTCGGGCCGGTGCCTGCTCTCCAATTACATGGCAGGCCGGGATGCAAACCGGGGCCAGTGCGTCCAGCCCTGCCGCTGGAAGTATTACCTCAGCGAGGAGACCCGCCCGGGCCAGCTGTATGAGATCGGCGAAAATGAGAACGGCAGCTATATCCTCAATGCAAACGATCTGTGCACTGCTCCCTTCATCGACCTCATCTGCAAGGCAGGTGTGGACAGCCTGAAGATCGAGGGCCGCGCCAAGACGTTCTACTATGTCGCCAGCGTCACCGCCGCCTACCGTAAGGCTCTGGATCAGTATCTGGCCGACCCGCTCAACGATAACTTTGAGCTGAGCGATGACGTTCTGGCCGAACTGACCCGTACCAGCCACCGGCACTACTCCCCGGGCTTCTACTTTGGCCGCGAGCAGGCCCGCCAGGCAACCGACAGCGCTACTTATATCCGTGAGTGGGAGTTTGTGGGCACTGTGGAAAGCTGGGAGAATGGTGTTGCCTCCTGCCAGCAGCGCGGCAAATGGAGCCTTGGGGATACGTTGGAGGTGCTCTGCCCGGATGGCCGCAGCATCCCGCTGCACCCGGAGTGGATCAAAAACGAGGCAGGGGAGAGCGTGGAATCCACCCCCCACGCCATGGAAAAGTACACCATCCCCACCCCGGAGCTGCCCCCCATGAGTCTGCTTCGCCGGAAGGTAGAAACTCTTGACAAATGATTCCAGAAGCAGTAAAATAATAAAGTCAAAATGAACGATGTCCTCTGGCTCTAGTGGTCAGAGGACAGTTGAGGGCTCGTAGCTCAGTTGGGATGAGCGTTCGGTTCGCATCCGAAAGGTCGAGGGTTCGACTCCCTTCGAGTCCATACAATAGAAAACCGCCCTGTCGCAGCAATACGGCAGGGCGGTTTTCTTGTTTGTAGTTCTATGAGACGGTGAAGATTATTCTGGCAGATCTGGAGCCGGTTCAAAGGTGGAAAATTACTGCTCTTCAAACCTTGAAAGTGCTAGAAATCAAGGCTTCATGCGGGTTAATGCCGTGATACACTCGTAATGGCTCGACACCTGCAAATTGATGTCATAATCGTACATTTTCAGGGTTCGTTCTGGGGAACAATGCAATGCAGGCTTGAGGAAAAGGGCGGGGGAGAGCAGAGAGGGTAGTCGTTCTGGGGAACAGGGCAATATTACACAGGGTCGTGGTTGATTACATAAACAGTGCTGCGAGAAGCACCTTCCTTATTCAACCAGTGGTCATCTACCATCTTGACTAAAAGGTTTCGTGCGCGACGCTGCCCGATGTTTAACAAAGTAGCAGCTTGGGTAGTTGTAATGGATGGATTTTCGAGGACATAATTGTAAATTTGCCGCTCTTGTTCATTTGTCGGCACTCACATTATGCTGAGGAATGTCCTGAGCAGCACTGGCGGCATTCAGTTGGTTACGATAGATATTGATACGCAAATCAACTTCACCGCCGATGAATTCTGGCTCTCGAAGACCATAGGCCTTGACTTTTCCCATGATGCGCGGAATACCACTGTCCCAATGCTCAATAAGAGATGTAAGAGGTATACTATTATGTATGGCGAGTAAGCCAATCCAAAATAATACCAACGTATGGCATTTTGGGTGATTCCTGTTGATATTTCTCTAACTCCCGTCGGCAAGATTCTTTAATATCGCCGGTGGGATGTTTGGCGACAAAGACACGAAGGTATGCAGTTAAGGCGGCCTTTCTGTTTTCCGGGATGCGTCTTTCTGAGCAGTTTAGATTGAGAGTATCACAGAGGTCTTTCTTAATAGCATCGTCAGAGGCAGTTATTTCGCCATTGGATAGATATTTGAGAGAAGATAATGTATCTGATTTTAATGGATTGACGCTTAAAGGAGCATTTTTGCGATGTGCATCGCAGGATTTTTCTTTGTCATTGTGAGCATCACGATTTCCATTACATACAGCAAGCATGTTCCGATAATCTAAGGCTTTCTCTTCAGAAGTGGCACTCTGTGGGTCAATATGCTCAATCGTTGCTTTCTTTCCTTTTTCTGGAATTCGACACATGCAATAAGCACAAATACACCCTTGTTCCTGAATTAGACGATTCAGAACTATAGTATAAACATCGATGGGAGTTCCATCGGAATTACTTTTTCCTGAGGGAGCACCATGCATATCTCGGTAGGATGCATTAGGCTGTTGTTTGTATTTCGTAAGCTCTACAGGCTCAATACCTTTATTGATTTTAATCATAGTTAATCCTCAGCGATTCTCCAAATCGAAACGAACTTCACACTCTGTCAACTTTGGATCGTTGGGATCAACAGTTTCTTTCAGATACTGAAGAATTTTAGATGCTTCTTCAAGGTTACATTCGATGGCGCTATCGAATGCTTCAAATGCTCGTACAACATTTTCGGGACGCTCAGTGGTATGCATTACGCTATGCAGAATTCCGTTGGTATCCCATCCATGCACATTATAGGGTTTAACGATTACATCGTCATTTTCCTGCTTCAGACCGAAAAGATTGTAACTGTCATCTACTTCGCTTATCACTTGAGGAGAATGCGTTGTGATGATAAATTGAATGTTCGGAAAAGTACTTTTTAATGCACCGAGAATTTTTCGCTGCCAAGAAGGGTGCATATGAAGTTCAATCTCATCGATGAGTACAATACCTTCTCCCTCAAGTGGATTGCTGCGAGAAGGGTTAGCCAGAGCAATACGACGAGCTAAGTCACCAAAGAGAGCGAGGGTACATTTCTCACCATCAGAAAGATTATCAACGCGCATTTCTAGACCATTCTTCTTGACTGTCATGCGCAGGGGACTACGTTTAACTTTTAGGTCGGAGACATTATCCAACATAGAACAGACAGCTGTGCGGACACACCCTAAAGAAACATCCTCATAATCGAAATTTTTGGTTTCTGTTTTTGTTTCGTTTTCGATGTCTTCCTGATTGCGAAACCACTCAAAAAAGGAACGAAAATCCAATTCATTCTCGCTGGCTCGCTCTAAAGCTGCCAGCTGCGAAAATTCATGATTGGTACGAATTCTAAGAGGAATGTCAAGGACGGAACGATTGGTTCCATAATTGACGAAAATGGGCATATTGTTTTCTGATCCCTCAGAGAGATAAGTTGCTGTAAATTTTTCAACAAAAGAATCGTATAAATCCTTGTATGGAATTACTCGTGGAGCTTTTCCGGGCTTGGCTTTAATATAATCTTTTCTTAAAGACAAGGTTTCACCAGCCAGGCTGAAATCAGCACCAAGGTTCATCATTCCAAAGCCAGCATGAACAGATTCTGTATTTAAGGAGCGGAAAGCAATTCCCTGAGTGTTGCTTAAACGGTTCAAAACTGGCCACATTAAATAATTAATGGCTGTCAGAACGGTTGATTTGCCAGCACCGTTTACACCGAAAAGGACGGTGCTTTTTCCCAGCAAATCAAATTGATGTTCTCTATAGCCCTTGAAGTCATGCACATAGAGGCTTGTGAGTTTCATAGGAAATCCTCCTTGTAATGGTAATTCAATATTACCATGGGTAGGCCAAAAATTCAACAAAAAGAAGTAGAGGAATTACATATAGAAAGTATTTCAGTCAGATTGATGTAGGAACTGAGAGCAAGTACCATAGCTTGTGATGTAAACTCCCTTTTGCGCGCGTGTCATAGCCACATAAAGCAGACATTTTTCGGATGTGATGGATTCTTTTTCGGAGATTGGATCCATGTGATTGATGGCAGCAGCTAGAGGAACAACGCGGTGATTGAGGGCAGCAATAAAGACGTATTTGAATTCGAGCCCCTTCACACGATGCATGGTTGCGACACGAATTCCATCAAAGTTTCGATTGTCAGGTTGATTCCGTTTGATTGCGTAAGAACGGATGCTGGCCTTTGTCAGCAGGGACAGATAATCGTTTGTAAGGTTCTTTGTACGCGCAACGATGCAAATCTCCTTTAGCAAAATACCAGAATTTTGTAGCTTCCGGATTTCAGTATAAATGAAGTTGAATTCTGCGTTTGCATCCGGGAAATTCCGAATGATAGGAGGTTCTCCGTGGGTCAAAGATTGGCATTGGGTTCCGCTATCGGTACTTTCATCCAAATCGTCAAAAGAGAGGCCCTCTAAGAAGGAGAATGCACTATGCCGAATCTCCTCTGTGGTGCGATAGTTGATCTTTAAAATACTGCTTCGGCCGCGGACATTGATACCGCATTTCGATAAGATAGGCCGATTCCGATAGATCCTCTGATGCGCATCACCCACGATAAAAAGATCGTTTGCGTGTTCCGGGCCGGCCAGAGCACGAATCAGGCGATATGCGATATCGCTTAGATCCTGTCCTTCGTCTACAATGATATGGGTATACTGCGACTTTACACTGCTGCCCTGTAAAAGTTTTGTGCACTCATACATGGCAGTATTGATGTCGCGGATCTGATGCTCTTTCATCAGATTTTGGTAGTTGTCCAGAACCTGCCATACAAGAAGCCTCTTTCTGCGGTCCAGCCGTGTGCCGCGGCCGTTTCGGGAGGCTTTCAGATATTGGTCACGCGTAATCGCTTCCTGTGAAATCACGACCCGATTCCATTCTTCCTGATAAAAAGAAACGTCGTAAGGCAGTTCCGTGTTTGCAAGAAAGAGCGCCTTTTCCCATATAGGAGCCAAGGCGTCATCGTAGCCGATCTGGAAAGAAAAGCCGGACTCGCGCATAAAGCGGCTGACCCATGCGTCAAGATGAATGACTTCAATTTTGCGTAGTTCCTCGATCGAGCAGATCTTGCGGAGATTTTCCTGAATATCTGCAGCGAGGTTCGCCGTATAGGTCGTAAAAAGAATACGCTGCTGCCCGGTGCATTGAGATGCCAGATATTTAGCGCGGTGCAGAGCGACAACCGTTTTTCCCGTTCCTGCACCACCCAGAACACGAACAGGGCCAGAGTAATTTTTCTGCGTCAGATTTCGCTGAGCCGGATGTAAAAAAACACGCCATTTTTCAAGCGGTGCAGCCATGATGCGGCGCAGTTCGTCTTCCCCTTCCACGACGACAAAGGACCGCATGGTAATGGGCTGTTCCAATGCTGCCGACAAATCCTGTGCTGCGGGAGAGGTATTGCATTCTTCGTTGGCAAGTTCCAGAACTTCTTCCATGGAAAAGCCTTCTGCAAGCCAGGCGAGATATTCGTATGCATCTGCCGGGAAGGAAGATCGCGCCTGATAAAACTGTTCTTTTGTTTCAAAGCTGCGGACATAAGGCAGCAGCGCTTCAGGAACACTCAGCCGAAGCAGATCCGCGTCTTTGAAAGCAGAAAACAGAAGCGGCTGACTGTGTGCTGCGATCGGTTCGGAAACCGTTTGTACATCAAAAACCTGAAGTGAACCGGTGTTCGGGTTTACTTCACAGCGTTTTCGGGCGGCCCACTGGTAGGCCTCATCGTGATGATCGACCCATAAAAGCAGATAAACTTCGGATTGACGAACGACAATGCCGCGGTAGGTATCATCGATACGAATGGAATATATTTTTTTATCGATACAAGAGTTTATCTTTTCGTAGTGAATTCCCGGCGAAGCAGGGTCATTCCGGAATTTGTTGACAAGTTCGGTAACTTTGCCCTGCACCTGACGGGGAAGGTGTGCAAAGGCCGTCAAAAAATCAGCGGAAATTGCGACTTTTGCAGTTGTCATACGTTCTTTCCTCCCAATAGATTGCTTAAATCAAGACCAGATAGATCGGCTGCGGTGTATATTTTCCAGCCGAGATGCTCCATCTTTTCTCGATCAATGGACTGTTCAAAAGTCATAAATCCCAATTTCTTGTCCGGCCAAGCAATTTCAATCGTTGCGATGACATTTCCATCTGCACCAGCTGCCTCAAATCCAATGAAATCTTCAGCAGGTGCTGGGATACCGCTTTTCTGTGCCAAGGCAGCGAATGCTTTCGCATCTTCGTCAAATAGCAATTCACCGATGGAATTCCATCCGGAATCGGGTGTGGAAGAGGCTTCCGCCGAAGAACAGCTGCTCTGGGAAACAGGAAGTGCGAGATAGTCCATGCGCCTGAGCCCGGTAGAAGAAACGGCAGCAAATTCTGAGGCAAACTGCATCAGATTGAAAAACTGCCAGAAACCGTTCCACTCCGGTTCGTATTTATCTGTGCGGCTGTTCTTGTCATCGTTCAGGACGGCAAAGACGGTAACAGCACCATCTGCTTTCATGGATGCAGCGGAAATGCCTGCATAGAGAGCCAGATGAGAATTTACAGCACGAGGGACCCACGCTCCATAAGCGGTCAGCCCAAAGCGGAAACTGGAATCTGTAAAATGCAGTTGATCGTTCACATCCTGAAAGACCTGATGCCATTGATCGAATGCCGCATTGTTCTTGATGAATGCCGGATCCAGCAGAGAAAGTGCATAAGCGTGTGCCTGTGCGTGGAAGATCGTTTCGGCATCCGGCAGATTCAGGTAGGCAATCAAGAGGTCAAACGCAGAGAGCTTTACAGGATCAAGTACCTCTGCATGGAGCTTTCGTACTTCGGAACGGTACATCACCTTGCCGAGCGGCATTTTTTCGACCGCTAAAACAGAAGTGGCGTAATCCCCCTGCGGGGTAAAAACGTTCTGAACATCCTTAAAACTCAGGGACCAGACCCGGAACTGCCCACTGCGGCGGAGTGCTTCACGTTTGATGGTGTCATCGGAAACGATATCCTTGTGATATAGGAAGCCGTCCGTAAACACCGCTAGGGGCTTGTGTCCGGGCGCGGCTACGGGCCAGAACACAAAATCTGGTTTACAGGGAACGGATACACCGTTGCTTGGACCCAGTGAAACCTGAGGTTCAAGTTCCCAAGCAGAGTGCTCCAGTTTGAGATAATAACTGTGTTTTCCGTTTCTTACGGTGTCACTGATATTTGCAGCACCAACTTTTAGACGGATCGCTTCCCAAAAGCGCGATTCCAATTCGCTTTCAAACAGCGGGTTTACAGGAATACTGCTGATCATATCGATTTTTTGGATATGGTCTTTACCGGAAAGAATCGTTTTCAACAGCCGAATGGCAGTTGCACGCGAAATATTACCGATCTGCTGGCTCTGGCGATACGCATATAGGCAATGATAGCAGCCGTCCTTCTGCGGATCGTCTTTGCAGGAGCAGGTTTCCATAACATGAAGGGCTTTTTCAAAAATCTGAATCAAAGAATCTTTTTCATGCATCAACTGCTTCAGATATCCCGTGCCGCCGGGAACCGAATCGTAGATCACGAGATACTGTTTGCGATAGTCGGCATCCGGGACGGGTACTTCGCTGACAGCAGCCCGGAGGTGATCGACATTGCCAAAATATTCTTTCATACCAAGCATGAAGGCCGCAACAAAGGATTCCATCCGGACGGAAGAAGAGTCCATCGTCGTAGCGGGAATCAGAAGTCGGAGAACCTCTGTGCTGAATTCACGATACAGAAACAGACATTCTTCATAGGCATCGGCCTGTGAGAGCGCAGGGATTTTGCGTGTCTTACAGGAATAGCTGTGGTTATTCGGCTTGCTGTCAGTCTGAATTTTACCACAATATTTGCAGATCCGGAACCCTTTGCGCACTTCCTCGACACCAGAAATCGATAACTTTTCACCTGTCAGGTCACTCTCGCCAAAGTTGATCTCCCGCAGCGTTGCTTTACGGACAAATTCGTAACCAAAGGGAAATTCCTCATTGTCCATGCGATAGGCACAGGAGATGTCGTGGTCCTCATCTACGTCTACAAGGAGCTGCTTGCAATAAAAGATATTAGAGCGGTCGTCGCTTTCATCACTAATCAAGCTCTTGGCGTAGTCCATGTTAGAGTAGACCATCTGCACTTTCAGCATGTTGCGCATCTGACCGGAATCGGCCCAAGCGGGGCTTCCGCATTGAGGACAGGCTGCTGTGTTCCGGCCAGCTGTTTCAAGCTGCGCATGAGAGCAGTTTGGACACAGACGCCAAAGGGCACTCTGAGCAGTTGTCAGGTCTACCTGATCGATCGTCAGTTTGCGACCATCCACATAGAAACTGTTGCTCGGTGCAAACTCACTGAGGGCAGAGGAAGCGGAGCGGTTGTATTCATAGACGAGCTTTTCATACTTTTTTCGGACAGACGGAAGTTCCTCATCGGACTTTCGGTAGAGAACCGCCCGCAGAATGATCCCAGCCTCCGGAAAAGCATAGTTGGGCAGCAATCCCTCATCGGACAAGAAGTTGAAAACGTTCTTTTTGCTGATCTCCTGCAAAACGGTCAATAGGGCCGCTTCCTCGCCCTTTAGTTCCTTGATCTCTTTGTCGTAAGAACTGTCTTTGGGCTTGTTTTCCAGCTGCTGGATCATGACCTTCAGGGAATTTACACTGTTGTGCAGGCTGTTTTGCTGCTTCTTCAAACTTTCAAAGGCATCCAGAATTTTAATGTGCATGGAACTTTCTGTGGTTCCAGTGCCGCGGGCAAATATTTGCAGCTCTTCCTTGGAGCTTTCGTCCAGATAAGCGGAAAACATCTGGACAAAAGAGTTGATCTGCCGGGAAAGTGTACTCTGCACGTAGTTGAGAAAATTGAAAGGGAACATATCGGAAGGCCGCGCATCCAGTTTCTTCAGAATAATACCGACCTTATCGGGGATAGCATCATCAGGAATGCCTTTCCGCACCCAAGAATCCATGCAAAAAGCCATGAACTGCCGTTCCAATACAGCGGAAGCGCGCAGGAAGATTTTTGGTGGTGTGACCGAACCGGAGATCATCTCTAAAGGATCTGCGTAAAAATAGAGGTCATGTGGCCGCGCATTTGCAATTGCCAAGGTCAGAGCATTGCCGTCTTTGCGTCCGGCACGGCCAACACGCTGCAGAAACTGACTTTGTGCAGGCGGCATACTGCACAGGATGACCGTGGAAAGGTCACCAATATCAATACCCATTTCCAAAGTGGGGGTACAGGAGAGAACATTGGGGTCCCAGTTGGAACGATTTTCCTTGCTACGCTTAAAATCCTTCTCCAGTTGCTCACGATCTGGGCGTTCCAGCAGGCCAGTATGCTCCCGTGCATTGATGCGCGCCAGATCGCCGGTGCTGTAAAGTCGGCCATAGTAATTGATGCCGGATGATTTATATTCGACAAGTTTACCGCCACAGGCAGACCGAGGACAGGGCGCATTTTCCCACAGCGGCAGGCTTTCGGCAGAAAACGAATACACCGCACCGCAATGTTCGCAGCGCAGCTGGATAACATCGTTTGTAAGGAAGACACGGCTCTTGTTCAGGCCATAGACTTTATAGTTTGCGGAAGAAGGCACAGATACGACAATGCCGTTCTTCACAGATTCTTCCAGAATCAGCTTGCTGATAGCACGGAAATTGAGCTCGTCAAGAATTGATTCTGTGCAGCAGAAAGCAATCCAGTCTGTGTAACGGCGCGAAGATGGTAAATCAAACTCAGAAGTAGGATGGCTTTTTCCAAGGTATTCAGCTATAAAACGAGGAATATTACGCCCGGATTGTTGACCGGGCAGCCAGCGATTGCGGTCGTTTGAAAGCATATAGCTTTTGCCATCATTGATGGTGTACTCATCAAAAACAACATCTTTAAAAGCACCATTGCACCGGAGTAGATTCAGCCAACCGATGACCATGCGCTGAAAGATTATGCGGTCTTCCCGAGACATGATACCCAGTTCGTTAACAACACGCAGCTGGACTGCTGCAGCAATCTGCTCAATATCCTCAGGAGAAAAGGAAAGAACCGAGCAAGCCGACCGTTCCAGAGTGCGTCCAATTTTACTGGTAAGACCATATTCCAGCATGATTTCATACTGGATGCGCTGCTCAATCTCATGCATCAAAATATGCGCCTGCTTGTCATCGCTGAGCTTACGATTTTGCGTCATTTCTTCGTATGCACGCTTCCAGGTTAGATTGGGCGGAATAAAAAAGCTGACAAATTCTTCATCGGTCATGTGCAGGTGCCAGTAATCCACAAACCCGGCCTGAAAATCAGCAAGGCTTTGACCTGAACCACATTCTGCGCAATAACGCTGAATTGCCGTGCGCAGACCAAACCGCCAGGTGCGGGAATTGAAAAATCCAGCGCGATGAGCAGCATCCTGCACATTATCGGAAAAGGCAAGCGTCTTTTTATCATCGTTGAAGCGGGAAGCGAACATTTGAGAAATACTGGCACTGATCTCCGTGGCACTGCGTACACCCATCAGAGAAAGTCCCCGGCGGCTGCCGCAGCAGGGGCAGATGTACTGCTTATGCTGCTTCGGGCCGGTTGTCCGAATCGGACTGGGAATCAGAATGTCCACCATGCGGGTGCCGCAGCTGGCACATTCGCTGCTGCCGTCGATCCCCAGTTTTACCTGCAGGCAGTCTGGACAGATGCGTGCAGGCAGCATTCCGGTGGGAACATTTTCATGCGGATGAGGGAAAAGCATCACGACTTTTTCATCTGCTTTAAAATATTGGTTGTAAAACGCTTCAAGATTGACAATGGTAGCGTTCTGACGCTCGTTCAGGATCGTGACCCAGCCGGTGATGCCGCAGTCACGGCAGTTGACAACGGGCAGGTGCTGTTTGGCCTGCTGTCGGTTCAGATCATGCGCAATTTTATAAGTGATGTGCTCCGCATCGACCTTGGCAACGATGCGCCGCAGTTCCCGGATCCAAAGCTGCACCTGTACATTCAGGAACGGGCGTAATTTTCGCGGCTTACCGGTGCGCGCATGAGAAACCAGTGCAAAGAGCGAGTTGAGCACAGCAGAAGCATCGGATAATTCATTCAGTGCCGGATAATGTGGTGCCAACGCTTCCACAATGCGGGAAACCTGATAGTAATTGCCCTCCGTTAGGTGCAGAACAGACTGTAGGAATACATGCTGCAGAAGAACCCGGCCCAGTTCAATGCGGCCACTGTCGGATAGAACGTCCTGCGAAAAATCCGGGAACCATGCCTTTACCGCGCACTGAAGATAGGCGGAAGGATCGTCCTCTTCGGCAAGAGCTACCAGCTGTGCAGTCTGATCTGCGGAAGGCAAGGCAAAGAATGAGGTCGACTGTCCAGCAAAAAACTCATCGGCACTGAGCCGATCCTCGGTGATGACGGCATCTCGTTCAAATGGCTCGCCAAAGATCTCCTCGGCATAATTCAGGATGGCACCGTTATTTTCCTTGGAACCCATGGTAGCAGAGGTGCCGATACAGCACAGATACCCATCGTAGATGCCAAGGCGGCGCTTGAGACGGCGCAGCAGGCAGGCAAGGTCGGTGCCTTGTGCACCATCAAAGGTATGCAGCTCATCCACTGCAATGTACTTTAGCGTTTCTGGATTATTCTGCTTCCAAAGCAGGGCATCTTTGGGGCGCACAAGCAGATAGTCCAGCATTTTATAGTTGGTTAGCAGGATATCCGGCGGACTGTTCAACAGAGTCTCGTGGTCAGTAATGATGCCATGCTCACTCATGGTGCGGGACGGAGTGCGTTCCAGACCGCCAACATACATACCGGCAGTTACATTGCCGCGCAATTCGGGGCTGTTATGAATTAGTTCTGCGATTCGCTTGGCCTGATCGGTGGCAAGGGCATTCATGGGGTAAATAATCAGTGCCTTGATGCCAGACTCCCCACGGTGCTGGTAACAGTATTCCAGAATGGGGTACAAGAAGCATTCAGTTTTGCCGGAGCCTGTGCCGGTGGCAACCAATGTAGAACGACCATCGTTTCCAGTCAGCCGTTCAAACGCTTTTTGCTGATGAACATAGGGAAGATATGCAGGGTGAATTGCCTCAAAGCAGGTTGGCATTTCCTTTGCAATACGGAAGGGCAGACGCACGGCAAGATAAGGCTCATGATAAACAGAGCCCTTCTGAGCAAGCATTTCTGCAACGGAACCTTTGAAGGGAGCGTTGCTCATAGGAAATGTGGTTTCGATGTAATCACCAATGCCTTTTTCAAGCTGGCTGGCAAGAATTGAGGGTAACATATCGCAATATACTCCTATAATTATTGATTGGATATCTTGTCGATGGGGAGAGGAATGCGCTGTTGACCGTCACTGACATATCCCTCAAGAACATCAGAAAAAAGAAGTGCAGTTTTATCGTCAATAATACCAAGTTGGCGATTTTGGAGAAGAAAAGTCATCGTTGACACAGAGGATTCACTGAGCAACTCTTTAATATAAGATTGCTCCAGACTGTATTCTTCGGCTGTTACATCATCCTTGACTACGATATTGGAAAGAAGATAAATCAATCGGGTTAATTCGGATGCGGATTCTTTAGTCTTGGCTAACAAAAATGCAGCCTGTTCATTTGTGACAGGAATAGGCTCAAATGAAGTATCTTTTGAATCCGGAACAATAGTTTGTGAAGATAGAATTTGTTCTGCTTTTGTTTGAAAAACTTGTTCAGAGAAAGGGGGTTGCGGTTGTGAGATGCCTTTGATTCTATCAATAGTATCTTGAATTTTTGGTTGTACTTTATAGTGCCAGAGTACGTGAATAAGGTCAGAAACGGACTTTTTAACTTCTGGGTCGCTAAGGATGTCACCCCAAATTTCCATTGTGGCTCCAGTAGCACGAACAAGAGCCTGCGCCATGGGGGATGAGACAGGAGACTCTTTATATACGGTTTCCGTGCGGACTGCCTCACGTTGAGAAAGTTCATTTTCTGAAATATAAGAAATATCAAGAGAAGCCTTAATATGACCAGAACTATCGCGGAGTCCATGATTGGAGCGCAGTTCACCGCTATCTAATTTTTTGAAGTCATCTTGGGACATGGTGACATTCATAGTGCGTGTTTCAAGGTTGGAACATTCTTTTTTCTTGGACAACTTGATGCCTCCAATCAAATTATAGGCCTATTATTCTTTATACTTTTCCTCAAAGAACTTCCACGCAGTTTCGTAATCCTGCTCCCGGTCACAGCGGTCAAAGGGAGCGGCGTATTCTATAGTGTGCTGTACCGGGCCGCCAGGCATGGTGTCATCCGTAATGGTACGGGCAAACACATAACCGGCCGGAGCATGCTTCATAATACCGTCCCATGGAGCATCGCCGCGCTTGATTGGCTGCACAGCACCGGCATTTTCCCACTCCGGGCGGGTGAAGCCTACACCGGTCAGGCTGCGGTTATTGGTAAAGGTGATGCGGCCGTTGGCATCATACCAAGTATCGGCCTCATAGCTCTGCAGTACCGGGAATTGGATGCGGTAAATGGTCTTGAGCTGCTGCAGGGTCATGCCCAGTGCCATGGCGGTAAGTACATCAATTTCTACCAAAGCCTGCCGCCGTTCATAGTCTGTGCGCAGGGGTGTGTCCCATGTCCACTCCGGGGTCAAAGAAGTAAAGCGAGTAGGGGAAAGGCGAGGGTCGGATTTGGACCAGGTACTGTGAGTAAAAGACGTATCAAAGCAAGTTTTCCAAAGGTTAGCGTAATGATTGGTTACACAGTTTAAGAGTAAACTACGTTCTGACATAGACAGAGCAAAAATTGATTCGTTTAATAGAGGAAGTTTTGAAGCCAAATCGAACAAAATGTCTGACTTTCCAGTTGATTTCACATAGAAATCAAAAGGAATCGAGGAAAATGTGGCAGCAAGCAAACTGATTATATTCTTATCGGAAACTGCAAGACCGAAGATGGTGTGAATATGTCCCATTCCTGGAGGAAGAAGAGCGGAAATCAAAGTCCGTTCTCCACCCTGATTTAACATCCGACGCATTACTAGGCGATATTCTTCATGATAAGAAGTGTCCCAATAGGTTTTAGGTTCACGTAGAAAATAATCGTCAATGCTACAGAAGGGAGTGTAATTTACGCGCTGGATATAGTTGGAAGAAATATTTGTCAAATCAATATTATCATAGTCGCTATTTAATTTGCAGATACTACGAGAAGATTTGAACAATGGATTTGATACACCAATGTGAGGACCGGAAATAATGGCGTCCACTGTGCTATCAGGGAAATGGACATATCTGGAAATTGTTCCATCTTTTTGTGAACCAGTTTCTTCCCACATACGAGTATTAAAAATGGAAAGTTGCATATCTCCGATAACCTTGTTTTGCTTCGAAAAACGGATCAATACTTCAAGGAGTTGCTCAACATGCAGTTGCGGCAATCGTGCTTGCTGCCATTTATCATTTCCATCAAACAATTTGGCAAAAACTTCCAACTCGCGCTGCGTGACATGGATGATGCGGTCAGGGTGGCCGGTAGTATTCCAGTCGCCATTGGCATCCTTGATGCCTGGAATCGGCGCGGAGGCTTCGCCTTGGTAACACTCTGCGATGCTTTTAGCATCGTAGAGGTTACTGATGGTGTCGAATGACACCATCAGTGGACCACCATACACATTTAGACTAAATTGTGTATGGTGGTGCACTTCGGAAAATAGCTTTCTCTCGTTTGCAAATTGAAAATGATATCGCAAACGAGGATACAGCATTTCCCGAAGTGCACCACCCTTCGGGTCGTCGTAGACGCCCTCAGGGTGTACGAAAGCGGCAATGCCGCTTTCATTCGTTTTCTCCCACGAGAGTGGAAGAAAACATTTAAACAGATTCGTTTGCTGTCCTTTCAGGGCAGGATAATTCTGCACGGCGTTCAAAAAGTTCTGTTCGCCGGAAAGCATTTCATACTCTGCAAAATACATGCTGTGCGTATGTGCATTTTCCAGTGCCGTCTGCCGTTCGTGGGTGGTCTGGGTAGCGGTCAGTTTTTTTACAGCAAACATGGGATTGGCATCCGCCAGCACGCCCTGTTCGTTCCACTCGATCTTGATCCACGGCGGGTTACCGATCATCAGGTCAAAACCGCCGCGCTCGGCAAACACATCGGCAAACTCCAGTTCCCAATGCATAAAGTGATTTTGCTGTGCAATCGTGCGAGCCAGCTTCAGCCGGGGCAAAAGGGCGCACAGTTCGTCCAAGTTGACCTGAAGCAGGATGTCAGTATCTTCTTCGTCTGCATCTTCTAGCATGGAAAGCTGCTGGGAATCACTGTTGGTGGAGTACAGCCCCACCAAGATCATGTACATATCATTCAGAAATTCGCTGCGGCTGGGCAAAAGATCAGCCTTGTCAATGGGCCAGAACCACAGGGCGCACCAGTAATCCATCGCAAATTTTAAACGAGCATAAGCACCAGCATTTTTGGCATTCTCGGAACGGTACATGGTGCGCAGCATCTGATCTTTGGTGCGCATGGAAGTATGGGAGTCCGGTTCATCATCATTGAATTTGAACACAGACAGGCTGTCGTGCGTCTGCTGCTTCAGTTGCTGACGCAGAGAAATCTGATCTTTCCAGAGCTTGTCAATCGTCTTGGAGAGTTTTTTCAGCGTTTCGATATCATCGTCACAGTAAGGAGCAGTAAATGCCTTGTTCCAGGTGTTCAAAAACTTGATTTTTGCAGGCTCCAGCTGTTTGATGACTTTGTCGGTATAACTGCACATACCGGGGTCGCCCAACAGAAAATGATAGATTTGTGTGGACAACTTGCCGCGCTTGCGCTCGGTGCCAAGGGGAACACGCTCCGGGGCTTTTTCATACCAGCGCAGACCTTTGCTGGTGGCTTGCAGGGAACTCACGCGGTAGCACTGCCGCCGGGCACCAATCAGGGAATTGTCGTTGACCAGCTGGGTACCGAACCACGGCACAAATCCATTAGGATAAATGGTGTTCAGCCACAGAGAAACCTCGGCCAGTTCCACGGCCACAGGGTTCAGGTCAACGCCGTATACATTGCGGTCCGCAATAAACATTTTGACCTTCTGCAGCTGGTTAAAGCGGTCTTCGTAGCCAATGATCTCTCCGGTTTCCTGCTCTTTACGAGAAATATAGGCTTCTGCAAGCTGATTGATCGCTTCATTCAAGAATGCTGCGCTGCCCATGGCAGGTTCACAAATGGTTAGATGCAGAATGTCATCCGCAGATTTGTCTTTCAGCAATTCCTTCAGGGCATATTTGACAAGGCATTTGGTTAGAACTTCCGGCGTATAGTAAGAAGCGGATTTTTCCCGTTCGCGGCCAGCCAAGCGGTAGATGAATGTGCCTTTGGCATACATGCGCAACTTGCCCTTTTTGTTGCCAGACGCATAGCGGACGCGTTCCTCTTCTGTATATTGTGCCAAATCAGATTCAGAAACAAAATAGCCGACATCCAGTTCATTGAAGTCAACTCCGGCGCGTTTGACCTCGTATAAATCCTGCTGTGCGATAAAGCCACGGTAGGAGAGCAGAGCTTCGTATACCGCGCCCATTTGGTTGATGCCCAAATTGGCGTAGGAAATACGCCCCCGGCGGCTATTGCGTTTGCCGGAGGCACGTGTCAGGCTCATTAAGTCGATAAAACGCAGCATGCAGCTGTTGCGCAGTTTGGTAGCATTGATCAACTTGGTGTACTCCGGGTCAAAGATATGCGCCATGAGCGGAGCAATCAAAAAAACATCGTGTATACTGTCGGCACCGGTTACTTTTTGAAATTCGGCTTCCGTTTCCGGATAACCGTTATAAATCAGGTCATAAAGTTTTGCCAGCGTTTCATGTAGATAATAGCCATCGCTCACTTCATCCACATCATCTCGGACAGCGTCGGCGATATCCCGCAGACTTTCCAACGAGTAACCTTTCAGATAACTCAGTTCACGGATGGGAGCATAGCCCAATTCTGGCCGCGCCTCAATGAACAGTATGAACAGCATCCGGTACATATAGCGCAGGCACTCCAGTGTCAGCTGTCCGGCATCCACGGGATGCTCTTCTAGGTTAATTTTCTGCCGGGTTCGCATGTCGTGGAGGACTTCATTGCCCAAAAGTTCGATACATTCACGCAGGGCATATTTTAAATCCTGTGAAACACCCGCAGCATTTTTCTGACTCTGCTCGTTTAACTCATCTAGAAGAATAGAACCGTCTTCCGGGCAGAGGGAATCTTTATGCAGTAGGACGACCATGGCTTGCAGGGTTGTGAGTTCCAAGCGAGAAAAGATGTCTTCTAATTCGAATTGCAAATAGCGTTTTTCACTCCATTTGTTCCGGTCAATCAGTGCAATCTGATTCAGCGAAATAAACAGAAGAAAACGCGGCGGCTCTGCGGCACCGAACAGAATCTGTGTGGCAAGATCCTCATTTTTCAGTTCCAGCAGGTCATCGTTGTGGACGGCACCGAAGGCATCTTCCTCTGCAATGTTACCGTCAAAGACATTGCTTTCCAGAATACCGGCATCCGATTCTCTGGAAGCAGAGAGCATGACCCATAGCAGTGGTGCACCGTTGCTCTTTTTCATTTCCAAATAAACGGGAACAGACAGAGAAGCATCTACAGGGACAAGTTCCGGGGCAGCTTCTGGATACCCAAGAGAAGCCAGGTAACGGTCTGCCATCGTGCGAATCGCAGCCAGAAGCTGCAAATTCAATGCACCGCCTGCGTAGCGGTCGTGCAAGGGATAGAACTGTCGGGCGTTTTGTCGCAGCTGTGCCCAAGGTGTGCGGATCTCTTCGGATGACTTTGCAGCCTGAGCCCAGGCAGTGATGGCCTCACCTGCATTTTCCTCAAAGATGGTCGAAAAATAGTGGTTGGTATAATATTCGTTTTTATTTGTGATACCGGTTAGATCGATGCTCATTCGGATACCCCCATCAGGACGGATACGATACGAATATATGGGTTGTTTTGAATCGTCAGGGTTTCTTTTACCCAGTTCGTAAAATCATCAAACAGTTTGTCCACCCGGCGCTCCTGCTCCTGCAGTTGACGTTCATGTTCAAATAGGGTGGTCTGATAGTACTCCTTGTGTTTTTCCTGCAGTTCAATCAGCTTATCCACCTCTGCATCCAGCTTGGGGTTCATCTCTGCCTGGTACTGCTGGTATCGCTCTGTGAGATAGGTCTTTGCCTGCGTGACTACATCGTGCAACAAGCTGCTTGCAGCAACGATGCTTTGGTTCGTGATGCAGTTTGTGTTGGGAATACGCGCGCTACGCAGTCCGGCTTTCTGGACAACCTCCTCCATGGAAAGTCGCTGAATGAATTGCCCATCCCGATACAGCAGACCAAACCATTCATCGATGAGCGGCGTGGATTTCAGGTTGGGAACACTGCCGGAAACGATGTACAACGCTTCACCGGGATACAAAACGCCGGGCAGACCCAGAACGGGAGCTTCTGCGCGTTTGAACAAAAGCCCGGCCTTATCATTGACCCAAGAGAAAATCGGGTGCAGCTTCCACAAATACTGCGAGGACGGCCATGCCGCCTCATCCATGTTCTTTTGCATGCTGGTGCGCATCTGCTCCATGCAGAAGGCTTTGTCATCCGAAAGGCGCAGTGTTTCTCCTTGCGGCATGGCTTCTTCCGGTATAAGCGCACGCAAACGGCGCTCCATTTCCGGGGTTAACCGGATATCTAGGCCAGAAACCGTTTGCAGTTCCTGAACTGGATTGCTGTCAGTCTGATTAAGGTATTGCACAGCTTGCTCCAGATATTCCTTATCGGTGAACAATGTTTCGTCGGAAACAGTTTCTGAAAGCTGCTCAATAGCAGTCTCCTCTGTTTCTGAGGCAGCGGCCATCAAAGCTTCAAAGGGGTTGAATTCCTGCGCATCGGCATCTAGACTCTGAGCAAATGTATCTGCGTCGGAACCGGATTCGATGGCTTCCGCAATCACCGTTTCTTCCTCTTCCACATTGAACTTGCCCAACAGTAAGGCAGGATCGCCGATATTTTTCAGTGCCTGCTCTTCTTTTTGAATCAGAATCTCGATGATACGCATATCACCTTTGATCTGTTTGTTATTGCTCTCAATGAGCAGATAGCGGATATCAGGGCGTTTTTGCTGACCGTAACGGTCAATGCGGCCGTTGCGCTGCTGGAATACCATCAATGACCACGGAATATCAAAGTGAATCAGGCGGTGGCTCAGATAATGAAGATTCAGACCTTCAGAAGCTACATCCGAAGCGACCAGAATGCGGGTGGAAGATTCCGTGCGGCCGAAATCTTCTACAATGCGCTGCTGCTCTGCATCGCTCATACCACCAGAAATCTCTTGGATCGCAGAGGACTTCAGCCCCAAATCAGTCCGCAGATGTTCCGCCAGATAATTCATGGTTTCGATGCGCTCGGTAAAGATCACAACGCGGTCACCAGGATCTTTGGGGTTCCATCCGTAGGAATCGCTACGCAAAAGTTCCAGCAGTTTTTGATAGCGCGTGAAGTTTTCGGGCGTGACCTGTCCCAGAGCAGTATGCAACTCTTCTAACAAGCGAATATCAGAAATATCATCTGCCGTATATTTTTTATAGAGCTTTTTCAGGCGTGCCTCGATGCTTTTGCGACAGGCTGCTGGGCTAGAAAAGAGAGATTTCTCTAAGCTTGTTTTGAACAGACGTCCAGAGCTTTTGGCTTTGCCAGCATCCATTTCCAGCTGCATTTCAGCAAGCAGGTCGAAGGCATATTCCTCCTGTGCAGAGGCGTGACAATGTTCCAATGTCACCTGCCGCTCAAGAAACGAGCCGTTGACCTGATTTTTGACATCGCTTTTAAAGCGGCGGATACACAGACCCCTGATGTCTTCCGGGGTATAATTTTCAGGGTCTGCAATGGCAGTCGGGTCCAGCATATTCATCAGGGAAGCAAAACTTTTGGCACGGCCATCGTGCGGTGTGGCCGACAGCATGATCATGGTATCACTGCGGTTGGCCAGCAGTTTTGCAAGCCGAGAACGCTGTGCCTGATGGTCACCGCGCTCGGCAACATTCTGCGCTTCATCAATGACGATAATGTCCCAATATGCTTTTTCCAAGTGTGTACGGTATTCCACATCGCGTTTTAAGGTGTCAATGGAAACGATCGTTTTATCATAGTAAAAGAAGGGATTGTAATTGGAGGGCAGACTGGCGCGGATCTTTTGGATTCGGTTGGAATCCAGCCGCACGAGCGGAATAGTAAAGCGATTCCACATTTCTTTTTGGAACTGCGTCATCATGCTTTTTACTGTAACAACTAAAATTCGCTTGCCCTTACCACGTGCAATTAACTCAGACATCAGAATGCCGGCCTCTAGAGTTTTGCCAAGACCGACAGTATCAGCAATTAGAATGCGCTGACGTGGACGCTGCAAAGAAAGTTTTGCAGGATCCAGTTGGTATGGCATGGGATCCATAGCCGCTTTGTGGCCAATATGCAAATTTGTGTCGGTGGGAAGCTGCTGCCGCCATTGACTTTCTAAATACAATAGTGACCGTTTGAAAAATGGGGATGAGTCGGCAATCAACTGAATGCTCGCAGGATCTACAATCTGAATCTGTTCGAGATCTGTGAGAAAAATGGCATCGCGATCTTTCACTAGTGGGGTGACACCGACGCAATGTAAAACTTGATGACCAAGGCTGTTTGTTTCGATCCTTTTGATGAGCCATTCTTCGTCACGAATAACAGCACGCATACCAGGTGCATAATCTGTCATTTTGAAATCTCCCTGCTTTTTATGATTTTCCGAGATATACATATAAGAGTATAATTATCATTATTCTACCACAGACAGGCACAAACATCAATTCTGCCATAAGAATTGCATGAGATTTTGTTGAAGCCGTCTAACTGCCATGGTATACTTTTATACATAGGGCAGGTGATACAAGATGTACGAAAAGCAGGGAACACCGCCGTGCGGCGCGCTGAATTCTTATATAGAACAGGTGCATCGGGGAGATTGCAGACATGTAGTTGTTCCGGAGAGTAGAGAATGGTGAATGAATAGTAGAGTAAAGTGATGCTTAAATGGAGAAAAGCTATTTGATTGGAGAAAATGGCTTATATTGGAGAAAAAACGTATTGCATCGTAAGCGAATCGGTGCTATAATATAAACTGTCAAAAGCTGAATATAAACAGACGAACAGCCGGTAGGTCGAAAGCCTACCGGCTTTTTCGTCCTATTCCACAAGCTGCTATGTACAATAAAGGGCAGGGTGAATAGATTTGGATAAGGCTTTGAATGTTAAAATTTTGTGAAAGAAACATGAAGAGTGTCTCCTTTTTGCCCGATTTCGGTGTACATAGTGAAGGCCTTTATTTCCGAGCCAGATGAAAGGAGAAAGTGGAAGTCAGGGAATTATTGCAGTTCAGAGGTAATTGCCGCTGGTCATTTGCTATGCAACAGCATGATTCGATGATAGGTAAACAAAGCAGGCGACTTTTGTAGATGCCCTGATCAATGGGCAATTGCAAAGGTTGCCTGCTTTGTAGTTCACGAGAAAATAATCGAAATGGCTGCAAATGTGAGAATTGTGTGAAAGAAACGGTAAAAAGGTTGTATTTTGCCCGAAAATCGTGCGCTTTATGAAGGCCTTTAATTTTGAGCAGCGGAAGGAAAGTGAACTTCAGAAGTTCGTTGGTCTGAAAGGCAACATGGTAGAATGGAGGTACGGATATGTAGAGAAAAAGATTGATTACACGTTAAAAACACAGGGGGGGGGAGAGAAGCCTATGAATATTACAACGAGGGATTTTTTGCAGATGCTGTATGGTAAATGCACAGAAGGATGCATTACCATCACGACGCTGCCGGATTCCAGAAATGAGCATATCCCGGTCACGGAACTGGACAAAGCAGCGGAGCGCATTAAAGTGCTGGGTACCAGTGCCAACACCTATTATTGCGTTGCACTGCGTCAGGAAGGGCTGCCATCGAGTGTCAGAGGTGGTATCGGACAGATTCACACCGTTGTTTGCATGGTGGCGGATGTGGATGTGCTGGGGCCGGCACACAAAGAAACCGCACTGCCGAAGACGGAAGAAGAAGCGATTGCATTTGTAAACAGTTTGAAGCTGAAGCCTTCCATCATTGTGCGGTCGGGCAACGGCGTGCATGCCATTTGGCCTCTGAACGAGCCGTTTATTATCCATAACGAGGATGAGCGTGAGCAGATCCGGGAACTCTCTGCCGGGTTCGGTATGTATGTCATTGCAGAGGGGCGTAAAAAGGGATGGAAACTGGACAATGTGCAGGATGTTCCTCGAATGTTTCGGGCTCCGGGTTCACTGAACTTTAAGAGCAACCCGCCGAAACGGTGCGAGGTATATAGTGCCGAGGAATTCCGCTATCCGGTAACTGCTTTTAAAGAATTTAAGCGAATTACCGAAATTGTTGAATTCCATGCAGAGAGCGATTTGGTCGGCCCTGCGGAACGTATGTGTGAAAAGTGTGCTTTTATTGATTATTGCATTGAAAATGCCGCAACACTGCCAGAGCCAATGTGGCATACGATGATCTCTATTGTTGCCGTTACGGAAGACGGTCAGAAAAAAGTGCATGAGAGGAGCGAGACATATCCCGGATATTCTTACGACCAGACAGAGGAATATTACGAGCGTGCTGCAAAAATGAGCCGTCCATGCTCCTGCCGTTATATCCGGGACTTTTTCGGATTTGATTGTCCGAAAGAGGGGTGCGGTGTTCGGGCACCGATCGTTTTTGCATACTACACTATAGAAGAACGTGTAAAAAAGTTGCTGGAAGAGGAGCTGACAGTTGATGAGGCTTTAGAAGAAAAGAATCTTCAGCTGGTACGTTATGCACGGGAACACCAGCCAATCCAGTATTTTAAGCTGAAGGAAAAATATGGCAAACTGAAGATCGGAGTCCGGGACCTTGAAAAAATGCTGACCACCACTGGTGGAAAGGCAGATATACACGAAGGCGGACAGGAGTTCTGCAAGGCATTGGAACTGGATGGCATGGAACTGAATGGACTGGTGGTGCCGAAAGGCTGGGAAGTCGATATGGAAGGAGTTCGACACATTGAATTCCTGAATGGCGTTCCCTATACAAAATCAGCCTTTTCCGCACTGGTTTATATTTCCCGGCGAATGAGGAATGTTGATGATGAAGATGTAAAGCTGGAACTGGCTTTCTATGGTGATTGCCGTTGGAGAAAAATTATCGTTCCACGCGGCGATGCAATGGATAAGAGCAAACTGGTAAAATATGCAAATCAGGGATTGCCGGTGACATCGGAAACCTCTAAAGAGGCAGTCAAATATATGGAAGCTTTTGAAACTTCCAACAAAACCGTCATTCCGCGGCACCGCAGTATCGAGCGCATGGGTTGGGTCAAGAACAGGGAATTCTTCCCTTACCACATGGAAAGCCGTGCCGCCTATGATGGTGCCGGCGAGGAAAGCCATCGGATTATCGCTGCTGTTATGCCGCACGGTGACAAAGACAAATGGATGGAGATGGCAGCAACGCTGCGCACGATGCAGGCTGCACGGGTCATGCTGGCGACATCCTTCGCATCTGTGCTGCTGCAGCCCCTTCAACAGCGGCCGTTCATCTTCCACCTCTGGGCAAACTCTCGCAGTGGTAAGACGGCGGTGCTGAAGGCAGCAGTGTCCATCTACGGCGATCCTAATGTGCTGCTGCGGAGCTATAATAGCACTGCGGTCGGCATCGAGCACACGGCAGGTACAGTGCGGAACATTCCACTGGCACTGGATGAGCTGCAGTCGCTCAGTTTGAAGTATGAAAATCTGTCTCGAATGATGTATATGCTGGGCAATGGTATTGGAAAGATGCGTGGTGACCGCATCGGTGGTACGCAGAAAATGCAGACATGGTGCAATACCATTCTGTCTACTGGTGAACAACCGATCACGGTGCAGAATTCCATGGACGGTGAAAATACGCGCGTCATGGAACTGTATGCATCACCAATCGGTGACACGGACTTTTCCAGAACAGTGCATCAGACAGCAGCGGAGAACTACGGCTTTGCAGGGCAAATGTTTATGGATTACCTGTTCCATGAATATGAGCTGGAAAAGGGCACCAGCAAGCTGCGGCAGGCTTATACAAATTTCCGGGATGAGTTTGTTTCGATGTACGCGATGCTCTATGACAAATGTACGAGCATTCATCTGGAATTTGTTGCTGTGCTTGTCTTTGCGGACTTTATTGCATCAAAGGCTGTTTTTAATGCTGGTGAGGAGGCATGTGGTGCAGCATGGGAAATGGGTTTTGAACTGCTGGAAGCACTGAAGAAAGAGCAGAAGGCAGATGCGGTAGAGCGTGCATGGGATACTGTAAAGGAATGGATCGCTTCCAATCAGGAGCATTTTGAAGTGAAGCATCTTAATGAAGTAGCACGAGAACCGCGGCTCGGAAGATATGAGCCAGGAGAAAAGAAAACCTATATCCTGCCGAATTGTCTCAGAAAAATGCTGATTGACAATGGCTTTTCCTACGAAAAGAGCATCCGTGGTTTCAAGGACCGTGGATATGTCGAAAACAGACAGGAAAACCAGCGAGTTGGAAAGAGCAGCGTAAAGGTGATCATCGCTAATATTGAGCAGGCCTATGAATACAGAAAAGCTAGTGAATTCTTCTGATAACAAAAGGATACTGCAAAATATTCGGTAACGCAAGTAACAACGGAGCCGAAATCGACGGCAAATATGGGATGTTACCACTTCGACCGCTTTTTTTGAGAGATATACCAACACTATATATAGATAATTAAAAGAGGGGATGATTATAAAAAGCTCTATATGTAATGTATATAGTAGAAGTAACAAACCTGCTAACGAGTGTCAATAGCCTGAACAAAAAATCATCAAAAATTTATTGCCGGGTGCAGTTAAGCATCCGGCAACTTTAATAAGCCGACAGCACAGCTTGTCAGCTGAAAATCATCGTAATGGTTCATCAGAAATCATCAATAGGCATCATAAGATGGCTGGGACCGTAGAAATTCAGTAACACGAGCGTAATAGACCCGCAGGAACTTCGCACTTCCTGCGACGGTATAAACGTAATAATGTTTTCCTTCGGAACGCTTTTTGTCCATAAAGCAGTAAACTGCATTTTCCGGGTTTGAGCGTGTTAAAATAATATTCGATATAATAAAAATGGTTCGCCTCAGATGCGGTGAGCCTCGTTTGGAAACATGGCGTGACTTGGATTCAAATGCACCAGACTGGAACGGCGGTGCGTCAATACCAGCAAAGGCCACCAACGCTTTCTTGTTTTTGAACCGCCGAACATCACCAATTTCGGCCATAAGAGCAGGCCCGGTAACGGGTCCGGCTCCTTCCATCTGCATCACAACCTCGTATTCGGGGAGCATTGCAGCCAACCGCTGCATTTCAAGCTGGGTGCTTTGCTTGGCCTCGCAAACGGCATTCAGGCTTTTGCAAGCCTGCGTGATCAGCATCTTTGTACTTTCGCATTTCGGAAGAGTAGCCACGCTTTCCTGTGCAAGCAGATAGATTTTGTGAGCGGTATCTGTACGGAACTTGTAGTTTTTTCGTTTGCACCAGCCCCGATAAGATTCCGTGAAAGCCTCCATGGAATATTGACAGACACAATCCTTGTGCCAATAACGCAGAAAGAAATCTACCCATTTTTCATGTCCATTCGCATTTTTGGTGTTCGGAGCAAACGCAATATTTACCCCGGAAAATGTTTGGTCAGCCAGCGCAATCAGACCGTTCCGCAACGCTGTTGCAGTCGCAGTGATCCGCTCATTTGCTCTGGATTGCATTTTAAGAAGCAGCCTGGTTTCTTCTTCATTATTGAACGGGGGCAGTATATCCCAAAAGGTAAGCGCATAGTTTGCGATTTTAAGAGCATCCGCACGGTCCGTCTTCAGCTTTCGGATCGTATTATCACTAAAATCGTGGATCAGCATCGCATTGACAACGGAAACAAAAAAGCCTGCTTCCTTTAATGTCAGCGCGATCGGTCTCCAGTACGTACTGGTATGTTCCATTACAATACGAATATCGCCTCCCAGTTTTTTGAGTGTGGATGTCAGCTTTTTTAAGTCACTGTTCGTGTGGCGGACATCGAAAGGCCGAAGTACGATTTCGCCTCCGGGTCTCCGTACCGCAACTGTGCTTTTGCTCTTAGACACATCAATACCGACGGCGGTAATAACAGCAGCTTCCATTTTTCTGACCTCCTTTAATGCCGGTTCCGCCTATGCCCATTACCGATTCAGCTTGCTTTGTGACACGAATGTACGGCAACATCTACTCAACCTGCGTCGATCGAACGCTGCAATGGAGATGGCGGAGAACAGTTTGCGCGTACGAGCGTTCAGCTCAAGCAATGCTTCGTTCTCTCAGCACATCTTCATTGTAGCTTAGGTTTGGGCATCTGTATAGCTCACTGGCTGTGAGCTTCTCAGAACCAACACCATTGTAGCAAGCAATGCAGACGTATATACATCTGCTTATTTTGCTCTGCAAAATACTTGTTGGGGAGCACCCAAACCCTTGAACTGCATCTGAAGGATGCAGGCTGTTTTAAGCAAATAAAAAGGAAAACTGTTTTACTTCTTGCGGAATTCTCCATACAGCCACTCTGCCAGCGCCGACATGATAGCCTTGTACTTGCTGGTGTCCTCAAACAGGGAAGAGAAGGTGTCCTGCGCTTCGAGATAGCTGTCCTGTGCGGCGGTGTCAAAGGCTTTGGGGAAGATGCTCTCGGTAAAGATCTGCGGGTCGGAGCTGCGCGCCAGCTTTGCCAGCTTCGGGTCAGCCAGCAGACGGTCATGCAGAGCGGTAAGCAGCACCCGGTCGGCATTGGTGAACTCACCCTTGAACTTTTCGTTGATTTTCAAAATGATCTCGTCCAGCGGCTCCTTGGGGTCGTGGCCGAGAGCACCCTTCTGGGTGACAGGCTCGTAGACGCCCTTGGCGTGTTCCAGCTCAATGGCACCGGCAAAGGTCTTTTGCAGCTTGTAATATTCCAGCTGCAATTTGCCCTCCAGATCCAGCGGAGAGACCTCGTCCGGCGGCAGCAGCTTGAGCAGGTAGGCACAGAATACGTTCTCCTTGTGCAGCTCTTCATCGAACATCCGTGCCACCTGCGAAACGTAGCCGTACCACTTGACAAGGCTGCGCAGCAAGCGGCGGAACTGGTACCGCTCGGCCTGCGTTTTCTGGTTGTAGCGGTCTGCCACCGGCTTCAAGACGCTGCTCATGCGGCCCACGGCGTTTTTATCCTGCTTGGTGCTGCGGAAATACTCCTTGGCAAAGGCTTCCACGTCTGCATCGGAATAAACGGCAAAGCTCCGCAGCTCCTTCTGGGTCTTGTAAATGAGGTCGGTGTTGACCTCCTGCTCCAGAAAGGTTTCCTGATAAAACGGCTGGAATGCCTCCCGGATGTCCTCTGCCTTGTTCACAAAATCCAGCACAAAGGTGTCGGTTTTGCCGGGACAGGTACGGTTCAGACGGGAGAGAGTCTGCACTGCCTTGACGCCCTTCAGCTTTTTGTCCACGATCATGGTGTGGAGCAGCGGTTCGTCAAAACCGGTCTGGTATTTTTCTGCCACGATGAGCACATTGAAGTTGTTGTGGAACTCCTTTTTGGTCTGGCTCTCTGCAATGTGACTGCCATCAGCGCGGACGTTCAGAGACGGCTCCGTGTACTCCACACCGCCGTCCGGCACAGCACCGGAAAATGCCGCTAAGATCTGCACATCGTCATAGCCCTGCTCGGCAATGTAGCGCTTGACCTCGTGGAAGTATCGCACCGCCGCCAATCGGCCAATCGGGAGGAGGTGACTACCATCATCTTGCCCCGCCCGCCGATCTTGTGGCTGGTGGTCTCCCGGAAGGTCTCTACAATGATCTTTGCCTTCTGGCTGATGTTATAGGGGTGCAGCTCCTCATACTTGCGGATGAGCTTCGCCGCCCGGCTGGCAGGCAGGTCGGGGTTGTCCGGGATGGTCTTGGCGATCTTGAAGCAGGTGGAATAGGTCATGTAGTTTTGCAGCACATCCAGAATGAACCCTTCCTCGATGGCCTGCCGCATACTGTAAATGTGGAAAGGGTGGTGGCTGCCGTCCGGGTACTCGGTGCCGAACAGCTCCAGCGTGGCGGCTTTTGGGGTGGCGGTAAAGGCAAAGAAGGACAGGTTCTTGTGCCGCCCGTGGGAGGTCAACTCCTTCACCAGTGCATCCTCCGGGTCGATCTCGTCCTCCGCTTTGCCTTCCAGCTCGGCATATTCCCGCAGCGCGTCCTCGGTGTCGGCAAGGGCGGCTTTCAGCTTTAAAGCAGAGGTGCCGGTCTGGGAGGAGTGCGCTTCGTCGATGATAACGGCATAGTTCTTCCCGGCGGTCTTATTCACCTCAGTGTAGATGACCGGGAACTTTTGCAGCGTGGTGATGATGATGCGTGCGCCGTTGTTGATGGCATCCCGCAGGTCGCCGGAGTTTTTGTCCTCGCCGATGGCCTCCACCGCACCCAGCGTATGGTCGAAGCCGGAGATGGTCTCCTGCAGCTGTGCGTCCAGCACGGTGCGGTCAGTCACCACGATGACGCTGGCAAACACCGGCTTGTTCTCGGTGTTGAACAGGGAAGCCAGCCGGTACGCCGTCCAAGCAATGGAGTTGGACTTGCCCGACCCGGCGCTGTGCTGGATGAGATAGTGCTGCCCGGCACCCTTCTGCCGCACATCTGCCACCAGTTTGCGCACCACGTCCAGCTGATGGTACCGGGGAAAGATCAGGGTCTTGCCGTCCTGCAGGCTCATAAACTTTTGCAGGATGTCCATCATGCTGTCCTTCTGGAACACTTCTTCCCAGAGGTAGGCGGTAAGGTAGCCGCTGGGGTTGGGCGGGTTGCCTGCGCCGCCGTCCCGCCCGGCACCGTTGGAGCCCTGATTGAAGGGCAGAAAGCGGGTGTCCTTGCCTGCCAGCCGGGTGGCCATCCACACCTCGGTCAGGTCTACGCAAAAGTAGCCCAGAATGCGCTTGTTGAACTGGAAACACACCTCCCGGGGGTCCCGGTCGTGCATCCACTGCTGTTTGGCGTTCTCCACGGTCTGCCCGGTGAACTGGTTCTTCAGCTCAAAGGCGAACACCGGGATGCCGTTTACCGCCAGCACCATGTCCACCGAGTTGTGGGTGGTGTCGGAGTAGAACCACTGCCGGTTGCAGGTGATCTCGTTTTGGGCGTAGCGCTGGGCGTCCTTCTGGTTCAGCGCAGATTCTGGCTGAAAATAGCACACCCGGAACCGCCGTCCCCGGTGCTTGAACCCATACCGCAGCACCGAAAGCAGTCCGTCCGCATCGCAGGCATTGTTAAAGGCCGTGCAGAACTTCCGCACCGGGTTTACCGGGTTCTGCTTTTCAAAAAATGCCCACTCGTTGGGCTGGGTCTTTTGCACAAAGCGGATCAGGGTATCCACAAACAGCCCCAGCTTGGGGTCGTAGCAATCCCCATTGCGGGTGTAGCCCCCGGCAGGGGAGAGCAGCGCCGCCGCAATGTCCGATTCAAACTGCTTTTCGGTGGTGTTGAGGGGCATGGTTAGACCTCCTTTTGTTATCGCCATAAAAAGTGTCTGGAACAAAGCTGCTCCAAATTTTTGTCATCAATTCCGATACTGTGAAGAATCATACAGTAAATTAAACCAGTTAGATAAAGCGCAGTTGTTACAATATGCTCATCCAAAACAGCTTGTGTTCCATGCGTAGTTCTATTGCGATAGATGATTAAATTCTGGATGTCATCTTCTGTTGGAACGATTTCAAATTTATCAAATAGCTTTCGGATGAATTTTTGATATTTGACATAAAAGAGACAGACTTTATCTGCGTCAGCGATAGTCATATATTTGAGTCTACCGCAAATCATATCGTTTGTTTTCTTTGAAAATTTTCCATTTTTCTTTTGGAAATCCTTTGCAACTTTCTGTAATTCTTTCACAAGTGACTGAAGCCGCAGTTCTTCTTGAATATAGGTGTCGTTTTTGTTGTCTTGTATAGCTGACGTAATATCATCGGATTTTTTTAGACGTGCGATTTCGCATTCCAAACAGGTTACAATCCCTTTGACCATATCGTTAGTCACTCGACCAAGGCCTTTATCATCTTCTGGCACGAAGTTCATAAAAGAAAAAGGATTGTTTTTTTGCTCACAGTAAATTAACTCAATCAAAGAAGAAAGAGTGACATCTAAATCATTGAAGCAAATATTGTTTGGGGCTTTTTTCTGAGTCACAGTAGAAGAACCTTTTGAATAAACCAAAGCGGTATCCATCAAAAGAGGAGGAAAGGATGTTTTTTCTTGTAAAGCAATTTCATCAAAGTCGACGTTCTGACGGAAAGTCATAAAAGATAACAGTGTTTTGATCTTTTCAATATGAAACGGAACCGCTCCGAAAGAAATCGGCTCTGAAAATTGAAGGGTCAAATAACGCGTCCGACCAATCAGTTCAACACGGTTCAAATCATAAGTTTCATGTGCCTGGTTGCCTGATTTAACATATATACAGGAGCCATTATAATCAAAAGAAAAGCAAAAAGGTGACTTTGGAGCAGAAAGTTGAACGGCTCCATTTACAAGTTCATATGGCGAATCGATGGAGAAAAACAATGAGTCTAAAGTTCCACCCCTGAACTCAATCGCATCGATTTTTTCCCAATTACAAGTTTCAAGATTTCCTTTTTGAATTGCATAAACATTAGAAGAAAAAATTGCAACGGTTCGGATAGGAGGCATTGTCCGACTTCCGCAATAAACAGCAATGTCGCTGCCGTCATGGGTAGTACCATGAAAGTATTTGTTGCTCTGTGCTAATTTTGAATAATCTTCGGTACGGCTAGAAGTGGCTTTGAAAGGAACGTTATTCATAATACGGAATTTGTAGTTCTCTTCATAAAATGTTGCACCGCCCTGTTCACAGTCAAGGACGCCAGACCGTGGTGAGATTTCATCCACCATAATTTTACACCTCCCTTTTCCCTGTTACAACCTCATAAATCAAACTTTTCTTATAGCTTTCCAGCTCTTTCACCAGCTGCTCCTTCTTTGCAATCAACTTGTCAATCTCGGCGCACTTGGCATCAAGGTAGTCGGTGATTTCTTTTTGTTCATCTAGTGGCGGAATGAGTATTTTCATTCGAGCAACAATGTCTTGACTGATATTGGGGTCTTTTCTTGTTCCAACAGCATATTTCATCCAATATGGTTTTAGTGCAAGCAACTGCATTAGCAGAAAAATGGGAGAAACAATTTTGCGATTGCAGACGATGGAGCAAACAGCCTGATTTGTTGCACAATCTGACATGAGTAGACCGCATTTTCCGATTGTTCCGGCACCACCGTACATGGCAACACAAACTGTGCCTTTAGGCATAATAGAGCAAGCAGATGAGGCTAAAGCCAATTCGGTTATTTTCTCTGAACTGTCATAAACAAAACCATCATTTAAATCGAGTGTACGAACCCATCTGATAGTGGCATCATCAAAAAAAGAAGATTCTTTACTTCTTAGTGGCGTGGCACCACTGGAAGTTTGACCTATGCTTCCAATTTTAGCGACACCCCAATGGTGTGGAACTAGACCAGCCCATTCAACTCCGCAATCCTTCATCTCCCGCTCACCACGCACGCCTTTGGTAACAGCTTGCGTAATAACTGCCTGCTTGAGCTTTTTGTATTCCTCAATGCTAGAGCGAGTTTTGGAAAGCATAGTGTCAATTTCAGTGCATTTTGCATTCAAGTACTGAGCAGACCGAATCTGAATCTCTTTAGGAGGAAGGGCAAGTAACATATTTGAAAAATCCCAGTACTGGATATTCTTGCCCTCACGAATGCCAACAGTAAGACTGTTTATTTTACTGATAAAACCATCTGATTTGAAAAGATACCGAAAAAAGTCATTGGAAAGGTCTTTGGTGGCATGTAATACCTGATATGCAGGGGAACATACACCCTCATAATTTGAAAACTCAAAGCCGCCTTGAAAACTACGCAGACTGATTACGAAATCTCCAATATGGATTGTTTTGAAAGTTCGTAAATCCGTGTTTTCTTTGACTTGAACAACGCCCTCTAACTGACTTTGTGGAATAACACCATATTTTTGAGTAGGAGAGAGAAGAACAAGAGCAGAGTTTCCTTTTTCGTTCCGTTGAGCAAAAAGATACTTAGCCTTTACAACCTCCCACCCCTCTGGAATCTCCCCAATCCATTCAATGGCGCTGTCTTTCATTTTACGCATTTTCTGTACCATGCTTTCCGTATTCTGCAACCAGATAGTTGACGATTGCACTACAGGTAACCATCATGAATTTGGCTTCTTCAAAAGTAACGATGCTTTCGGCTTCGTGCTCGGCATGACGTACACCACCTTGATCGCAGGCATAAGAGTAAAGTTTATCAATTCCAGAGTTAAGACAAGGATGCAATTTTAGTCCGTGCTTAGCAAGTAGTTTTAATGCTTCACAAAGAGTAGCACTGTCTTTTTCTGCAATAATGCGGCAGGTTGCTTCGACGGCACTGATACTTTCTTTGACGCAGTTTTTATAGTCTGGGTGTTCACGGTCAGATAAAAAGTTGAGAGCCTTCTTAAGGTGTTTGCGTGCGCCGTCAAAAGGCGTACAGCAGGCTTGTTCAATTTCTTTTACTTCGATTTCATCTGTAATAGGAACGATTTCACCAGATATAAAGCGGTAACCTACATACTCACTTTGGAAAAGTTCATTGAACCACTCTTGAAAAACATCGATACAATTGTTAGTGGATAAGGCAAACCAATTGCAAATATACCAAAGCAAATCTAAAACTTCGTTATAAGGAGCCTCCATTAAAACCTCTTCGATTCGGGAATAAAACTTTTCCCAATCATAATGATAACCAAGCGGTAAATGATTTAAATCTGCAAAAACATTCTGCATTAGATTTTTACAGAAAATATTTGAAAGATTTTGATCTGTAGGACCGTACTTTATATTACGAGTTTCGCATTCATGGTTGAATGTTACTTGCAAAAAATCGTAGAGTTTATTACTAATAAATGTCCGAGTTCTTTCATCAAAATCATCAATTTGCATTTGGATGTTACAAGGGTCAATGCCGGCTCTGTCACTAAATCCACCGCGAACCTTAATCATACTTTTCCGTTCCATTATTCGTCCTCCTTATGGAACAGCTCTGCCAGCCCGGCGGAGATATCCTGTTCCAGTGCGGTGATGCGCGCCACGATATCCTCTACGGCTTCCGGTGCCTGATACTCGTAGAAATAGCGGGTCATGGGGATTTCGTAGCCCACCTTGGTCTTGCTGTGGTCGATCCATGCGTCGGGGGCGTAGGGCAGAACTTCCCGGGCAAAGTAGGCGTCAATATCCTGCACCAGCGGTACGTTTTCAGTGTCACGCAGGCTGGTGTCCGGCACAGGCTTGCCACGCTTCAGGAGGATGTTGCCTGCCTCGTCCCGCTGGGGGCGCTCCACCACGATTTTGTTGTAGCCGAACTCCACGCTCTCGAACACCTTGCTCTCGCAGTAGATGCCGTTTTTGTCGCCGTACACCTTGCCGTTGGCAAATTCGCCGTAGGCGGTGACGATCAGCTCCCGGCAGGCATCGGTGATGTCGTTGCGCTTGGTGCCGATGCTCTTGCGGCGTGGCTCGAAGCAGTGGCTGGCGTCAATGAGCTGCACCTTGCCTGCACGGTGGGCGGGCTTATCCTTGCTGAGCACCCAGATGTAGGTGGAGATGCCGGTGTTCATGAACATATCGGTGGAAAGCTGGATGATGCAGTCCAGCCAGTCGTTTTCCAGAATATACTGCCGGATGTTGCTCGGGCCGCTGCCGGCATCGCCGCTGAACAGGGGAGAGCCGTTCTGGATAATGGCCATCTTGCCCTTGTTTGCCAGCTTGGCAAGACCGTTCAGCACAAAAAGCTGCTGACCATCGCTGATCTTGGGCAGACCGGGGGCAAAACGCCCCATCTCGCCCCGGGCGGCTTCGGCTTCCACCGCCTTCTGCTCCCGCTTCCAGTCAATGCCGAAGGGCGGGTTGGAGATGATGTACTGGAAGGTGAACCCGGGAAACTGATCCTCTGACAGGGTGTCACCGAACCGCATATTGTTGGGGTCGCCGCCCCGGATCATCATGTCCGCCTTGGCGATGGCAAAGGTGGAGGGGTTGAACTCCTGCCCGAAGCAGGTTACCTCAATGTCGCTGTTCAGCTCGTGGATGCGCTCCTCCATGCAGCTCAGCATCTGGCTGGTTCCCATGGCCATATCGTAAACGGTCATGCTGCTGGTATCGAGGTCGGCTTCAGACAGCAGCAGGTCGGTCATCAGGTAGATGATATCCCGGCTGGTGAAGTGAGCTCCGGCTTCCTCGCCAAAGCTCTCAGAGAACCGCCGCACCAAGTCCTCAAAGATGTAGCCGCAGTCCACGGCGCTGATCTTGTCCGGGCCAAGATAGCCCTTCCCAGAGCCGAACTCCTTGATGACGAGGTAGAGGGTGTTGCTCTCCACCATCCGCTTGATGATGTTGTCAAAGTCGAACTTTGCCAGCACGTCCTGTGCGTTGGCAGAAAAGCCGGACAGGTAATCCCGGAAGTTGGA
Organism: Faecalibacterium duncaniae; assembly: GCF_010509575.1. NCBI lineage: Bacteria > Bacillati > Bacillota > Clostridia > Eubacteriales > Oscillospiraceae > Faecalibacterium > Faecalibacterium duncaniae. The sequence continues at coordinate 1,809,590 of NZ_CP048437.1, read as the reverse complement.
CTCAATGTTGTCCGGGTCTGCCAGCAGGGTCTCGAAGGTGAACCGGCTGGTGTTATAGAACTGGTAACCGGAGGCTTTCTGCAAAAAGCCGTCGATGACCTGCAGCTTTTTCACCTTCTCGTAGGTGTCCAGCACCGCCTGATGGGTGGGCAGCAGGCAGTCGTGGAACCGCTTCACCACGGTCATGGGCAGAATAACCAGACCGTACTCGTGGGGCTTGAACGGCCCACGCAGCATATCGGCCACGTTCCAGATCATGGCGGCTTTTTCGGCAATGTTGGCACCTACGGCGGTGATCTTATCGTTTGGCATACGTTGCTCCTTGTTTTTTGTGATAGGTGGACATCCTGATTCTACAACAATGGGTGTCCTATAAATCGGATAGCAGAATGCTTTTCCTGAAAAATGATTCTTGCGTCTATTGTACCACGATAAAAGTGGAAACACCATATTCCGGCAAAAGAAAATGCCCGCCTGAAAATCAGACGGACATACTGTAAATCATATCATCTGAAAATGCTTCAAAGCCTCCACAATCGCATCCTCTTTCTCCTTCGGACACTGAGGCTGCTTTGTATTTTCGGACTTCGCCTTGTGGTGGTTCTCTCGTACCTCCAGACCGCATTTCTGCTTGACCTGCGAGATATACAGGGAAGAAACCTTCAGCCCAGTCTGTTCCAACACACGGGCCTTGATTTCAGGATAGGTCGCACCCGTCTCCCTTAATTAAAGATATTGTTGGGTAAAAAAGAAAGGTCAGTCGATTTTGCCGATGAAGCGGTAGTAGATTTCTACTTCCTGCTCACGGCTTCCGTCCTCGCCCTTGACAGCTTCGTGGACGGTTATTTTTTCAATTAGAGTGTTCAGAAGTTCGGCGGTCAGCTCCACAGGGTTGACAAACTGTTTCATCAGGGCAATCCACTTTTCAGCATCCGCTGCGGTCTGTACGGCGGCTTCCATCGTTTCGTGAAGCTGTCTTATTTTTGTTTCAAGCTCCTTTTGCTCGTTCTGGTACTTCTCGGACAGCATATTGAAGTTATACTCGGTTATGCGTCCGGCAGACCAGTCCTCATACATTTTAGCAAACAGCCCGTCAACCTCGGCTTTACGCTTCTCTGCCTTTTTCAGCTCCGCAGCCTGCTTTTTCTTCGCAGAGTTTCTTTCCCTGTCGCTGGCATTGAGCAGCCGTTTCAGCAGATTGTCCTCGTCTTTCTGTGCCAGCATAGACCAGTATTGCAGTCTTGCAAGCACATAGGCATACAGTACATCATAGCGGATATAGTGCATGGAACACTGGCGTAATCCCTGCCCGTTCTTGCTGCAATGGTAGTACCCGTATGGGTTCTTATTCTGCTTGTTTTCCCCATAGGCTAAAGACCATCCGCAGTCTGCACATTTTATCAATCCTGCGAAAATCTGTGTCGTACCGTTTCTGCGTTTCCTGCGTCTGCTTGCAATCAGCTCCTGAACTTTTTGGAACACTTCTTCAGAAATGATGGCTTCGTGGGTATTTTCCACACGATACCATTCTTCCTGCGGCTTCCGCACCTTTTTCTTGTTCTTGAATGAAATGTTGCTCTGCTTGTTGTGAATGCTGTGACCGATGTAGGTTTCCTCTTTCAAAATGCTCTTGACCTGTGCTATCGTCCACGCATAGGCTTTTTCTGCGGGCGCACCGGCGTAGATATTGGCGAAAGTCCCGTATCTTTCATAGTTCAGCCAGCCGGGGGTAGGTACTTTTTCCTCCACCAGAATCCGTGTAATGCTGGCGGCTCCACGCCCGTGTACAGCAAGGTCAAAAATCTTCTCTACAATCCAGCGTGTTTCCGGGTCGATCAGAAGATGACCTTTTTTGTCCGGGTCTTTTACATAGCCCAGCGGTGCATAGGCTCCATAGTGTGCGCCATTGGCAAATCTTGTGTGCATGGCAGCCTTGACCTTTTTGCTGGTCTGTCGGGCGTGCATTTCATTCAGGATGTTTAAGAACGGTGCAAGCTCGCTTTCTCCGTTGATGGTGTCCACATTGTCATTGATGGCAATGTAGCGTACTCCCTTGCTGGGGAAATAGATTTCCGTGTACTGACCGGTCAGGATATAGTTTCTTCCCAGACGGGATAAGTCCTTTGTGACAACGCAGTTGATTTTCCCGTCTTCGATGTCATCAATCATCCTTTGGAAACTTGGACGCTCGAAATTTGTCCCACTCCATCCGTCGTCAATGTACTCGTCTACAACGGTCAGCCCATGCTCTGCGGCATACTGTCTAAGCATCATGCGCTGGGTCTGGATACTGCCGCTTTCCCCCTGTAATTCATCGTCACGGCTCAATCTCAAATATAGTGCAGTGTTATAAATCGTTGTATTGTATGGTTGTTTCACGGTTAAAAATCCTCCTTCTAAAAGAAACAACCCACGCTTATACAATACTCGCTGGTACAAGTATATCATAAGCGTGGGCTGATTGACAGTCGTTATTCCGTATTTTTTCAGGAAGCGGCGGCAGCGTGCTGGATCACATCTTCCAGCAGGCTGTCAAGCGGCTTCCCATCCTGTGCGAAATGCTCCGATACCTTGATACGGACTTTCCCCATGACAAAATACTGGGTGCCGTCTTTTTCGGTAAGCAGGGTGCCGCTGTTTTTGTTATTGCTCTCGTTTTTGCTTTTTGCCATAGGCAGTTACCTCCATAAATGAAATATGCCCGACAAGGGAATGTCAGACAGGTGTACAGCCGCAGACTGTCTCCGTGTCAACCAAACCGTGTCAACCGGCAGAAAAGACTTTGAAAACAATCCATAGGCGCTCTATTATTACTTTTTACTTTTTCTTTGATTTCTTGGTTGACATGGTTGACAAAGGAGAGAAATGCCCCAAATATCAGGCTTTTCCCCGTCAACCGGCTGTCAACCAAAGCGTCAACCAAACTGTCAACCGGTGGCTTTTCAGAATGGAAGTTCCATTTGCCGGGCTTCTTCTTCCGTGATTTCCTGAAAACCGTCCCCCTCCGGCGGAGCTTGGTTGACACGCTCCCAGCCTTTTTGAGAACCGTATTTCTTATACCGCTTCGGGCTTTTGTAGGCTACCCAGCCCTGTATGATGCCGCCCGCAATGCCGGTATTCATAATCTCGCAGATTGCCCGTGTCTCCCAGTCTGCCGGGGAATTTAAGTTCCCCAGCGCTTCCTCATAAAGCTGCTTGGAACATACCCTGTCGCCGGTGTAGTCCTCCAAATAGGCGTAGATCATGCCGGCCTGTGTGTCTTCCTGCATAAAGTCCTGCTGGTGGGCGTTCAGGTATCGGTTCATTTCCATGCTGAATGACAGCTTATACTTCCCACTGCGATAAACCGTCATGGCTTCCGCCCACATCTGTTCGATATACGCCCTCGCCGCCGCTTCATCGTCCAGTATGTGAACCTCCGCCCGTTCCGGGTACACCGTCACGGGGAGAAAGCGCCGGTTGCCGGTGCGGTCACGGGGCAAAAAGTCCTGCCGGTTGGTCGTCCCTCCAAATACACATTGCCGCAGCCGGTCTGCCGGATGTGTCTCATACGGCACTTTGTAGGTTTCTTTCTGGCGGCTTAAGAATGACTTGATTTCCTCAATACTCTTGGCGTTGGCTGTGGCAATCATCTCCGACATCTCGATAATCCAATGCCCTTGCAGCTTGCGGTACACATTTTCATCGTCCAGCTTTTTCAAATCGTCTGAAAACCATTCGTCCCTGCCTGCCAGCAGCCGGAAAAAGGTAGATTTCCCGGCTCCCTGACCACCAACCAGACAGAGCATGACCTCAAACTTGCTCCCCGGTCTGAATACCCGCCGGATGGCTCCCATCAGGAACAGTTTCAAGGCTTCATAGGTGTATTCGTCCGTATCGGCTCCCAGAAAGTGATGCAGGGCGTAACGGATGCGCTCTGTGCCGTCCCATTGCAGGCTGTTCAGGTAATCCCTGACTGGATGGTAGCGGTTTTCATTGGCAACAATCTTGATGGCGCTCTGCACCTTTTTCTCGCTGGTAAGCCCGTAATTTTCTTCCAGATACAAAAGCAGGTAGTTCATGTCCATGTCGGTCAGCGTGGTACTGGTGCGCTCCCAGCCCAGCGGCTTCACAATGTCAATCTGCTCCGTCAAAAGGTTCAGGCGCAGCGCCCCGCGAAACAGAGGGTCACGCTGGAACACCGTCAGGCAGTTTCGGATGCTGTTCTTCACGCCGCCTTTCTGCGTCCCCTCTAATGTTTCCCGGATTTCTGCCGGTGTCTGCGCCGGTTCCATTGTGTCCATCGTCCTTTTGACCGCTTCCTGCGTTTCCGGCGGCAAGCTCTGAAATTCGCAGTTCAAGCCGCAACACCTCCTTTCCCTGTGCGGCGATCAATGCCGCTTTTTCTTCTATTTCTCCGTATAACAAAATATCCAAAAGGTATTCTGTGTAGCTTATCCTCTGCAACGCTTCCACAAAAAGAGGATGCCAGATGGCATCCTGCGGCTGTGGGGCGTGTGCTGTTTTCCAATGCTCCAGCAGGCGCAGATAATCGCATAGCACCCGGAAACAATACCGTTCCGTTTCCTGAAATCTCTGCTCCGCTGATTTTTGTCGGGGCTGTGACCTGTTGTGACGCTTCCTATCTGGCGGCGCATTGCCGGATTTCTCATAGGAAACGCCGAAGTCCTCCGCAAGCCTGACCGCAGCTTCCCGTTTCCCCAATCCATGCAGCAAAGCGGCCAAGTCGATCACATCCCCGGAAGCCCCGCAGCCGAAGCAGTAAAAGCGGCTGTCCACTTTCATGCTGGGCGTGCGGTCATTGTGGAATGGACAGCAGACCATGCCGTTTCTCCCCACCCGGATTCCATAGAATGAAGCAGCCTGCCGGGTGGTAACAGACTGTTTCACCGCTTCAAATACATTCAAATGCTCCCTCCATAAAAATACTGGTAGCGGTAAAGCTGCCGGTTATATCATAGCTCCATCTCATGTTTCTTTCTCTGTACTGCCTGTGGCTGCTCCCTCCGGCGCAGTGCGGTATCTACGGCGTTCTGCACCTGCCGTAGCCGTATGACTTCCTCCCGGAGTGGCTTGTGCTGCGGAGACAGTTCGGCATACTCTGTTTTTAACTGTGCGTATTCCTGTTTCCATGCTTTCAGGGCAATGGGTTTTCCGTCCAGTTTTTCTTTCAAAATACGGCGGGCGGCATAAAACAGCCGTAACTCCGCATCGTGGGATGTTTCAAATTTCTCCCTCTGTTTCTTAAACTTGATATTGTTCAATTCCGTATGAACAGGTTTTAGCCGCTGGTAATTCTCGCCCTCCCGTATCAATTCCTGCAATTCCTTTATCCGGGCAGATTTCTTTTTCATGGAGTCGCTTAACGCTTCAAATTCTTCGTTGACAGAGGAAAGACGCTCCTGCAAATCCTCTAATGTGAGCAGCTTGTTTTCCGTCAGATAATTGACGGCTTCGGCAAACTGCTTTAAGTTTCCGGTTCTGGCTTTATTGCTCCATGCCCCTGCGTTGCGCTGGTTGTAATAAGCGATCAACAGGTCGGCAAGGCTCGGTGTCTGCGGTTTGGAAAGTTCTTCTTTTACCTCTGCCATCCAGACAAACAGGGCTTTGATCTTCTTCCTCACATCCTGCATGAGCCGGTTGGTGGCTTTAATCCAGCGGTTCAGTTCCCCTTTCTCGGTGCGGATGCCCTTTGCTTCCATCTGCCGGACATTAGCTCCCTCGTGGACAGTAGGTATCAGGTCAAGCCCCTGCCGCACATAGGAACGGTGGTCGATACGCACATCCAGCCCTTTTTCCTCAAATTTTGTATTAACGGCAGCCGCCCACTGCTCCCGCCAGTGTTCCAGCGTTTCCGGCTCATGCCAGTCTGTTGTATGGACAGCGTTAAACATATAATCGCCGTTTTTATCCCGGATTCGGTTTCCATCTTCATCAAGAAGATATTCCCGACGCTGTTTTTGTCCCCATGTGCCATCCGGGTTCAAAGGGCGCATGGTTGTCATCACATGAAAATGCGGGTTAGGGATGCCGCCGTCCTCTTTCTCCGGGCTGTGAAAAGCAAGGTCGGCAATCATGCCTTTTGTCACAAACTGCTCCTGTACGAACTTCCTCGCCAGCTCCATGTTTTCTTCCAGCGTCAATTCATTCTGCATGGCAATATCAAAGGAATAGGCAAGCTGTGCTTTTGGATGTTTCTCGCAGTTCTCCACAGCATTCCAGAGGGTCGCCCGGTCAAGATATATTTCCGGCGCATGGGGCGGCAGCATGATTTCCGAAGCGATCACGCCGCCCTTTTTGGTGTAGTCGCTGACTTCTCCATAGTAGCTGCTGTAAAGACGCTCCCCGGCTCGATAGGCTGCGCTGGCAATGGCGCTCTGACCGGCGCTGCGCTTGATCTGTGCGATTGAAAAATGATAAAGTGCTATCCTTAGTCACCGCCTTTCTCCTGCCCGGAAATACGGGCGTGGTTCTCTGTGGCAGACCGGATGAAATGCTCCGCCTGCGGCAGATTCAAAATGCTTTCCATGAGGGAATAAAATTCCGCTTCGGATAGCTCCTTTGTCTGTGGTGCAATGCTCTCAATAGCTGCCCCACGGGTAATCAGCCGGTGCGTCCTCTGTTTCCGGGAACCGCTTTCCAGATACGCCTGCCGGTTTTTCAAACGCTGCATTTTCCGTTTTTCCTGTTCCAGCAGGACAGTGGTTTTTTCATATTCCTGCTTCAACTGTTCCAAAGATTTTTCCATGTTCTCACATCCTTTGCTGATAAGATAAAGAAAGACCATCCGCAGACAGTCCGTGTGTCAGTGCTTCTATAAAACCCGATGAAAAGGGAAAACCGCAGAGCGGATTTCTCTTTGCGGCGGGTACACAGGGGATAGCCGCTTTAGCGGCGCAAGGGGGTGTAGCCACCTTGTCGGAGCGAAGCGAACGCAGACCTCGGATTGCTGATTTTATCAGCGGCAGAGGTAAGCTCCGCAGGACGCACGATACATGGTCTTTAGACTATGTATAGAAGTGCGCCCTTAGTTCCTAAGGGATTTTGCCGTTTCCGGCAGTCTTGTCCTTTTTCTTGGAACGCTTGGAAAGATACTTCGGGCAGTCAACCACAACCGCCCGGAAGCTCTGTTTACATTCGTGCTGGCATTTCCGGCACAGTTCGTTGTAAGTGATACGGCTGCGGTCATTTAAGAAGAAAGACCATTCCAACCGCCGCTTGTTACTCATTCTTGCCATAACCGGCTCCTTTCTCCGTTTCTATCTGATGTACGCAGATAGGCTGTTTTGATGTAGCGTCTCGGTATCATTTTTAAGTTTTTTTCCCTCTGTATGCCCCTTTGGAAAGTGCGGCAGTATTGCAAGTCAGGGAATGATACCTCACGCTTATTTGTCGCTTCCCGGTACGGTTTCGGAGCCTTTTGCCATCCATTCAAAGAAAGCAATTTTGCTGACCTTGATAAGTCTGCCCCTGCGGAACGCTGGAAAGCCGGGTGTGTGTACCAGCTCATAGGCGCTCGCTCTTGAAATTCCCATAATCCGCTGAATGTCCGCCACATCCAGAACCAGCGGTAAATCCTCGTAGCTGTTCAATCTCTTTTTATCGTTCATTCTGTTCCTCCCATAAATCAAATAGGTTAAAATGCTTCCTGTTGCCGTTCTCCCCAAAAGCCGTTTTCCTGCCCCATTCCTGCGGTGTTTCCCTGCATTGGTGCGCCGAATGCGTCACTTCTCCTGCCGGTCATATCCCTTTTGGACGGTCATTCACTTGTCAAGGTACTGTGCGGTACGAAATTACCAACCGCAATCATCATAGCGTACTATCCTTGACAAAACAATGATTCTGCGATACCATGAGTGTAACGGATATAACTGAATTATATAATTACCATAAACAAAGGCAGGGGATAGGGATGGAGAATCAGTTTATACGGCATGAGCCATGTTTTGAGAGGATTTTGTTTGTCCTGACGCTGGACAGGAAGAAAATGAAAGAGCGGATTTTGATTGGGGAAGAACAGCAGATCCGCTTCCGTCTGAACGGGAGCCAAAACGCAGAGGTGCTTTGTGATATGACACGCCCACTGGGAACTTTTTTGATAAACTTTGAGCGTGACACGGACAGAGACTGGAACTTATACGGGCTTTCTCCGCTGCGGCAAGCTCTCCACTCCAACCGATGGAAACAGCCGGAGCTGGAGCAGGCGGCAAGCGAATTTCTTTGGGAGAAATATCTTAGCAACGACCCTCTGAAAATGTATGTGGCGTTCCGTATCTGGAACAGCTATCTGCTTGCCAGAGAACCCCGTGACCGTAACGCTGCCTGTGACCGCTTCATGGATAAAATGAGCAGACTGACCGGGGTATTCCAAAACGAAACCATGAGCTTTGACAGGGAGACAGGAAAACCGAAACAATTTCAAGCTGGCAGCCTTTATTTCAAAGGCGCACCGTCAGAAGATACCCGGCTTGACCTCTGGTTCCCGGACAACCGGCGCACAGAAGAATGTGTGTCTGCCTATGCGTCCCTCTACCCGTTGATTACCTATTATCTGAACAGGCTGAATGACTGGGGGCTTTGCTTCCGGCGGTGCAAGGTCTGTGGAAAATATTTTCTGGCAAAGAGCCAGCGGTATGAGCTGTGCAGCGACAAGTGCCGAAAAGCACAGGCGCTTCAAAACAAGCGGGAATTTGACGAGAGGTCAAGAGAAAATAACTATGACCTGCTTTATAAAAATGAATGCCAGAACTGGCGCAACAAAATAAACCGGGTAAAAAATACCGCAGGCTTTCCGGCTGACCGTCTGGAAAAAATACAGGCTTCCTTTTCCGACTTTAAGAAAGAAGCCTTACAGAGAAAAAAGGCTGTAAAAACAGGAACGGCCAGCCCGAAAGAATTTACGGACTGGCTGTATCAGCAGAGTAATGTAATTGTTGAGCTGACCGAGATATGAAAAACTTTCTATCGTCAATTTCGCATTATTGCAATAACAGATTGCTTCTTCCATGAATGGTAATATTATCATCAAACTTTTGGAAGAACTATAAATGTCCGAGGCGTCTTTGATTTCGACAGAAAAACAGGCTGAATTGTTACAAAGCTCGGACATTTCAAAAGAATTTTTTGAAAAATACTAAAGAAGCGGAGCAGCTAAAATCTGCTCCGCTTCGATATGATTGATCTAAGGATGTTTTGCTATTTGATTAAACTCACTCTGTCAACCGCAATCGCTCCACAACTGGAAGGTTAACGTCAGTTTTGTAGACCCATATAGGCACAATAAGGCAGATTAGCAACACCAGTCCAGACACCAGCACCAGTGGGATAAATGGATAGAAGAAAACAGCATAATAGGCCACTTTACTAAAAATCATATATAGCAAGATGAAGATTGCTGTTCCAATGGTGACTGCAAGGGAAAGGGAAACACCCCAATAATAGAAACCTTCCATAAATAGCATTCGTTTGATTTGTCGCTTTGTCATTCCAATGCTTTCAAGAACAGCTAATTCATAGCGCCGAGTATTTACATTGACAACCATTGTATTGACAAAGTTCATGACACCAACAAGCAGCAGGATCACGGACAACCCTGTTCCTAAAACCTTTGCTGTAATGAGATATTCCTGCATTTCTTCTCGCCGTTCATATCGGGATATAATATCAATGTTAGCTTGTGATGCGGTGATTTGCTTTAATTCTTGCAGTATACTTTCGTCATGTTGACCATCCGTATCAAAGGCCACGCGGAACACTCTATATTGCGGAAAGAGTTCTTTCAAAGCTGTTTGACTAATATACAAATCAGGAGCCGTCCCTCTCTCATTGCCTCCTCCTGCTCGAAACCCTTCATTCAAATAACCGTTCGCTACAATAAAGGAATGCTGTCCGTTCTGCGTCTGGATTGTTATTTCCTGCCCTGGCTGAATAAGGCCTTCTACTGTTTTGGACAGCAGCACAACCTTTCCTTGTTCAAAGGCAGACGTGTCAATAGGCAAGTTTAAGGTTTTATTGATTTCTTCCAAATATGCACTGTCAATTCCAAAAACCCCGCTAAAAAAGTTTTGCTGATAATTTTCTAATTTTGCCGGATCAGAAAAATCAATGCCGTTTACTCCGTCTAATGACGCAAGAAACTCGTGAAATACAGCATCGTCATATACAACATCTGCTGCTACTTGAGGATAAGGTGCATAGGTCAACCTCAAATTCTCAATGCCGTCAAGCTGACCAATCTCTGAAACCATTTCGCTGGAAATTAAATCTTCTCTTTCGTGGATACTATATGTGAGTGCAAAATCGCTTACTCCCCATTGGCTCACATAATTCTCCGGGCTTAAACCATGTAATAGCCCTGTGACGACAAGGAACAAGGAAAGGCCGAAAAAAAGCGATGCAAAAACAAGGGTTGTACTCTTAGCATTACGAAAGACATTGTTCCATGCCATTCTGGACAACTTCATTTTGCTACAATTTCTGGCGCTGCTCTTTGTGCTGGCTGCTGTATATTGGAGTGCTGCTATTGGTGAAACACTTCCGGCAATTTTGGCGGGCTTCATGCTTGCAATCATAACGGTAATGAACGTAAATATGGCCGCTCCTATGAAAATAAACGGCGAAAAAGATACTTTTGTTCCCACATCAGAATTTGTTGAATACATCATATTCAGGAAGTAAGGAACAATGCCAAAGGAAACAACCGCACCAAGTAACAGGCCAATCGGAATACCAATACAAGAGATTCTGATTGCCTGCTTATAGATAATTCTCTTTATCTGCCTTTGGGTCGTTCCAATCGTTTTAAGACGGCCATAGAATTGCACATCTTTTACGACAGAGACATAAAGAATATTATAAATCAGCAGATAGCCGCTAAAGGATATAAAAACTGCTAAAATTATTACAGCTAAAATAATAGTTCCACCATTTGCCTGTTCTAATGGTACAATTTCAAATGTTTGCCCTTCTGTAAAGTCAATCTCACGCCGCAATCTTTCACAGTTTTTGTCAGCATTATCATTGCCTTGAAAACGGATCATTGCCGTAACACTATTATCCAGTGATACATTTAAGCTATCCTTAAAAGCGGATGAAACATAAACATAACCACGATTATTTGTGCGCATTGGAATGTAGTCCGTATAGTAGCCCGACAGCAAAAAGGTGTCCGTGACATAATCATAGCTATCGCCAATTTGGTATGACAACACAATTTCCATCCCTATTTGTGGATCAGAAATACCCATCTGTTCAAGCACCCATGTAGGCAACATGATTTCGCTTTTACTTAACGGATAATTTCCTACAACACCTGATATAGTAGGAAGACGGTGGTGTTCCCACTCTGTATCATTTATCCATACTACACCTAATCTTGCGTTTCTCAGTTGTTCTGTATCAACACTGCCTAAACGCTGCTGTATGCCTACGTCAAGTACAAGACTTGATTTTGAAATCTCAACCAACTGTTCTTCCGTTACATTTGTGATTCCGGCATCTGCGGTAGTTCCCATTAAGCGGATTTGTTGCATTTGGTAGGTTTCAAAGTAACTAAAGCCAATACTGAATGTCGCAGTTATCATAAATGCAGTTAGTGCCAGAGCAATGATTGCAAATAAATTACGCTGCCGTTCATGGTGCAAACTGCGCTTTGCCAGTTTCTTTTCAATGTTACTGGTATCATTTTCAAAAGGCCATGTCATAGTCTGCCACCCCCTACTTATTCCACAATTTTGCCGTCCTCAATGCGGACAATCCGATCTGCAAGACGGGCAATATCGTTGTTGTGGGTAATCATCACAACGGTTTGCCGGAACTCCGCACTGGTGCGCTTGATAAGCCCCAGCACCTCGGCGCTGGTCTTGCTGTCAAGGTTACCGGTCGGCTCGTCGGCCAGCACGATAGCCGGTTTGGTAATCAGGGCGCGTGCAATCGCCACACGCTGCTGCTGTCCGCCGGAAAGATTATTCGGCATATTTTTCAGTTTATCTTCCAGCCCCAGCAGGTGAACGATCTCGTCCAAAAACTTCTGATCCACCGTGTCCCCGTCCAGCTCCACCGGCAGGACGATGTTCTCATACACATTCAGAATAGGAACAAGGTTATAGTTCTGGAAGATAAAGCCGATGTTGCGGCGGCGAAAGATGGTAAGCTGTTCATCGTTCTTCTTTGCCAGTTCTTCGCCCCGGACGATCACGGTTCCGCTGGTGGGAGTGTCCAGCCCGCCCATCATGTGAAGCAGGGTGGACTTGCCGCTACCAGAGGTTCCCACAACAGCCACAAACTCGCCGTCCTCCACGGAGAAATTTACGCCGTCAAGGGCGCGGGTAATGTTCGGTTCTGTACCGTAATACTTTTTCAGGTCAATCGTCTGTAAAACGCTCATATTCAAAACTCCTTTCAAGGCTTCCTACCTGTTGATAAGTGTATTGTAAAACCCAAATGTCCGCGAAATGTTACAGCGGCTAAAAAAATTCATTGAAAATCGGGGGTGAAATGTTACAACGCTCGGACATTTCCGCCGAAAAACTGCCACTGGCAGCTTTATCGGCACACTGTTGCGAAAAGACTTACGGCGGGCAGCCGAGAATGACCGTCCGCCGCATTCTATTTTGTCGGCAGCATAATGGAAAATTCCGAGCCCTTGCCCGGCTCTGAAACCACTTTGATATAGCCGCCTTGCCGCGTTACGATCTCGCGGGCCAGATACAGTCCAATGCCCACGCCCTGCTGTTCGTGTACTTCTTCCTCACGATAGAAGCGCCGGAAGATGGCAGCCTGATTGCTTTCGGAAATGCCCTTGCCGGTGTCGGTCACTTTGACCTCCACATACATTTCCCACAGCACCACTGACACGGCGATTTTCCCGCCTGCCGGGGTGTACTTCACTGCATTGTCCAGCAGGTTAAAGAGGGCTTCGGATGTCCACTTGCTGTCATGGAAAACGGTCAAATCCTCCGGGCAGTCCACGGACACAGCGATTTCCTTTTTCTCCGCTGCATACACAATCCCACTCATGGCCTGCGCCACGGTATCAAAGAGGCGACCCGGTTTCTTATCCAACTGGATCACGCCCGTTTCCAGCCGTGAGGTTTTCACAAGGGCCTGAAAGAGAAAGTCCAGCTTATCCGTCTGGCTGCGGATTCCCCGGATAAAGTCGGTGCGCTCCGCCTCGGTCATGGGCTTTTCCAGCAGGGTGTCCGTCGCCATTTTCAGATTGCTTACCGGCGTTTTCACCTGATGGGAAATATCCGATACAAGGGTCTGTAACTCCTGCCGTTCCTCGTCCACCCGGCGGCGGTTCTCCTGCATGATCTGGTAAAGCCTTGCCAGCCGGTGTCCGATTCTGGCAAGCTGGGTTTCGCTGTCCTCTGGCCGCTGGGGCGCTTCATTCCCGGCGATCATGTGGTCTAAGGTCTGGCACAGGTCAGCGGTAAACTGCGACAGCCGCTTTCCAAACGCCTGCGTCAGTACAAAAATCCCCACAAGGGCGCACAGTAGCAGCGTCCCGCCTGTCAGCAGCACCGCAATCTGTTTTGTCACAAGAAACAGGGCTATGGTGATCCCGGACATGGAGAGGACAAGCTCCATTGCCACCCGGCCAAACAGCCGCTTTACCGAGAGGTTTTGAAACTTCATTTTACCTCGCCTCCCGTCCATTGATACCCCATGCCGTAAACGGTCTTGATGTAGGGTGCGCCGCCGTCGGCTTCAATCTTGCTGCGAATACGGCTGATGGAGGTTGTCAGGGTGTGTTCGTCCACAAACCGCTCGTCTATATCCCACAGCTTTTCCAAAAGCTGCCCACGGGTCAGCACTTGTCGGGGATTTTTGCGGAACAGGTTCAGCATTTTGTACTCCATCGGGGATAGGGTCAGGGGCTTGCCGTTTAGGGAAGCCGTCTGCTCCGAGAAGTCCAGAAACAGCCGCCCGTCGTCGTAAATGTCCTTGGCCGGTTTGTGGTGTTCCAGCATGGCGAACATGGCTTTGATTTTCCGCTGCAAGGCCCCGATCACAAAGGGCTTTGTGATGTAGTCCACCGCGCCCACCTCATAGCCCCGTATCTGGTCGCTCTCCTGATCGTTGGCGGTTAGGAAAATCACGATGGTGTCCGAGTGCTGGGGCTTTATCAGCTTGCACAGCTCAAAACCGTTCCCGTCCGGCAGGTTGATGTCCAGCAGCACTAAATCAAATTCCCGCTGGCGGATGGCGTCGGCGGCGGTTCTGGCATTTAGGGCAGAAGTCACGCCGTAGCCGTCTGCGGTCAGGTTGTAGGCCAACATCTTATTCAAAAAACTGTCGTCCTCGACAATTAAAATCTGCTTCACATCCTCACTTCCTTTTCTTTTTGCAAATAGTATAACAGGCAAATGTCCGCGAAATGTTACAGCGGACGGATTTTTCAAAAAAGGGTTTCTTCCTTATTATAGGATAGCCCACTTTACAATACAATGCTCAAACTATGAACAATAAAGTTTAGCAACAATGCGCTTTGCATCATTTCGCCAATCGTCCATGAACTATAAAATGTATATGGGTGATGCAGAATGGCGAAAATCGAGGACTGTCCCGGCTTTGAAACGTTCGGAGCGGATGTCAAGGCAGCTCGAAAGGCAAAACAACTTTCCCGCAGTGCGCTGGCTGACATGATACATTGTGACAGCCGGTATCTTGCGAACATCGAAAACGAAGGCACGCTGCCCAGCCTGCCGGTGGTGATTCAGCTGATAAAAATATGTGGTCTGCCCGTGGAGCGGTACTTTAACCCGGAACTCATGCGGGAAGAAAGTGCGGAACGTCAGCGGGTCAGCCACAAGCTGCAGCTTTGCCCGGAAGAATACTTACCCATCGTAGAAGGTGCCATTGACGGTGCCCTGCGAATCCATGAACAGGAAAAAGATCCCGCGTGTGTCTGATTGTCATGCACGGTCATTGAGAGGATGCAAAAGCGTCCTCTTATTTTTTTGCATTTTGCGGGCAAAACGGGAGTGTTGTGGTGTCATAGTAGTGGGGAAAGGTAACGTAGCAAGCATAGGGAGTGTAGCCACTCCCGGCAGAAATGCTTGCTGGGGAGTACCCCAGACCCCCAAGAAACGAGGTGAAACTATGACGAACCGAACCCGAAAAATTGTTCTGCGTGTTCCCGTGACGCCGGAGGAACGGGAACTTATCCGGCAGAAGATGGCTCTGCTGCACACACGGAATTTTTCTGCCTACGCCCGGAAGATGCTGATAGATGGTTATGTTGTCCACATCGACACCACCGGCATCCGGGAACAGACTGCCGAACTGCAAAAGATTGGCGTCAATGTCAATCAGATTGCACGGCGGCTGAACAGCATGGGGCCGCTGTACACACAAGATGTTGCGGACATCAAAGGAGCGCTGGCGCAGATATGGCAGTTACAAAGATACATCCTATCAAGTCAACGCTGAAAAAGGCACTGGACTACATCGAGAATCCGGTCAAGACGGATGAAAAAATACTGGTGTCCTCCTTTGCCTGCTCCTACGAAACCGCCGACATCGAATTTGAACTGCTATTGTCACAGGCCATGCAGAAAGGCAACAATCTGGCCCACCACCTGATACAGTCTTTTGCGCCGGGAGAAACCACGCCGGAGCAGGCCCACGAGATTGGCCGGCAGCTTGCGGATGAAGTGCTGCAAGGCAAATACCCCTATGTGCTAACCACGCACATTGACAAAGGGCACGTCCACAACCACATCATCTTTTGCGCCGTGGACTTGGTGAACCAACGAAAGTATGTTTCCAACCGACAGAGCTATTCCTACATCCGGCGCACCAGTGACCGGCTGTGCAAGGAACATAACCTATCCGTGGTAATGCCCGGTCAAGACCGGGGCAAGAGCTATGCCGAGTGGAACGCGCACCGAAAAGGCACGAGCTGGAAGGCGAAGCTGAAAGCTGCCATAGATACCACCATCCCGCAGGCCAAGGATTTTGACGATTTTCTGCGGCTCCTGCAGGAGCAAAGCTATGAGGTCAAGAGGGGCAAGTATGTGTCGTTCCGTGCGCCCGGACAGGAACGGTTCACCCGCTGCAAAACGCTGGGCGAAGCCTACACCGAGGAAGCTATCACCGAGCGCATCAAAGGTCGGTTCGCGGAGCGGAAGCCCAAAGAAACCCGTAAAATTTCGCTGCAGATTGATTTGGAAAACAGCATCAAGGCCCAGCAGTCCGCAGGGTATGAGAAGTGGGCAAAACTCCACAACTTGAAACAGGCTGCCCGGACGCTGAACTTTCTGACGGAGCATGAAATTGATAGTTACCCGGATTTGGAAAGCCGGGTGGCCGAGATCACCGCCGTCAGCACCGAAGCGGCCGCCGCGCTGAAAACAGCAGAGCGTCGACTTGCTGAAATGGCCGTGCTGATAAAGGATGTCACCACCTGTAAGGAACTGCGCCCACTGGTGCAGGAATATCAGCAGGCTGCTGACAAAAAGCAGTTCCGACGTAAGCATGAAGGAACCTTGATTCTCTATGAAGCCGCAGCCAAGGCCCTGAAAGAGCAGGGCTTCCAAAAGCTGCCCGACCTTTACGCACTGAAAGCCGAATATAAGCAGTTGGCCGAGCAGAAAGACCAGCTGCAACGACAGTACAATGATGCCAAACGCCAGATGCAGGAGTATGGCATCATAAAGCAGAATGTGGACGGCATTCTGCGGACAGCACCGGGAAAGGAGCAGATGCAGGAACGGTAAATCTGCACAAAATATTGTTCGGATTTTTGAATCCCAAACGCTTAGACCGGGTGGCGTTTCCGCCCGAAATCATGTAAAATAGACTTAGACAACGAAAGCGAGGAACCCTCTATGGCAGAAGTGAACGATAACGGCTCTATCCAGCTTTTTGAAGATCAGAAAATCCGTACTGCATGGGATGCAGAAAAGGAAGAATGGTATTTTTCGATTATTGATGTTATTTCTGTTTTAACTGGAACAGCCAATCCACGGCGTTATTGGAGCGACCTTAAGCGTAAGCTGAAAGCTGAGGGGGCAAATGAGTTGTACGAAAAAATCGTACAACTGAAAATGTTGTCCTCTGATGGAAAACGGTACAAGACAGATGTCGCCAACACCGAACAGCTTTTGCGTATCATCCAGTCCATCCCGTCCCCGAAAGCTGAACCGTTCAAGGCATGGCTGGCAATGGTGGGCAAGGAACGCATCGAAGAAACCATCGACCCGGAGCAAGCTATTGACCGTGCGCTTGATACCTATTTGAAGAAAGGCTACTCCGAAGAATGGATTCACCAGCGGCTTTTGGCAATCCGCATCCGCAACGAACTAACGGACGAATGGAAGAAGCGCGGAGTGCAAAAGGGCAAGGAGTACGCCATCCTGACCGATGAAATCTCCCGCGCATGGTCCGGCATGACCACGGGGCAGTACAAGCGGCTGAAAGGTCTGACAAAAGAAAATCTCCGGGACAACATGACCGATTTGGAACTTGTGCTGACCATGCTGGCGGAAGCATCTACCACGGATATTTCCAAGACTGCAAAGCCGCAGACCTTTGAAGAAAACAAGCAGGTTGCTAAACGCGGCGGCAAGGTAGCCGGTATTGCACGGCAGGCTCTTGAAGCAGAAACTGGCAAGCCCGTTATTACAGAAAAGAATGCGTTTGACTTCCAGCAGCTTGTGACCGACATTGTAGAAGATGCCGCCGAACTGCCGGAGCAGTCTGCCGAAAAGAAAGAAAAATAATAAGATTTGGAGGATTTAATATGAAAATGACTGAACCCTATAATCTGGGACTTTTAGCCCTTATTTCAGCGGCAGGGGAAATTTCTTATGAAGAATTAAAGCAACGATACCTCCCGCCTGAGCAGCCCGGCGTAATTCAAGGCGTAACGGCGAGTTTTGACAACGATATAAAAACATTGGAAAAAGAAAAATACATTTCGGTACACGGGAATATCATTCGCTTTATCAGAAAGTGATTGACAGAAAAACAGCCGGACACAGCAGCCACAAGGCCACCGTGTCCGGCTATTTTCGTTTTGACAATGACACATTACTTTGATTAAAAATAATGCGTCATTGTCAAGCTGACGGTATTATTCACCCGTAAAATCAAACCGCTGTCCGTCAAAGTCAACATCGGTCATGCGCTCCAACTTTGCAATGGTGCCGTTTGCCAGCCGCCGCATTTCCGTGTCCATATCCGGCAGGGCGGTCAGCATCCGCGCCATCGTTCGGCGGCGGTCAGAGGTGTGGTACATACAGATCAAATTTTCTTCTTCCACGCTGAAATTCATAGGTTAGACCTCCATTTCATGCTGTTTGCTGCAGGCCGCTGCCTTTTTCGGGCTGGCGGCCTGTTTCGTTTCGGAAAGCTGCTTGCGGACAGAAGCACGGGGCTTGCGAATGTTCTTATCTCGGTTCTCGTTTTTGTCAACCAGCGCGTAGATGCCAAAACGGTCTTTTACGCTGGACAGATGTAAAGATTTATACGGCAGCATGGCAATCAGCTGGTCCGTGTCCCGGCTGGATGCCAGCTTGGTGAAGTAGGGTGACACCTCCACCATAAAACGATTCTTGTCCGGGCTGTTGGGAGCAGCCAGCCGCTTCATATCGGCTACGATACGCTGTGCCTCGGCCTCGATCAGCCCGGTGTGCAATGCCGCAAGGTGTTCTTTGAAATCACCGGGCCGTGCAGGTTCCCGGCTGCGCTGCTCCTGCCGGATGGCCGCTTGCAGAAGTTCCGGCTCACGGGGCTGCATTTCATACCGCACGAACTCCCCGAAATATTTGTCCGGGCGGCTGTCGAAACGCTCTTTGGGGCCAATCTCCCGCATCCCGCTTTCGTAGATCAGACGATTGGTGCCCACGGGCAGGGCTGCATCCCGGATATGCTGGAAGTGCTGCTGATAGTCCAGTTCATACAGATTGCCTTGCACAGTTCCGTTGGCCGCGCCGGTCAGTTCCACCGCATAGGCAAGAATCCTGTCATGGGTCTGTTCACCGCAGAATTTCCATGTGTTGTAGGCTTGCGTGTCTTTGAGCAGCACGTCCCGTTCCCGGAAGCAGAATGTCCCAGAGGGCCGGGACAGCCACAACAGCAGCTTATCTTCCGGCTGATCGCTGCGGACAGCCTCCCGCAACAGCTTAATGTCATAGGCAAAATCGCTCTGATAGTACGCAGTATTCTGGTGCATGATGGCTTCCAGCGCAGCGATCACATCCATATTTTCAAATTTCTGCACGGTTTACACCTCCAATTCCCTTGTCTTTTCCCGTGGCAGTGTTTGTTTGCTCTGCTCCTTTTTTGCGGCATCCAGCTGTGCCCGGATGGACGGCTTTTTCGGTTTTGCGGTGCGGGACTTCTTGGCTTTCGGTGCCTTTTCCTCGGCCTTGACTGCGGCGGCAAGGTCCGTCAGAGAAATTTGTTCCCCGGCCTTTGCTTTGGCTTCCAACTCACCTAAAGAGGGCGCATTGTTCAGCACACCGTCAATCATGTTTTCGTTCTGTTCGGTGGAAAGCTCTGCGGTGCGCAGCGGGTTTTCCCGTAAGAACTCCGGCACCTGCTGAAAGCCCACACTGTCGCAGTAGTGGGCGGTGTCCTGCCCATTCTGGTGCAGCACCACCACATCCGAAATAGACAGCGAGTGTCCCTTGAAATCTGCCGGATGGTCCACATTGAATGTGCGGTAGATGTCCTCCAATGTGGTACCCGCAGCCAGCGGCGCGGCGTATACTTCCGTATAGTTGGCCTTGTCCACGGTCAAACCGGCAGCCTGCAGGCGGTCGTAGGGCTCAAAACGGTAATCGCGGGTGGAATCCTCATTGCGCAGCTGGTAGATGGAAAAGCCGTCCTGCTGCGGTGCTTCAAAGCCTGCCGCTGCGTATTCCTCTACGGTCATTCCGGCAGCAGCCGCTTCCTGCGTGATCTCGGTCTGCACCTGTGCCTTGTAATCCTGCAAGCTCTGGTCAAAGTCAGCCAGCTTGGGCGGTTCCGGCAAGTTATACTGGCCTTGGTTAAGCAGCGGGCGGCAGTCCTGCACATAGGCCACAACAGTGTTGTAATAGGCAGCCTGTTCCGGCGAAATGTTCTGTCCCTCCCGCAAAGCGGCGGTGGCTGCCTGCTCCATGGCCGAAAGATTGCAATGTTGTTTGAGGTACGGGATAAACTCGGTCAGCACCATTTCCCGCTCTGCCTTGTCTTGTTCCCACGCTTCCGGGCCTTTGTTGTGCAGAACAAAATTTTTCCAGTTTTCGTCCTTGGCGTAGTATTCGTGGTAACTCTGAATGTGCTGAATCAGGGAGCCATCCCCGTCCCCGAAATCCTGCCGCCCCTCGTAGTTGTCCGGCTGGCCGTTCAGGGTAAAATCAATACGGAATGCGGTCTTGTCGTACCAGCCGCCCGTGTAGCCGTCCTTTTCCCGGTCCGTGTGCTGGGCGGTGTCCAGTTCTTCAAAGACGCGGTTTGCCACGGACAGCGGCATGATTTCGCCGTCCTGCAGCTTGTCACTTTCGCTCCAAAGAATCGTGACCGTAGGTTCTGCGGCGGGGTCTGGAATTTTAACGGGTGCGGGAATTTCGTTGGCCTTTTCCGCCGCCTCTTGTAACGCCGCCAGCTTGTCGCCCAACAGGACTTCCGACACTGCGGCTGTCTGCCCCAACAGATTAAGCGCTTCCTGCCCGGCATCCGGCAGGGTCAAACCGGGCGCGTCCAACTGCCCGCCGTCCAGAGCTTTATTGTCCGGGCCGTACAGGGTGTAGTCATAGCCGGAATCACAGGTCTGGATGAACAGGGTACTGCCGTTATCCAATGCAAATGCGGCCTCCTGTGCAGCGGAAAGGTCTGCTTCCCGCTGCTGGCGCAGTTCTGCCAGATGTTCGTCCAGCGCAGAGATCAGTTCATGGGCTGCGCTGCGGATAATTTCCAGAGAGGCTTTCAGTTCGGCCAGTTCCCGGCCGGAACTCCACCCGGCCACATAGCCAAAGGAATACTCGGACGTGTCCAGCCCGTAATGCTGGCAGACGGCATAGGCCACGCTTTCGGCCTGCACCTCGCGGGTGCGGCTGTCCGGGCGGTTGGCCTGTTCCGGGTCGTCTGGGTCGATGGCGTGCAGCTTGGCATGGGCAATCTCATGGATGGCTGTCTTGATGGTCTGTAACTGGCTCATGCCCTCTTGGATGGCAATACGGTTGTCGAGCAGATGAAAATAACCATGCGCCCCGCCCTCGATGTCCTCAAACCCGATGGGCACCGGGGATGACTGCTCCAATGCCTTGAAAAAATCTTGGTAGTCCTGCACGCTGCCGGACAGTTCATTCACCGCGATAGAGGGCAGAGGTTCGCCCTCGGTCTGGCTGACATCGAACACGGACACTACCTTGAAAGCCGGAATCTGCACCGTCTTTTCTTCCGTCAGCGGCTTTCCATCCTTATCCAGAATCGGCTTGCCCTGTTCGTCCCGCTTTTCCATCTTCTGCTTCACCTTATACGGCGCAGGGGCAAGGATTTTGATACCTTTTTCGCCTTTCTTCACGGTGCGGTGGAACGTGTCTTTCCACTTGTTGAAGCCCGCCACCAGTTGGCCGCCCTGCATGGCGATCAGCAAGGTGTTGTTGAAGCTGTAATTGTGGAATTTCGCCATCGTGGTGAGGTAGGCTTTGTAGCGGTCGCTGTCGAACAGCTCTTGAATCCCTGTTTCCAGCCGGTCCGTAATTTCTTTCATCCGTTCCGCGCTGTCCTTGCCGTTTAGGATAATGGGAATAACTTTCTGCGGTTCCGTTTCAGGCTGAACAGGTGGCGGGATGTTGGCCGAATCTCGCAAAACTTCCGGCGCAGGAAAGGACAGTACCCGGTATTCCTCCGGCACAGGCTGGCTCTCGTGGACTTTCTGCCACGCGTCCCCGCTTTTGACAAGGTAGCCATACTCGGTAAACACGCCCTGCTCCTGCTGGGCCACATACCGGCCGAACTGCGCCGTGTCGATGCCGCCTTTCCATTCTTCCGGCATATTCACCATGCCGGAGCGATTCAGGTAGTAATCTCCTAGCTGGGCAGGCCCGTGCACATCCGGCAGATGCACATAGTAGTCCACGTTTTCGGGAAAGTCGGTGATTCTCCCGATGCTGAAAAGCTCACTCTGCGGGGCTTGCAGGGCGGCGTTCAGCTCTGCGCGTTCCCCGGTAGAGAGTGTTTCCAGTCGTGATGCCAGAAAGTTCAGTTCGTCCACATTGGATGCCAGCACCATGTTATAAGAAATTGCAAAACGCTTTTCTTCCTCGGCAAAGTAGCCGGAAATGAAAAGGCCCTGCGGATTATCGGACGAAATGCCGATTTGCCGCAGGGCCGCTTGTACCTGTTCGGTTGTGGTGGGCAGGTCTAGCCAGACACCATCCCTGCTTTGCTGCTGCCGATTTTGCAGCTGGATGGAAAATAATTCGCTCATTTGATCATACTCCTTTTTTGCTATCCTACGGATAGAGAGAGCCGGTTATGGCAAAATGAATGCTTCACCTTACCATAACCGGCCCTCGTATTTTTGCCTTACTCTTTGCGCTCTACCCGGTAATTGACGTACTTGCCTCCCGTATCTGCCAGAAGCACCGTTGCATCATAGGTTTTGCCTGTTTTCTCGGAGTAGAGGCCCTTTACCTTTGCCTTACCGTTTTTGAGCAGAGCGGCGGCGATCTTCGGGGTGAACGCCTTTTTGCGCTGCTCAAAGAAGCGGTCATTCTTCCACATCACGAACTGACAGCCACGATTTCCGCAGTAGAAGTTTTTCTTGCCCTCGTAGACGTTTTCACCACACCGGGGACACTTGCCGATGATAACCCGTTCCGACTGGAACAGGTTTTGCTTATCTGCACTGATACAAGAATAGGCCCTGACCAGCTGACGCACCTGCGCTTCAATTTCGGCCATGAACTCGTCCGGGTCTGCATTGCCCTTGGCAATCTCGGTCAGACGGTTTTCCCATTCAGCAGTCAGAGCGGGAGAGGTCAGGCTTTCCGGCAGAACCACCGCCAGATTGATGCCGTCCTTGGTGGGGACAAGCTGTTTGCCCTTGCGCTGCACAAAGCCCATTTGCACCAGCTTTTCCAGAATCGCCGCACGGGTGGCCGGAGTACCCAGCCCCTTGCGTTCCGCTTGGCCCAGGCCACCCTCTCTTGCTCCTGCGGAGCAATTCACCTTGTCCTCCGGCATATCCTCGGCCCCGGCCCGCTCCATTGCTGACAGGAGCGTATCTTCGGTGTAGGCTTTCGGCGGGGACGTGAAGTGTTCCAAAATATCGGCAGTCACGGAAAAAGTCTGTCCCTCGACCAGTTCCGGCAGAGTGTTCATCGCTTCCGTTTCTTCTTCACCGTCTGCTTTCATGGTGGAGCGGAACCGTTGGTCGATCTCTTTCCAGCCGGGGACAAGCACCGTCTTTCCCTTGGCGGTGAACTCGTTCCCGGCGCAGGAAAATACCGCAGTCACTGTTTCGTACTCGTGGGGTGCGGCCACCGCACAGAGCAGTTTGGAGCAGACAAGGTTCATCAGCTTGTATTCACTTTCGGCAAGACCAGTGAAACCCTGTTTTACAAATTCAGCAGTGGGAATGATGGCGTGGTGGTCCGATACCTTTTTGCTGTTCAGAATCCGGCCTACTTCCGGGGTCAAGTCAAGCCCTTGGGCAAAGGGCAGCAGCCCCATCAGGTCAGACACAAGATATTGTGCTGTCTGGCCCATATCCTCGGTCAGATATTGGCTGTCGGTGCGGGGATAGGTCAGCAGTTTCTTCTCGTAAAGCTGCTGGGCATAATCAAGGGTCTGTTTTGCCGTAAATCCGAACAAGCGGTTTGCTTCCCGCTGCAAGGTGGTCAGGTCATAGAGCTTGGGCGGCTGTTCTGTCTTTTTCTCCCGCTTGACAGAAGAACAGATAGCAGATGCCCCGGCACAGGCTTTTCTCAAAGTGTCGGCCTCGTCCATGCTAGCAATGCGTCCGCTGCCCGCTTTCAGGCTGCCGGACTGGATGCCGACCGTATAATACTTTTCTTTCTGGAAGCGCAGGATTTTTGCATCCCGGTCCACCAGCATTTTCAGTGTCGGGGTCTGCACCCGGCCTACCGTCAGGGTTTTATGGTACAGCACCGAAAACAGCCGTGTTGCATTGATGCCCACCAGCCAATCTGCTTTTGCACGGCAGAGGGCCGATTGGTACAGCGCATCGTAATCCGAATCCGGGCGCAGGTTTGCAAAGCCCTCCCGGATGGCGGCATCCTCCATGCTGGAAACCCAGAGCCGCTTCACAGGTTTTGTGCAGCTGGCCATTTGGTAGACAAAACGGAAAATCAGTTCTCCCTCCCGGCCAGCGTCGGTCGCGGCGGTCACGCTGTCCACGTCCGAGCGGTTGAGCAGGGCGCGGACGATTTCAAACTGCTGTTTCTTTTCGTCTGGGACAATGAACTGCCACGGCTGGGGCAGGATGGGCAAATCCTCATACCGCCACTTACAGTATTTTTCATCGTACTGGCCCGCCTCGGCAAAGGACACCAGATGCCCGATGCACCAGCTGACAAGATACCCGCCGCCCTGCCAGTAGCCATTTTGCTTTTCACCGGCCCCGATCACGGTGGCAATGCTGCGGGCTACACTGGGCTTTTCGGCAATCACCAGCTGAAAACTCATGTTTCATCCTCCTGTCCGTCCTCCGAATGAATCTCGATTTCAGCCGGTTCCTCGTCTGCATCCTCGTCCTCGCCAAAATCGTACTCGTCCAGATCATCGTGCCCGGTGGTATCGGCCTTGGGCTTGCGGAACTTGAAATAATAGAGGGCCGCACCGCCGCCCGCCAGAGCCAGCACCAGCAGGACAATCAGACTGCCCATGCTGGACTTCGGTTTTTCCTCTGGCGCTTCAGTGTCAGTTTTCACAGCTTCCGGGGCCGTGCAGTTGCGCAGGTTCTTTTCACACAAGGGGCAGTTTTCATTGACATCCCCGACATCACACTTCACGGTGCAGGTGCAGACTTCGGCGGCCTGCGGCTCTTCATCCAGCAGGGCCAGCAAGTCGGCATCGTCCACTTGGTTCAGGAAGTGAACAGAGGTCTCTTTGTCCTCGTTGGCACGGTCAATCAGGATGTAAAAATAATTCCCGGCTTTGGTGGTCACGGTGATAAGCTGCTTGTCGCCGTAAAAGTCATCCACCAGTGTTGCATTGCCCTTGGGCGTGATGGGCACACCCTCCGGCTCCATGCCGCCCGTAGTGGGTTCTTCTTCGATAATCTCCGGCAGAGGTTCCGGGGCCGGGTCAGAGCCGCTTGCAAAGGCGGGCATGGAGAACGAGCAGAGGCAGAGCAGGATGGCCAGCAGCCCAGCTGCAAAACGGCGGTTCCAATCAGGTTTCATTGGCGGCATCCTCCTGTTTGTGGTACGGGGTAACGGTGGGCGCGGCGTTCAGCGCACCGCTGCGCAGGAAAGCTGCGAACTCGTCCGGCTTCATGTTCATGCTGCGCACCAGCTGAATGATCTGCAAGTTTTCCTGTTCAGTCTTTGCAGCTTCCAGCTCTTTCAACTGCTGCTGGTATTCAGAGATTTTTTCTTTGAGCCGTTCAATATCGCGCTCAATGCGGGAAAGTCTTTTTGCCATACAAAATCCTTTCTGGCGTCACGGTAAACGTCCATAGCTATAAAAATGTTCCTGCCAATATTTTGAGTTGAGGTTTGTGTAAGAGATAGGGTCGCCGCAGTGCAACATGATGGAATTGCCTACATAGATACCGCAATGGCTCACGCCGGGGGTATCGTAGGTGCCCTTGAAAAACACAAGGTCACCCGGTTTGACCTGTGCGGCCGAAACAGGAGTACAGAAGTTGTAAAGGCCCTGCGCAGTCTGACGGCCCACGTTCCAGCCGGAGTGATTCAACACCCACGAAATGTAGCCGCTGCAATCAAAGCTGGTGCTGGGCGAACTGCCGCCCCACACATACGGGTAGCCGATGTACTTGGTGGCTTCCTCCATCATGGCGGCAAACTTATCATCCTTTAGTGCTTCCGGGGGAATGTCGTAATAGGTGGGCTGCTTGATGGTGGACGCATTGGGGTACTGTGCCTGCCCGAACAAATCCGGCCGGTTGCCCAGCGTGCGCATATAGAGCGAATAAGCACTGAGTTGTTCTTCGGTCAGCACTTCCACGGGCAAATGGGACAAATCCTTGTTTTTCAGCTTGACCGTGCAGATGTAGTATTCATACGGTTCTTGGTAGGTGATAACTTGCGGCACACCATACGGGCCAATAATGACCATCATTTTTGTACGGTAGCGTATCTGCATGGTCACGGTCTCGGTCAGGATGTATTGCTTTTCAAAGAGCATTTCAAGTTCGCCCTGCACCTCGGCCAATGTAAAAACGCCATCATGCAGCGCGGACAAAATCGAGATCAGCACATAGGGGTCATGCTCGATTTCATCCAGATAAAAATGATACTCGTCATAGTTGTGGGTGGCCTCGTAGGTGTCGAGATACCGTTGCAGCTTTTGTTCCAGCTTGGCATAAGCCTTCTCTGCACCCAGCATATCCTTGTCCTTGGAAAAATAAGAGGATGCCGTCACGCCGGTTCCAGCGGTGCCCGCCATCACGTTGCAGGACTGCAACCCTGTTATCAGGAGCAGAGCCAGCAGACCGAACACGGCCACGATCAGAATGGCTTTCCAGTTCTGGGCCGCAAATTCGGCCACTCGTTCGCCGCCCTCGGCTGCCAGCTTCGTTACCCGGAAACCGTTCTCTGCGGTGGCGGCTGCACCCTGCGCGGCGGCTTGTCCGGCCTGCCGTGCAGCTTTGGCATACTGCTGTTTGATACGCCGTTTCTGCCACATCCGGGAAATGGGGTTGCTGGCGGACTGCGCGATCTGCGGATTGTCCCGCAAAGATTTCTGGTAAAAGTATTCTGCATTGGCAGACATGAGCTGACGCTCTGCCTTTTCCACGGCCTTGTAGGGCTTCATCTTGTGGTGCCGGATGCCGCTGCGGATGGCTTTGGCGGTCTGACGCTCCACCAGTTCTTCACCTTTGTGGCCGCCCTCCACGCCCACATTTTCGTGTTCGACCTCGTGGATTTTTCCGTGAGCGAACAGCAATGCTTCCGGCAGCGGGCGGCTGGCCGGGTTTGGTTTCAGGCTGGGCGGGCCTTTGTCCTGCTGCTCAAACCGCAGGGTGGATTTTGCCTTGCCGCTGGCTGCATCGTAAACTTTTTCCTTGACCGGGACACGCTTCTTCGGCAGAGCGGCGCGGGCTGCATCCAGTTTGTCGGCTTTCGCTCCCGCCTTTTGGATATACGGCTGCAACGCCGGGTCTGCCCGTTCTTCCTCGGTCAATTCCAAACGGGCAGCGGAACGGTGCAGACCATCTTCACTTTCGGCGGTGGCCGCGGTTTCTGCCGCCTTTTTCGCTTTCTTTTTATTTTCATGCCCGTCCTTGATGTCCTCGGCCCGTTCCAGAATTTTTTCGGCCTTGCCCTCGGCATCCGTGGAGTAGTCCTGTTCCGCCTCCCGGCTGGAAACGTTCTCCACAGTACCAGTGGCCTGATTTTCTACCACCAGACCGTCACGGGTCATGGTCTGGGTGACTTTGGCTTTTGCCTGCAATTCTTTCAAAGTTCTTCACCTCCCATCGGGCAACAGCTTGTTTCAATGTCCGCAATGTATTTGAGAATCGGGAACACCTGCGGCGGCGAAACCGCATTGCCCAGCGTTTTCATCCGCTTGCTGCGGTTCGGCACCTCTTCGGTCAAACGCGGGATGTCGGCGGGTTCTTTAGCCCAAAGGGAATGTCCGTCCATTTGCGCGGGAAACCCATCAGCCACTCTACCCAGTCCGGGTTGAGGTAGGGCTTTTCCAGCGTGGTGGGGGTCATCCGGTAGACCACATGGGAAAGCCGCGCCGTCCACGCCTTGCCATCCTTGTTCATCTTGCGGTAACTGCCGTTCGCAGAGATTTGGATGTCCAGCCCCTTGCCCACATCCCCGGTGTCGCTGGCAAGGGGTGTGGGAAGCAGCGGAGCCGATGATGAATACCCGTTTCCGTTCGTGCCACGCGCCAACGGCAGCAGCAGGTAATACGAAAACCCGAACATCGTAACCTGCCTGCTCCAAGTCAATGAGCGTTTTGTCGAGCCCCATACGGAGGAAGCCAGCAACATTTTCTCCAAGCACCCAACGGGGCTGCAATTCCCGGATGACCCGCAGCATTTCGGGCCACAGGTAGCGTTCATCGTGGAAGCCGCACTGCCGCCCTGCGGTGGAGAACGGCTGGCACGGGAAGCCACCTGAAATGAGGGTGACGGTGCGAAGTCCTGTTTTTTCAAAGAAAGCCTCCTTTGTTACAGTGGTGATGTCCTGAAAACGGGGTACTTCCGGCCAGTGGCTTGCCAGCACAGCGGCGGGAAATGCCGCCCACTCGCATTGACAGACAGAGGTAAACCCCGCTGCTTCCGCGGCAAGGTCGATGCCGCCGATGCCGGAAAACAAGCTGAAATGTGTTAAGCTCATAGCTCCACCACCTCGCTGAGCCGGGTGGTCATGATCTTATAGAGCTGTGTGTTTTTCGGGATGGGGTTGGAAAACGGAAGCACCACGTTTTCAAAAATCAGCAGTCCTTCGCCCGGTTCCGAATTGTCGATGTACTTCTGCTGGTCTGCGGAGAGGTTCAGCCGTTCCGAAAGGATTTTACGGTCGCCGGATGCCTGATTCAGCAGCGTGATGAAGTCGCTGTTTTCCAGAATGTTCTCAATCTCCGGGGAAGAAAGAAGGTCCTTCACATTCTGGGTGGCACCTGTGGGCACGCCGCCCCATTTGCGGAAGCGCTTCCAAATCTCGGCACTGTACGCGGCGGTCTGTTCCTCTTTCAAGAGCAAGTGGAACTCGTCTGCAAAATACCATGTAGCCCGGCCTTGGCTGCGGTTCTGGGTGACGCGGCCCCATATCTGGTCCTGAATAATGAGCATCCCCAATTTTTTTAACTGCTTGCCTAACTCTTTGATGTCAAAGGCCACGAGCCGGTTGTGGATGTCCACATTCGTTTTGTGGTTGAAAACGTTCAGCGAGCCGGATACATACAGGTCGAGTGCCTGCGCTACCCGGTCCGCTTCCGGCAAGTGTTGGTCGAGCAGGGCTTGGTGCAAATCGGAGAGGATGGGCATATTCTCCGGGCAGGGGCTCGCCAGATAGGGGCGGTAGATGGCTTTCACGGCACGGTCTATCACGGTGCGTTCAATCGCTTCCAGACCTGTTTTGCCGCCCATAACCAGTTCACAGAACGACAGTACAAAATCCGATTTCAAGGCCAGCGGGCTATCATCCTCGGAGTAGTTCAGGTTGATGTCCAAAGGATTCACATAGTCCTTGCTGGTAGGCGAAAGTTTAATGACCTGTCCATGCAGCCGCTTGACCAGCGGATAATACTCGGCCTCTGGGTCTGAAATAAAAATATCGTCAGCAGTCGTTAAAAACACACTGACGATTTCGGACTTGCAGCTCATGGATTTGCCGCTGCCGGGCGTGCCCAGCTTCAAGCCGTTGGGACACCGGGCCTGCTTGCGGTCCAGCATGATCATGTTGTGGGATTTTGCGTTGATGCCGTAGTACATGGCCGCACCGCTCTGGAAAAGCTCCTGCGTTACAAAGGGCACGAACACCGCCACGTTGGAGGTGGTAAGGCTGCGCTGAATCTTTATTTGGTTGATACCCAGCGGAAGGCTGGACACAAGGCCTTGCTCCTGCTGGTAGTCCAGCCGGACAAGGGAACAGTTGTATTTCTGGGCCACACCTGCCGCTTGGAACACATCGTTGCCCAGCTTTTGTTTGGTGTCGGCCATGTTCAGCACTAAAAAAGTCAGCATGAACAATCGCTCATTTCTTGTTTGCAATTTGTTCAGCAGCTTTTTGGCGTCCTCGCCGTAAGTGGCAAGGTCGCTGGGCAGGATGTCCATGTCGTACCCGGAACGGACAGCCTTTTTCTGCTCCTGAATCTTCATGGCGTCAAGGTCTGTGATCTTCCGCTTGATGGTTTTGATGGCCTCGGTCTGGTCGATGGCCTGCACATGGAGATTGACGAGAATGCCGCTTTCCGTTTTGAGAAAGTCGGCCAGCATTTCATCCGAAAGTTCCGGCGCAAGGATTTGTAAAAAGCTCACAGCTCCATACTTGCCGCCCAAGCCAAAGGTCTTGGCCGTACCGAAACAGAGGGAGGATGGAGCCACAAAATCTTTGGTGGACAGGCCGGAGGGTGCCAGCCAGTCCCAGTCAAAGCGGAACGGTTCGCCGTCCGGGTGGAAGATGCCGTGCAGCACCTCCAAACGCGCCTGTCCGTCCATGACGTGCGCCACGCAGCCCATGGTCTTGAAATAGCCCAGCAGGTCAAGACCAATGCGGGTCAGCCGCGCCCGTGCGGTTTTTAGATTGTCTGCCTCGATGGTGAAGGTCAGGTACTTGGTTTTGACAATGCCGTTGTTTCCGCTGGCAAGCTGCTTTTGCAGGATGGCGGTGTACTCGGCGCGGATGTCGTCAAAATCATCCCCCTGCGGTGCGATCTCAAAACTTTTTGCGTACTGCACCGGGTCAACCTTGCGATTGAGAAACGAAAGCTGCACATGGATGGAGGCATCCACATAGTTGTACAGGTCGCACAGGTGTTCAAAGATGGCGGTCCTCGTTTCCGGCTGGGCCAGCTGATAGCTGATGTCCTCAAAGGCAATGCACTTGGAGAACGTGCGTCGGTCAATGCGGCACACACCGTCCGGGTAGATGGCCTCATACGGGATGGTGGCCTGTGCCGTGCGGGGCTTGCCGTCACCCTTGTACTTGCGGAGAACGGCATCAATTTCTTTTTTCTGGGCGCGGGTGAGCTTTTTGGGCTTTTCGGTTTCGCGGGGTATCGTTTTTCTGGACAATGGCCTTTACCTCCTGTTCCATTTGGTATTGCCGCACAAGGGCGGCGTAAGCATTGTTGGTCTGATAGGGCCTTTCCTTGGGACGAATAAAGCAGCACTGAATCATTTGCTGAATCACCACTTCAAGGGGCTGGCCGTGCCGCTCGAACAGAGCGAACAGCAGCCCCGGTAGCATGGCAAAAATCATCAGCAGGGCCGCCGCGCTGTTGGAAAGATAGTCCCGGGTCAAAAAATAAAGCGGCCCGCCCGTGAGGAGCGCGCCGCCGAAGCAGACCAGCTGCCGCTTGGTCAGCCCGAATAAGACTTTGGATTTTACATGGGTCAAATCTTTGGGAACGGTCACATACGCCATACGTTTTTCCTTTCTCGGCCTTAGTGGGCACCAAACACCGACTTGCTGATGCTGCCGGTCTTGAACAGACAGAAACAGAGTAGCACGGTGTAGCCCATGCAGCCCCAGATGGCCCCGGCAATGTCCGCTGCACCTGAAATGTTGCGTATCAGCACCGCATAGATGCCCACGACAATCATAATCAGGAACGCTTGGAAGCCTAACGCCAAAAGCGATTTCAAATAGTTCTGCCCGGTGCTGCGCCACTCGCTGCTGCCCATGGTCGCCAGCGGGATAGGCCCCAACGCTGTGACCAGTAGGGTAAGAACCCGGCGCCTTACCATATCACTATGGCAGGTTTCCGAGAACTCCCCTCCGAACCGGACTTACACCTCTCAGCGTATCCGGCTCTCCAGATGTCAGTCTAATTTCCCCGCGTGTAACTTGTCGTGACAGTAGACGCAGAGTGCCATTGTCTTGCGCTTACGCCCAATCATGGCGATTTCCCATTGTTTTCTGCCACTTAAATCTTTGAGTTTTCGTATATGGTGTATTTCAAGCGGCACATTCTCTGCGCCACACCACTCACACCTGTTTGCTTGCAGTCTTTTTATAAGACTATTACGCCCATAATTCTCAAAAATTCTTGCTACTATATCAGGATTTCCGCTTTCTACTTTAGTGTCCCGGCGGAACCCATTATTGTAAAACAATACCTTTCCGACCTTGCCGTTTTTCTTCGGATATTCCACAACAAAATCTTTTCCTTGACGGTACTTGCGGA
Source organism: Faecalibacterium duncaniae (assembly GCF_010509575.1). Taxonomy (NCBI): domain Bacteria; kingdom Bacillati; phylum Bacillota; class Clostridia; order Eubacteriales; family Oscillospiraceae; genus Faecalibacterium; species Faecalibacterium duncaniae. The sequence goes on along the minus strand of NZ_CP048437.1, from coordinate 1,777,568 downwards.
TAATTCTGCTGATTCGTGTCCGATATTTTCCAGCAAAGGTTTTGAGCATACTGTATCTCATTACATAGTAGAAGTTATTGAGTACAGACACGTTGTTTGCAAGTCGGTAGTAGTTATACAATCCACGGATTTCTGCGTTGTATTGGTTTAGGATTTCCAAATCGTCCAAGTGCAACAGGCGAGTGCGCCGGACAGGTTCCCAAACCTCTTTGTTTCCATTTTGTTTGTCGTATTTAATCTTGAGGGCATTGTAGGAGAACAGTCGTTTTACCCACTTATCATGGGGAACATAAAGTAAGACTTTTCCATTGTTTACCCGTCTGGTAGCCCCGGTTTTGGTCTTTTTGTTGTGTTCGCCTTTGGCGATTGTGACCTCATATCCCAAGAACTTCGCAGCGTCGTGTCCATGAGTAATCAATGTCTTTTCCTCGGACATTTCCAGATGGAGTTTGTCCCGGATAAAGCAGCCTACATCTTGTTTAATCTGTTCTGCGTCCTCTTTGCTGCCGATAACTCCAATTAAGAAATCATCGGCATATCGGATATAGCAAATCCGTTTATAGCTATCGTCCATCTGGTCGCTATACGGCATAGATTTCAGACTACGCCGCAGTTCCCGGATTTCTGCAATTAAGCCCTCTTTTTCTTCCTCGCTCATTTTAGAGAGATTTCTTTTAAGCCTTTGTTCTTTCCCCCGGCAGACATCCAGCTTCTTCTTGAACGCAGGATTGATTTTACGGCGGTTTCCGCAGTTGAATTTCTCTGCATACTCTGCCATATAGCTATCCAGTTCGTTCATGTAGATGTTTGCAAGGATAGGGCTGATGATGGAGCCTTGCGGAGTGCCGGAATAAGTATTGTGATAATTCCAATCCTCCATATATCCAGCTTTCAAGAACTTCCAGAGCAGACCGATGAAATGTTCATCTGCAATCCGCTTTCGCAAAATAGCAATCAACACATGATGGTCTACGTTGTCAAAACAGCCCTTTATATCTCCCTCAACGAACCACTTTGTCCCCGTAAAATATTTCTGCACATATTTGAGTGCCGTATGACAGCTTCTGTTTATACGGAAACCGTGGGAATAGTCGCTAAAGGTTGGCTCATAAATACTCTCTAAGATGAGCCGCACCACCTCCTGTATCAGTTTATCGTCGAATGACGGTATCCCCAGAGGACGCATTTTCCCATTGGATTTCGGGATATACGTTCTCCTTGCCGGGTTAGGCTGATAACTAAAATCCCGCATCTTTTCAATGAGGGCGTTTATCCTTGCCATTCCCATTCCGTCAATGGTTTTGCCGTCTGTTCCGGCTGTCATGTTGCCTGGTTTCGCCTGTATCCGCTGATATGCCAGCAGATAGAATTGTGGATTGTACAGGTTGCGGTATAACCGCTCGTACTTGTAGCTCTTGTTACACGCCTTGGATTTTAGGCTTTCCAACACATTTTCAGGACTTCTCATAATGCCTCACGCACCTTTCCTTTTTATGAATTGGTTGACATCCTGCCTCCCTTCGCCATGTAGACGGCTTTCCCGCCCTCGGACTACTACGGAGGCTCCGTTGCCATGCCGGATATTCAGCGTCATCTTTCTTGGGTTTTTACCCCTTGAAATTTATCGCCTTGCGGCATTACGCATAGCCGGATAGTTCCGGCGTTCCGGTTTAGGCAATCTCCAGTTAGACACTTTGGGAAAAGCGTATTGTGATGTCGGTAGTGGGTTTTCGTCCTTTTCCGCTTACTGCGGCTGGCTGTCATAAGTATCGTGCGGTCTGTGTTTACCTGTCACATTCCGCTATGACATACGGCGAATACAACCATCCTGCGCCGCCGGGTCGAGTATCCCGCCTCGGACTGCCCTTAAAGCAGTTTAGCCTTGCTCCTCATTCACAATGTTGCGTCTTGCCGCTCAGTCGTGGGTAGATGGTTTTCCCAACTTGCGATTTTTCCGATACGCTATTGTCCCCCTTGTGGTTTCCCTCCGGGGTAAATCGGATGACGCTAAAGTGACGCTTTTCACGTCTTTGATACTTTTCTTTACCGGCTTGCTAAAGCCGGGTTCCCAAAATGCCCGCACACCGCCTTTGGATGAAAAGCGGCGCTTCTGGACGCGCCGTATATCTCAATCATTCTGCCGTAGAGGATAACGGTTATCAGTACGGACATGATTTTCATACAAAGGCTTATAAGGCTCGTTTCCATGACAAGTAACAGTAGTTCGGGGATTTCCATATCTTTTAGTCCCTCCTGCATGGCGGCAAGGGCTTCGGTTACGTCGATATTCGTATCGCCGCCGATTACCCCCGCCGCGCCGGACACAATATGCTGCGCCATATCAAACACCGCCATAGTAATATCAAAGGTGTGCGTTACCAAGAAAACGGCAACAAAGGCTTTGAAAAACCACTTAAAGAACATGAACGTGTCAACGTCGTGCATATTGTTCCTTTCGGTAATCATCTGGATAAGCTCATGGCACATCACAAGGGCAAGGATGGCCGCTGCAATGGGCAGCACTACCGTTTCGGAAAGACTGCGCAGCATATTGAAAATGCCGCTGTTCCACGCCTGCGGGGTAGAGCCGACATCCGAAGCGATTTCGCCCACCTTGGCGTTCACGTTATCGAACAGGCCGGAGAGGTTGCCCGTGATGCCATCGATCAAAATGCCCTTTATCCATTTTTCGATGATCTCACTAATCAAGCAAAGATACCTCCTTTCCCGCGCCCTCCCATGTGAGCGGGAGAGCGCGGAGTAGGATTTTAAGTGTTCGTTGTTCGGAAAATTGTGGGCAGCGATGCAGGACTTAGCCCAGCAGCCCGGACAGCAGCGGGACAAGGGTCACGCCGATCAGGGCAACGCCGCCGCCCGCGACCAGCTGCTTCACGCCCTGGCTCTTTGCTTATGTGTGATAAAGAAGTAATAGAAGCGTAAAAAATTTTGCCTTTCCTATCCGATACTTGCCTTTGATATCGGATAGGGCGGGCGGTCATTCGGGCAAGTCCACTTTGCCGACGAAAGAATAGTAAATCTCAATATCCTGTCTGCGTGTGCCGTTTTCATCGTAGCTGCACTCATGCACAACGATTTTCTCTACAAACTCACGCAAGAGGGTGTGGGTCAGTTCTTCAAAGTTCATGTGCTTGCGGACAATGTTCATAAACTTTTCTGCGTTTACGGTAGCTTCCTGTGCTTTGGAAAGCTCCGCCTGTATTCTGGCAACACGCTCTTTCAATTCCTGCTGTTCGGCTTCATAGTCTGCCGAAAGCTCCGTGAAACGCTCGTCAGAAATGCGACCGCTTACGCTGTCCTCATACAGCCGCTTGAAAATAGCGGAAAGTTCACCGATACGCTTTTCGGCAGCTTCCAGTTCCTTTTTCTTGGCGGCGTTCCGGCGTTTGCCGCCGTCCTCGTTCTGCTCGATCAGCAGCTTCATAAACCGGGCTTCATGCTTTGCCGCATAGCTCGTCACTTTCCGTAGATTGGAGAGAACGCCCGCAGTCAAAAGGTCGGTGCGGATAAAATGTGCGGTGCAGTCATGGGTGCGCTTCTTGTAGTTCCCGCAGATATAGCAGTCCTGTTTCCGCTTATCGGTCTGGTAACGCTGCTGATACATGACGCTGCCGCAGTCCGCGCAAAAGAGCATACCAGAGAACAAGCCCACTTCATCATAGCGGTTCGGACGCTTGCGCTGTTTGCGTAATTCCTGCACACGCTCCCATGTCTGGGTGTCGATGATAGGCTCATGGTGGTTCTCGAAAATTGCCTGTTTCTCAATGGGATTTTCTATGCTGTGCTTGGTCTTGTAGGACGGTTTCTCCGTCTTGAAGTTCACCAAACAGCCCATGTACTCCCGGTTTTCAAGGATATGCACCACGGTATTTGTCGCCCATTTGCACTCATAGCCGGGGTGATAGCGGCGTGTGCTGCCCGTCCTGCGGTATTCCAGCGTTCCCGGCGTTGGGATTTCCTGCTCGGTCAGCATACGGGCTATCTTGGTCGGACCGTTCCCGGCAAGGCACAGACGGTATATCTGCTTGACCACGGGTGCGGCTTCCTCGTCAATGATGAAGTTTTCGTCCTCGTCCATGAGGTAGCCGTACACGGGTTTGCTCGTAACAGGCTTGCCGCTCATGCCTTTTGACCGTTTTACAGCTTTGATTTTCTTACTCGTATCTCTCACCAGCCATTCGTTGAAAATGTTCCGCAGAGGGGCAAAATCATTGTCGCCCTGTGCGCTGTCTACTCCATCGTTGATGGCGATAAAGCGGACGCCTTTTTGTGGGAAAATCATCTCGGTATACATTCCCACCTGCAAGTAGTTTCGCCCTAACCGTGACATATCCTTTACGATAACAGTAGCCACTTTCCCGGCTTCAATATCCGCAAGCATGGATTGAAAGCCCGGTCTTTGGAAGTTCGCACCAGAATAACCATCGTCCGTGTACCAGCGCAGATTGGAAAAACCGTTCTGCTTTGCGTAGGTTTCAAGAATACGCTTCTGGTTGGAAATGGAATTGCTTTCGCCTTGCAGCTCGTCCTCATGGGATAGTCTTGGATAAAGGGCAGTGATTTTCTGGGTGGTCTGTCTTAACATAAAATCCTCCGTTTCCGACAGCCAGCCCCACTATTCCGTATTTCGATTATACCACATGGGGCGGCTGTCTGTATAGCGGCTTCTGCTTCTTTACCGCCCGGTAAAATGACGATTTTTCTGTGCGGCTTGTAGCGTTAGGGCGAAAGCTGGGCTTTGTGTCCTGCGGCGGCTTCCGCCTCCAGCACTTTCATCATCTTATCGGCTGCGGTGTCGGTGGTATCTTTTTTGAAAAAGCCGGAAACGACAAGGACGGTGTTGCCCATGCGGATCTCTGTCACGCAGTCCGGGCGGCGTTCCGGGGTGGTGTTCTGCTTGTTCTCTGCCATAGGCAACTCCTTTCATTTCATCAATTCTTTTAGTCTGTTCAGCTTGGCTTGCGCCGTTTCACGGCGGAAGTTCTCTCCCGTAAAGAGGATAGGGGCGCACATTTCCAAAAGGCGGTCATAAATCCGGGCATGGGCGGTGTCCAGCGGATTTTGCAGGCTGTCCAATGTCAGATTGGTGGTAACGATTAAGGGCTTGCGGCTACGGTAGCGGCTGTCAATCACATTGTAGACCTGTTCTAAACCGTACTCTGTGCCGCGCTCCATTCCAAAATCATCAATGATAAGCAGAGGAAAACGGCAAAGACGCTCGATATACTCGTTGCGCCCCTCAAAGCTGGCGGTCAGGTCATTCAAAATCGCAGAAAAGTTCGTCATGCGGACAGCGACTTCCTGCTCCATGAGGGCATTGGCGATACACCCGGCAAAATAGCTTTTTCCTGTGCCAACTTTGCCCCATAGCAGATAGCCGATATTTTCCTCGCGCATGGTTTCCCAATGCTCCACATAGAAGTGTGCAATCTCCATTTGCGGGCATTTCCCGTTGTCATTGGCAAAAGTCCATTCCTGCATGGTGGGATTGGTAAATCCCCGGCGTTTCAAGTCCTCCACGGTGTCAAGGTGCTTTCTGCGCTGTTCGGCGGCTTCACGCTCCAAACGCTGGGCTTTCTGGCAGTCACATTCTGCCGGGTGGCGGTCACGCCCAAACAAGGCGGCTTGCTTTTCCGGGAAGTAGGTTTCTTTCGGAGTGTGACACTTGCCGCAGTAAAGCAGTCCGTCCTCGCCCATGTAGTCCTCCGGCTGTGGGGTAACAGCCGTCATATTCAAAACTCGTTCTGTAAACAGATTACTCATAAGCTCTCGCCCTCCTTGCAGGTGTATTCGGGTATGCCCTGTTTCGGGGCAGCCTTTGCGGTATCGTCTGCCGCCCATCTGCGAATAGTGGCGGCGTGGTTTTTATATTTCTTGCCCGTGGACGCGATATAGCCGGAAAGCCGCTCAATATAGTACGCCCATTTTTCGGGCAGATCCGCTTGCAGTTCGGAAAGCTCCGTATCAGTCAGAAATACATTCTCATATCTGCCATAGCTGCGGGCGAGGGCTTGTCCCTTTAACTCTTCCTCTTTTTCTAACTCTATATCTATCTCTTTCTTTATCTCTATCTCTGGTGGACGAATGTCGGACAAATGTCCGCCATTTGTCCGCGGCGGCAAAAGTGCCTTATTTTCAAGCCTTGCGGCGCGTTTCCGTTCCGCTTCGGTAGAGGATTGACCGATCATCAGCTCGATGTCGGTCATATAAAGCAGCCCGCAGTCAAGCTGCTCCACAAGCCCTAACTGCTGGAAGATGGCTAATGCCCGTTCCACCGTCCCGATTTGGTGACGGGTCAGCGTGGCTATCATCTGGGCGGTATAGGGGATATGCTCGTCAAGCTGCAATCTGCCGCCATTTTTCAGCGATTTTAAGTACAGCTTCAAGAGGATATTGGAATACAAAATCCCGTCTTTCATGTCCTCCAACAGCACAATGGAATCGCTGTCGAAGAAGTTTTCTTTCAGTTTGAGGTAGTAATATTTGCGGTTATCTGCCATTGGCGGTGTCCTCCCTGTGTTTCCATCTCTTAGAGAAATACCGGGGGCAGAGGACGATAATCGCCCGGAAGCTCTGCTTGCAGCCGTGTGTGCAGCCCCGGCAAAGGTCATTGTAGGTAATACGGTTTCGGTGGTTGAGGAAAAAACTCCATTCCAACCGCCGCTTTTTGCTCATGCGTGGCATTTCTCGCTCCTTTCTGCCGTTTCCGCTGGTATAAGCGGATAGGTCGGTAAAAATGTAGTTTCTCGGTGTCATTTTCGGGGATTTCCTGCGCTGTATGCCCCGTTTCAAAGGTGGGTAGTATTGCGGATAGGGTGCAGGGCATATCCCCGTTTTGGTATCGTTTGGGGCGGTTTTTAACGCTCCTGTTCGTGCTTTTTCTGCCTGTCTTTCTCGCCTTGCAGGATTTGGGAAAGGTTGCTTTTCACGGTATGCAGCTCCTTGACACGGGCTTTTTTCTCCCGGTATTCGTTGTAGTGGGCGTTCTTTTCGGCGGTAAGCAGCTCGATTTCCGCTTGCAGGGCTTTATGGCTTGGCAGCTTGGAAACGCCATGCGCCCGGAAATAACGGGTGGCTGCGTCCGCTATGATAAAATCGCTTTCGTGCCGTTCCCGGTAGGTGCTGCGGGCTTTCTCCGTTTTCTGCGCTTTCAGACCGTCACGGGCAGGCTTGGTCTTGGCATAGGCAAGCACCTGTGTCTGAAGCTCCTTTTTCTCCCGGATAGCAGCGTCCAGGGCTTTCAGCTTGGCGGTGCTGTCCTGTAAATCCGCATTGGCGGATACAAGGGCTGCGTCCAGTTCCTCCGGCGAATAGCCGTACTGCCCGTAGGCGGCAACGGTAGCCGCCATTTGTTTCAGATTGTGGATTGCCGCCCAGCGGTCATAGCCCACGCCTTTTCCCTCGGCTCGCTTTGCCGCCCGGTCAACCATGCGCTGAATACCGTCCTTTTCCGGTGTGGTTTGGACAGCTTTTTTGCTCTCCAAACGCTCCTTTATGCTGCGGGGGTATTCGGGTATGGCTGCTGTCTGCTCGGTGGCTCTGTGGGTGTTCTGTTCCAAAAGGGCAAGAACGGCGGCGCGGTCAAAATCATCGCCCAGCTTGCGGGCGGTAATGGGCTTTGTCCTGTCCGGCGTGAGATAGGACAGCCGCCCCCGGCTCTCCTTGACGGTCACGCCCTGCTGTAAGAGAACGGCGGCAAACTCGTCATAGCTGGCGGCAGAGGACAGTGCGGCGCGTATGATCTGCCGCAATTTTTCCTTGTCCGTTTCAAACTTTGTGGGCTTGGCGGGCTGTTCTCCGGCTGGCAAGGCAGCGGCTTCCTTGTCCAGCTTTTCCTGTCCTTTCCGCTGCACCCAATACTCACGCTCGGTAATGCGGTTCTTGCTGCCATGCAAAAGGTCGATTTGAATAGAGATTTTCCCGGTGGCACAGCTCCATGACTTCGGCTTTGAAGTATTCCATCGCTGCGTCTGTGCAGCGGTGCTTACACCCGGCGCGGGTGTCTGCTGGTCTGTCCATGTAGGGCAGGAACGGAACTTCCGCTATCCGCAGGGAATTGATAACGATATGCACATGGATATTGCCGCTGTGGTTGTGTCCGTCCGGGTGGGTGCAAACAATAGCTTGGTGTCCGGGAAACTGCTTCCGGCAAAATTCCTCGCCCAACACCTGCGCCTGGTCTACGGTCAAGCCGTTGTCTGCCGCGTCCCGTGGGTCAAAGCTGATAATGTAGTGGTGGCTTTTTACATCTTCCCGCTTCTGGTTCTTCCCATAGCGGAGATTGGAGCGCATACAGGCAACGGCAAAATCTTCGCCGCCGCAGTTCAGCGTTGCTATTCGGTAGTCCTCCCGGAGTATGAGCCGCCCGTTTTCATCAAGGGTGGGCTTCATGGTAAACTCGTCATGTTCAAAGGTGAGGTACTGCTCGGCAGCGCCATAGTCCGCATTTTTAGAGCTGATATGTTTGAATGTTGCCAACAGCGTCACCTACCTTTCGCAAGACTTCAAACTTCAAGGCGGCAAGGTCAGAAATGGCAGCGCGTATTTCAACGGACAGGGCATTGTATGGTGTGCCGTACTCGTTGAGGGCGCGGGCAATCTGATTGAGGTTGCTGCCGATTTTTCCGTATTCAGCGGTCAGCCTGCCAACGGCGGACAACAGTTCATCATTGACCGGGGAAACGGTAACGATGGGGCGAATAGTCGCCCGTGTAATGGATTGCCGGATAAATTCGGCTTGGCTCATGTCATAGTGTTTCAGCCGCTCGGTAAAGTCGGCGTATTCTTCCTCGGTCATGCGGGTTTTGACCACATGGCAGCGGTGGGGCGTGTTGTATTTTTTCTTCAAGCGTTGACCTCCTTTCTCGCCCGACAGGGCGCATGAGCAGGGTTTGGGGAAGGCACTCCCCAACAAGATTTACCAAAGGGGGCAAAACCGCAGATATGCGGATTTTGGCACCGTGGTAGAATCTTGCTCTAAGAAACTGCCGGACTGCCGTTCACTTGCTACTGCCACTTTTTCAGAAAATCTATAACCAGCTTTTTTATAAAAGGCTGCGGGCTGGCGTTCTTCCCTTACTCCCTACAACACCGCAAAAAGCAAAAATGACGGACTTTCCGGCAAGAACTTTTCCGGCGGCTCGGTCTTTCCCGACAATAAGGCGTTTCGGAAGCTGCGTTTTGCCCGCTGTCTAAAAAAACGGCAGCCTTTTTTTGGTTTCACTATCTAATACGGAACTTTTGGAAATTTGCCAAAAATGGGCGCAAAAAAAGCAGCAAATCTTTTTCGGATTTACTGCTTCATGTGCCGCTGCGGGGCGGCGGGATATTCAGTTTCTATGTTATCGGTCAAGCCGGAACTTGAACAGGCTTTCAATCAGCTTTGTTCTGATGTAGTCCTCCATATCAGAGTTGTAATAGCCGTTCATCTTAGAGAAGTAGCGGATATATCCAGCGTATCGGTCAAGGACGGCTTGTATCGCTATGGGGTCGCCCTCATGTGCCTTTATGATAATGTCATAGGGGAGAAGTCGGTTACTCATGGGACAGCACCTCCATTTCCTCTTTCAGCCGCTTCAAGGCAAGCCGTATATGCCGCCCGATTGTGCTGCGTGTCCAGCCGCTTTGTTCTCCGATTTCTTTCTGCGTCAAGTGCTGGAAGTAGTACAAAAAGATTTCTTCCTGCGTCTGTTCCGGCAATCGGGCAAGAGCAGCCGCAAGAGAACAGCTATCTAAAAGTATCGTCTGCCCCCGGACAGAGAACGGATAAGTTTCGCCATAGTCCTGCACTTGAAAATACTCGTCTGTGGTGCTTAGTTGGACAAACTTTTCTTCGGTCAGATATTCAAGGGAGATTTCCCGTTTCCATCTCGCCGCCAGCATACGGGCAGCGTCAAAGGACGCATGGCGAATAACAATCCGGCAATAGGTATCATGGGTATAGCGGATATGTTCTTGATAGGCTTCGTATTCAGTCATGGAAAATCCCCCTTTCTTCGATTATGGGAAAGGGCGGCAGCACTCCTTGCTGTCGCCCCTTGATTGCCTATCCGCAAAGGCAGGCGGGGCTGTCAACGGCAGCGCAGTATGCGCTGTTTATCTTGACCGTTGACTGGCTCGGCTGGCTTTGCTACTCGCTGATAATCGGTTTTCCGTCTTTGTCAATCAAGGGACAAATACCCCCGCCAGTTCCAAACTTTGCCACAAGGTAATTGACCCCGGTTTCTCTGTCCACTACCACATAAAAGCCTTTCACACTTCCTGCGGTTTCAGTAATTTCAAATCTTCTGCTTCCCATATAGATACCTCCCAATAGAAATCAAAGCTCTTGCTTTACAAAAATGCGATAACTGATTTGATACATCACATAGCACCATGCCAACGCCAGAAGCGGTGAGCAGCAGAGAAGAATAAATACAATCTGGTCTGTCAATGCAACTCCCAGCATAGTAAGAAGCTGATATATTCCAAAGCAAATCCCTGCCGGAATGAGGAATGATACTAATAGCAGAACACGGCCTTTTTCTGCGCCAAACTTGAACACAAGAGGAATTGACATACTTCCAAAAATAAGGGAGATTACCCATGCACCGAGTGTCAAAAACAGAAGCTCTCCAATCCCTACTATGTCGAGTACGATTTTATGTGTGATTAGGCCACCGATAAAACCAATAATCAGCCCAAAGAGGCTGCCAATGGCGCAGAAGATAGCCAGCACCATAAATTTTCCAGCAACCAATTCTTTCTTGGAAACTGGCATTATCATAGCATACCGTGTCCATTTAGAACTGTCATCAAAAGAAAAGGTTGTTACAATCATCATGCTGCACAAAATCGCACATACAAAAATATAGCCTTCTACGCCGGAAAACGGAATAAGCGCAACGGCAAAAACCACAAGGATGAATAGCATAGATTTCGCATTGTGGCCGATATTAAATAAATCTTTCAAAACAAGACTTTTCATTTTGCTTGCTCTCCTTTCACATACAGCAGCAGAATATCGTCGATTGTTGCGTCGTCCACTACGGCATTTTTATATTTCCTCCGGGCTTTTTCCTTGTCAGCTACCAGCACATTCCATTGATAATCATCTTTGCGGTAAGCCAGAATTTCCGCTTTATCGAGCTGGTCGAACAGTGCTGCGCCACAGCGGATAATACCATAGTTATAACGAAGTTCATCTTTCGTTTTACAAAAAAGAACCTTGCCCTGATGAATAAATGTAATGTAATCTGCGACTTTTTCTAAATCTGTTGTGATATGCGAGGACATCAAAATGGAATGATTTTCGTCCTGAACAAATTCAAGAAATACATCAAGAATATCATCACGCATTACAGGGTCGAGGCCGCTTGTCGCTTCGTCCAAAATCAGTAGCTTGGGGTTATGGGAAAGGGCGACGGCAATACACAACTTCATCTTCATTCCCTTGGACAGAGATTTAATTTCCTTATCCGCTGGAAGTTGAAACCGCTTTAGATAGTCTTGAAACAGATGGCCGTCCCACTGTTTGTAGGCAGCACCAGCAATTTTCCCGACTTTGGCCGGAGTGAGCGTTTCATAGAAGTTAATTCCGTCAAACACTACGCCAACATCCTCTTTGATTTGTTTTGTGGACGATAATTCCTGCCCCCAAAAAGTAACTGTTCCATCATCTTTATGAATTAAATCAAGAATAGCATTGATAGTTGTGCTTTTTCCGGCTCCATTTTCGCCAATAAGCCCCATGATTGTTCCTTTCGGAACCGAAAACGAAACATGGTCTAACTTGAAATCGGCGTATTGCTTTGTCAAGTTCTCAACCTGCAAAATAGCGTTCATAGTTAATCCTCCTCTTGATAAAATATCGTAAGTAATTCAATCAGTTTTTCCAACGATATTCCACTTATCCGCCCAATATCGGCGGCCTCTTGCAAATGTTCTTCGGCCAATCTCTGCTGTTCTTCCTGATAAAAGTCTTTGTTCTGTGCCGACACAAAACTTCCTCGGCCTACCGTCGTTTCAATAAAACCGTCCCTTTGCAAATCTTCATACGCTTTTTGAACGGTAATAACACTCACATGAATGGACTTTGCCAGCGCCCGCATAGAGGGAATAGGATCGCCGGTTTTTAACTCGCCACTCATAATCATGGCTTTTATCTGTGAAGTTATCTGCTCATAAATTGGCTTGCTCGTATTACTGCTTATGATAATTTCCACAACGCCCCTCCTTTGTTCTTTAATGTACTTATCGTACAAGTACATTATATTCAAGGCAAACACTTTTGTCAATAGGGTATTAGAAAATTTATCTTTGCTTATTAAGCAAAAGAAGCCACACAATTTGTATGGCTTCCATGAAATTCTACTTTGAAATTTTTACGGAATAACGGGCTGTTGTCTATCAACTTCTTGTGTGTTACTTTATGGCACATGAGCATTGCTGCCGGGGTTATCCTGTCCATAGCCCTCCAACAGGTTGATGCCGCCCCAGACACACAGGGCACCGCCCAGACCGACCACGATGGTCTGCAAAGTATCGACTGCGCTGTTGAAAAATTCCATAAGGTCCTCACTTTCTGCCGCTTGTTCTGCGGCACTCAAAATAAAAATTATTCGGCTGCATTTTCATCCGACAGGTCGATTTCGTACAGGTCAAAACTTTCGTCCTGTGCGACTACCTGCTGCCGTTTCCGGCGCAGACTGGATAAGAACCTGTCCACATCAAATGTGTTTTTCTTGTCCGCATCTGCAAGGTACTTGTAGTGCGGGTGCTTGGTGATGTCGAACTTCTCCGAGAAGAACGGCCTCACTCCCCGCAGCTGCAAGATGCACCTGCCGCCGTCCATGATTGCGATTTCGTCCTCTGACATCAACGCCTTTCCTAATTTTTGATAGTTCAGTCCGTGGGAGGTTTGAGAACCCCGGTTTTCGCTGGTGTTGAAACTGTCGATGGTCTCTTTCCCCAGCGCATCGGAGATCTCTTTGGCATTCTTGCCCCGCCCACTCAAAAAGAGAACAGAATCGCAGTTGTCCGAAATGATTTCGGCCGCATCCTTGTAGATAGCTTTCAGCTGCGACTGGCTCTGCAAGATGATGGATGCCGAGATTTCCCGGCTGCGGATGGTGGCGATCAGCTTGTCGAAGTTGGGAATCTGCCCAATGTTGGCGAACTCGTCCAGAATCAGCCGTACATGGACAGGCAGTCGGCCACCGTATTTATCATCCGCGCGGTCACACAGCAGGTTGATAAGCTGGCTTTGGAGCATGGCGAGAATGAAGTTGAAGGTGGTGTCCGTGTCGCTCATAATCAGGAACAGTACGGTCTTTTCATCCCCGATGGTGTCCAGCTCCATTTCATCGTCCTCCATCAGTTCACGCACTTCCCGGATGTCAAATGGGGCTAAACGGGCACCACAGCTTATCAGGATGGAAGAACGGGTCTTGCCCGCCGACAGCAAAAACTTTTTGTATTGCCGGACAGCGAAGTGATCCGGGTCTTTCTGTTCCAGCCGTTCAAACATGAGGTCCACCGGGCTTTGAAACTCCGGGTCGTCCTCGCGGGCTTCACTGGCATTTATCATTTCCAGCAGGGTGGTGAAGTTCATTTCTTCTGCCGGGGCCTCATACCAGATGTAGCCGATAAGCGCGGTGTAGAACAGCCGTTCCGACTTCACCCAAAAATCTTCTGCTGATTTCTCGCCCTCGCCCTTGGTGTTGGCGATAAGGGTATTCACCAGCTTCAGCACGTCCTTTTCCGAGTGGATGTAAACAAAGGGGTTGTACTTCATGGACTTGGAAAAGTTTATCGTGTTCAGGATTTTTACACGATAGCCTGCCCGCTGGAACATTTGGCCTGTTTCGAGAACCAGTGTGCCTTTCGGGTCTGTGACTACGAATGAGGTGGGATAATCAGACGTGGGAAAGCATTGCATGAGGTTGGGCTTCACATAGAAGCGGGTCTTGCCGCTGCCGGAGCCGCCGATCACCAGCACATTCTTGTTCCGGGCCGTCTTGGGGTCTTTGGGCCGCCCGGTCATGGTCAGGCGTTCGGTCTGGGTCAGCAGGATGTTGTTTTCAAACTTGGGGTCGATGTACGGGGCAATGTCTTTGGCGGTGCCCCACCGGGCAGAACCGTATTCCTCGCCCTTGCGGTACTTCTTGGCGTTCTTGCCCTTGCTGTACACGATGAGCCGGACAGCCACCGCACCAACAACGCCAACGCAGAGGTCAAACAGATGCAGGCTGGGCAGCGGGCTTGCAAAGGCGACAGAGATGCCGCCCGTCAGGTGGAGCAGCTTTGCCGAAGCATCCGCGCCCGCCGCCAGACGGTATGCCTGCCCGCATTTGGCGAACAGGTACACGAACAGCAGATACGGCAGATTCAGCACCAGCAGTTTTTTCAGTTCAGGCTTCATCGCTCTAACCCCCTTTGCTTAATTTTTTCTTTAGCGCGTTTCGGCTGCTGGGCCGCTTTCTGCTTGGCTGCTGCCAGCACCTTGCGGATGGAGGGCCGCTGCTCCTTGGAGAGTGTTTTGGCCGTGAACTCCCGGAACGCCTGTTCCAGATTGTCCGCATCCTTGGCCTTGAAGATCACGATGTAGTGGGGCGGCTGGGTGGTCTTGTCCTTACGCAAGGTGAAGTCCACGCCGTACTTCTTGGCGCAGGGCTTGAACGCCCCGATGTTCGCTTCCGTGACTTCAATGTTGGTCAGGGCCGCGCCGTGGGCTTTCAGCTGTTTCAGGCTTTGCTTGCCGTGGTGCAGCTTTGGCCCCTTGGCCCGGTGCTGCAAATATTTTTTCAGGGCAGCTTGCAACGCTTGGGCAGTGAGCTTGCCCGTTTTCATGGACAGGGCAATAGTTTTCTGGGTGACTTCTTCCTGCAATATGAATCCCTCCTTGTTGCAGAAAATTCAGAGCGGCAGCTAGGGTGGAACCACCAGCCGCCGCAGGTAAAGTGTTCTCATGGATGGGTACTCCTTTCGGTCAGGTGTTGGGCGGGCGGCCCCAATCGGGCTGCGCCATATCGTGCGCCACAAGGGACGCATAGTAGCTGTTGATGGTGCTGGGGGCGTTGAACAGCATGGCCCGCAGGTATTGCTTGATGTTGCGGACTTTGGTGGTGTTGTCCCGCAGGCAGTCCATGACGAACTCGATGTGATGGCTGTCCAGCTTCAAGAATTTCGCCTTGACCAACTCTGCCGGGTAATCGTCCCCGGCCACCCGGATGGACTTGCGGGAAGTGCAGACCGTTTCCAGCAGGATGTCCACGATTTCGTCCAGCTGTTCCCGGTCTATCCGGGGATTCTGGGTGAGGGTGTCATACTCGATGTTCTCCAAAATCAGGTCCCGGTAGATTTGATAGGCCGCTTCCTTTCGGTTTCCCGTCCATTCTGGTGGCGGTGCCACTGCCTCGTCCTTGTCCAAAGGCAAGGGGTTTGGGGAATGGATAGGAATGGAATCGGTATTTTGTCTCTCTTTCTTTTGTTTTTCTGTAATTAGTTTATCTTTATTTAATTGCATTGGATTTTCCAACGTAGGGTTTTCCTGCGTGGGATTCTCCAACGTTGGATTTTCCAATGTAGGTGAAACCGATGCAGGAACGGGCTGCGGCAGCTCGAAGATCACATAGTCTGCACCGCGCAGCCGCCCTTTCTCGTCCCGTTCTCTGGAACGCTGGATGTAGCCTGCCTGTTCCAGTTCCCGGATGGCCTGCCGTATCGCGTCAATGCTTTCCCGGTTGATACGGGCCAGCCCTTGCAGGGTGTAGTCCCAATCTTCCGGCAGGGAGAGCATTTGGGAGAGTAAGCCTTTGGCTTTCAGGGACAAGGCCCGGTTCCGCAGGTGGTGGTTTGACATGACCGTGTAGCCGCTGTTCTTTTCTACCCGAAAAACTGCCATTTCACGGATGCCTCCTTTCTGTTTTTGGGCAAAGAAAAAGCCGCAGGCTTTTTGTTAAAGTCTGCGGCTATGCCGATTGTTAGATATTCAATTCTTTGTGTTTCCGCACTCCATATCAATTACCACCGAAACGGTGATATGATTTTCAATGCGTTTATTGCGGAGTTTATCGCCCTCGCCATCGAACACAACATGACGAGAAAACAACGTAAAGCGGATGATTTCCACTAGATTCCTCTTTGTAGCGAAACTATCGCTTCCACATGCCTCGTCCTCGGGAAAAGGTCCACCGGCTGCACCTTTTCTGCCCGATACCCATGCTCTTCTAGCCACTTGGCATCCCGGGCGGCGGTGGAGGGGTTGCAGCTGACATAGACCACCCGGCGGGGGGACATGGTGACGACAGCGGAAAGGGTTGCTTCGTCACAGCCTTTGCGGGGCGGGTCGAGCATCACAACATCCGGGTGCAGGCCCTCGGCGGCAAGCTGAGAGGCCGCCTTACCAGCATCGGCGCAGAAGAAGCGGCTCTTTGCGGCTATGGCATCACCCATGCGGGCAGCATTGGCCTTGGCGCTTTCGATGGCCTCAGGCACGATCTCCACACCGATGAGCTCCCGGCAATGGTCTGCCATGGACAGGCCAATGGTGCCCATGCCGCAATAGAGATCCAGTAGCAGGTCATCTGGGGTCAACTGAGCATATTCTGCGGCAATGCCATAGAGCTGCTCAGCGGCCAGGGTATTGACCTGATAGAACGACAAAGGGCCCAGCTGCACAGGAACGCCGCAGAGGGTGTCCTCGATGAACCCGGGGCCGTACAGGGTGTGGGTCTCGCTGCCCAGGATCACATTGGTGTTTCTGGCGTTGACATTGATCAGGATGGTGGCGATATCGGAAAACTGCGCAGTCAGTGTGCGACAAAGCTCCTCTGCGTGGGGCAGCTTTGCCCGGGTGCAGACCAGACAGACCATGATCTGGCCGCTGTGGACACCCCGCCGCAGAAACACATGACGCACCAGCCCCTTGCCCGTCTGCTCGTCGTAGGGTTGGATGTTGTGGGCGGCAAAGAAATCGCAGAGGGTATTGCCGATCTCGTTCAGCACATCCGGCTGCAGCTTGCAGTCGGGGCAGGGTACAATGCGGTGGGTGCGCCCGGCGTAGAAACCGATGCAGGGCTTGCCATTCTTATCACGGCCCACCGGGAATTGAACCTTATTGCGGTAGCGGTCGATCTCGGGGGAGGGGAGGGGCGGCAGCACGGGTACATCCAGCCCGCCAATGCGGCGGAAAGCATCGGTAACGCTTTCGCCCTTGGCGCGCAGTTCAGCGGCATAATCCAGATGCCGCAGGCTGCAGCCACCGCAGGGGCCGGCCACTGCACAATCTACCGGGATACGGTCAGGCGAGGGAGTCTGAATGGCATCCAAAATACCGAAAGCGTAGCGGCCGCAATCTTTCACGATGCGGATGGCGGCAACGTCACCGGGGGCGGTGCCGGGTATGAACACAGCCTCGCCGTCCGGGCTGTGAGCAACGCCGCTGCCATCGTTGGACAGGCGCTCAATGGTCAGGGTCAGCACCTGATTTTTTTGTAAGGGCATGGAAATTCTCCTTTGGAATGGGATTGGGTCAGGCTTCTTCCGAAGCGGGGGCATCTGCATTTTCGCTCTGGGCGGCAATGTATTTGCTGGGCGGCATCCCCTTGGCCCGCTTGAAGACCCGGGAAAAATAGAACTGGTCAAAGAAGCCCACCGAGATGGCGACCTCTGCAATGGAAAGGTTGCCGGCCCTCAGCAGCTTGCAGGCTTCGTTGATGCGGTATTCGGTCAGATAATCGATGGGGCTCTTGCCCACATTGAGCATAAACACCCGGTACAGATGACTGCGGGAAACGCCCACGCTCTTGGCGACATCATCAATGGAGATGTCGTGCGAATAGTTGAACTGGATGTATTTGATGGCATTCAGCACATATTGATTGGAGGAGGAAGCGTTGTGGGGGCGCGTCTCGCTGGTCTCCTTCATCAGGGCAGAGATGAACAGGTAGAGGTACCCCACCATGGCAGCCTCGTCCTGAGGCTCTAACCCGCGGGAAGAATAAATGTTGGTCAGAGCTGCCCGCATTCCCTCCGGGTCCTGCGTGTGGTGCACAGGAGCAGTGTCGGTAAAGGGCAGCTGTGCCGCCAGTTTGTGAGCGCAGGCACCGTTGAAGCCGACCCAGCTGTACTCCCAGGGCTGCTGCTCATCGGCAGAGTAGCGGATGAGCTGACTGGGCCGGGCAAAGAACAGATCCCCCGGCACGACCTCAAAGGTCTTGCCGCCCACTTCAAAAGTGCCCTTGCCCGAGACCACCAGATGGATCAGGTAGTGATCCCGGATACCGGGGCCCCAGGTCTGGCCCGGGGCACAGCGTTCCAGACCACAGTTGAAGATGGATAATTCAATATTATTGGTGTAATTCTGCTTGAAGGACTGCTTGTAGACATCTGCCATGATCGTTTCCTCCAGTTGACCGCATTCTTGATTCCAGTATATCATAACTGTATCTGCAAATTCAACAAAAGTACATCCGAAACTTTGTTTTTCGCGCTGAAATTTGATTTTTTGCGGATTCAAATTGCAAAAGAGGGCGGAATGAAGTACAATAAGGCTAACCCAAGTGCATGGACCCTTCATGCACGGACTTTGCGGAGAACGTTTGTGGAGGAGGAACGGCCATGGCGACCAGTGCACAACTCAAACGGGAGATCCTTGCGGGGCAGTGGGACGAAGCGCTCTGCACGCTCTATGGCACAGAACCGGCGGTGCTGGCCCGCCAGCGGCAGCGGTATGCCGCCGCGCTGGAACAGTTTGAGCTTTACTATGGCCCCGGGCGGCAGGTGCATGTTTACTCGGCTCCGGGCCGGGCGGAGCTGGGCGGCAACCATACCGATCATCAGCACGGGTATGGTCTTGCGGCAGCGGTGACGCTGGACCTGGTCGCAGTGGCATCCCCCAGTGACGACGGTTTTATCCGGGTCAAATCCCGGGGCTTCAACAAGCTGGATGTCATTGACCTGAGCGAGGCCGAGCCTCAGCAGGGAGAGAGCACCCATTCGGCCAGCCTGATCCGGGGCATTGCGGAAGGTTTCCGGGCACAGGGAAAGACGGTGGGGGGCTTCGATGCCTATACCGCCAGCGACGTGCTCCGGGGCAGCGGGCTTTCCAGCTCTGCGGCCTTCGAGATGGGAATGGCGGCCATCCTGAACGGGGAATATGGCTGTGGCCTGACTGCGCCGGAGCTGGCGAAGATCTGCCAGTATGCTGAAAATACATATTTCGGAAAACCCAGCGGCCTGTTGGATCAGCTGACCAGTGCCGTGGGCGGGGTCATCTTTGCGGATTTTGCCGACCCAAAGAAGCCCCGGATAGAAAAGATCCACACCGCAGGGCTGCTCCCGGCAGACATGACCCTTTGCGTGACCGATACCCGGGGCAGTCACAGCGAGCTGACCGGTGAATTTGCGGCCATCCGGCATGAAATGGAATCGGTGGCGGCTTGTCTGGGCGGTAAGGTGTTGGGGCAGGTCAAGGAGCAGGAGTTCTGGACGGCTCTGCCACGCCTGCGCAGGGCCTGCGGGGATCGTGCTGTTCTGCGTGCAGTCCACTATTTTGAGGAGAATGCCCGCGCATTGGCCCAGCGGAATGCCCTGGTCAGCGGGGATTTCAATGCCTTCCTGCAGCTGATTCTGGAAAGTGGACACGCCTCTTTTGCCCTGTGCCAGAACGTTTACTGCTCCACAGACGTACGGCATCAGGGACTCTCGGTGGCGCTTGCCATCAGTCAGACTCTGCTGGAGGGGCAGGGGGGAGCCTGGCGGATGCAGGGCGGCGGCTTTGCAGGGACCATTCAGGCGTTTGTACCCGGTATGCTGACGGCAAAATATCACGACGCGATAGAAAAGGTGTTCGGTGCGGACAGCTGCTATCTGCTCCGTCTGCGGGAGCAGGGTGCCCTGCGGGTCATTTGAACATCTGGAAGCGGCCAAACAAAAAGAGCTTCACACTCCGGCAGAAGTCGGAATCGTGAAGCTCTTTCATGTTACAGGTGATATATGCTCTAAGTGACTTCTTAATCATGATTTTGTCATGGTTAGTGAAGCAATCACTTAGAGCATTTTTGTTTCAGGAGGTACAGCCATGAGAAATGAAAAAATTACCCCACTGTACGAGCGCCTGAGCCGGGACGACGAGTTACAGGGCGAGAGCAATTCCATATCCAACCAAAAACAGATGTTAGAGGATTTTGCCCGCCGGAATGGGCTGCCAAACCCTACGCACTTTACAGATGATGGTATCTCAGGCACCCGTTTTGACCGCCCCGGATTTTTGGCGATGATGGAGGAAGTGGAGGCAGGGCGTGTAGAGGCAATCGTCATCAAGGACATGAGCCGGTTGGGGCGCGACTATCTGAAGGTCGGTCAGGTCATGGAGGTTTTGCGGCAACGCGGTGTTCGTCTGATCGCCATCAACGACGGTGTGGACAGTCTGAAAGGCGATGACGATTTTACCCCATTCCGCAACATCATGAATGAATTTTACGCCCGTGATACCAGCAGGAAAATCCGTTCTGTGTTTAAGGCAAAAGGTATGAGCGGCAAGCACCTGACCGGCACTGTGATTTACGGCTACTTATGGGACGAAAAACGGGAGCATTGGCTGGTAGATGAGGAAGCCGCCGAAGTGGTACGCCGTATCTTCTCCCTCACGCTGGAGGGATATGGGCCTTATCAGATTGCCTGCAAATTATCCGCAGATCGGATTGAAATTCCCGTCGTACACCTTGCCCGCTTCAACGAGGGTGTGAACCGTTCAAAGCCGGTCAAAGACCCCTATGGATGGGGATCATCTACCATCGTGAACATTTTGAAAAAACGAGAGTATTTGGGGCACACCATCAATTTCAAGACCCGCAAGCACTTTAAGGACAAGAAAAGCCACTATGTTTCTGAGGACGAGTGGACGATCTTTGAGAATACCCATGAAGCCATTATCGACCAGCAGACCTTTGATCTGGTGCAGAAAATCCGCAGCAATGTACGGCGTTATCCAAACGGCTGGGGCGAAGCAGCTCCCCTCACAGGCTTACTCTATTGTGCCGATTGTGGCGGCAAGATGTATGTCCACCGCACCAACAATGGCAAGCGGATTTCTCAATATACCTGTTCCAATTATACCAAAGTTCCGTGTGGGACACTATGCCTTACACAACACCGTATCAATGAGAGTGCTGTTCTGACATTGGTTTCCGACACACTCCGGGCTATCGCTGAATATTCGAGAAATGACCGGACGGAATTTATTCACACTGTTCAGGAGACGCAGGTTGCTCAACAGAGTGCCGATATATCGAAAAAGCGCAGGCATCTGGCTACTGCCCAAAAGAGAGCCGGAGAACTGGAAAAACTGATTTGCAAAATCTATGAGGATAACGCCCTCGGCAAGCTGCCGGATACACGATATAAGGCGCTTGATGCACAGTATGCCAAAGAGCAGGACGCACTTGAGATTGAAATTGCGGAGTTGGAAAAGGCTGTTACCGGCTATGAGCAGAGCCAGAAATCAGCAGAGAAATTTATAGCCCTGATTGATAAGTACGAGAATTTTGACACGCTGACAAATACCATGCTCAACGAGTTTGTAGAGAAAATCCTTGTCCATGAACGCTCCCGAAAAGGCAGTCAGGATACCACGCAGGAAATTGAAATCTACTTTAATTTTTTAGGACGCTATATTCCACCATCCTTACAGCCGGTTCCTTTAACCCCAGAGGAACAGGAAGAATTGCGGAAAAGAGAAGAACGCAAGGACAGGCTCCATCAGAACTATTTGAAGCGGAAAGCCAGCGGCGCACAGAAACGGTATGAGGACAAAATCAAGGCGAAGAAAAAAGCGGAAATGGACGCTAAGAAAGCCCTGATCCGGGCTGAGGATATGAAAAAAGGTGTTTTTTCTACTATCGGGCAGCTACCAAAAGAAGAACCGCGCAAAGGCAGCATAGCAGCCAGCGCAGCAGTCTAATCATCACGGAGCAAAGGAGCATGAATATGAGTAAGTTGACTTACATTCGTTGTGGAGATTATGATATACCCAACCTAAAACTTTCTGAACAGCCGGAAACTTCTATCGGCAAGTACGGCAGGATGCGAAAGTCCTACCTGAAGGAACACCGTCCTATTCTCTACAACCAACTGCTGATGAGCGAGAAACTGTATCCGCACCTGTTAGAGATTGATTGGACAGCGCAGGAGCGCGTGGACACCATGTTGCCTCACATGATGGAGGCTGCGGGTGTCACTGAGGAACTGAAAGCCTGTGATCCTATGCGCTGGGTAGGACTGATGAACACATTAACGGCACAGATTGAGGAAATTTTAATCAGGGAACTGATTTGCAGTTGAATGGGAGGTGTGGGAAATGCTGACCTTTGAAAAGGTTCTGGAAGTGTTTCAGGCATATCTGGATGATGATCCTCTGTATGAGGTGGTGCAGACCAGCCACGGTTATACATTGATGGCATGGGAACCTCACCGGAATGACTGGTACAGCGCCGAAATACAGAAAACTCCGGAGGATTTGCGAAACGCCTTGCTGGATACATACGCCAACTTTCTGGAAGATAAGATTACCGGAAATGACCGCGATCTGACTGTGACAGAAACCGGAGAAATCCAGCAGAGGTGCCGGGAACTTTGGGAAAAGTGCCGGGAAACTTGATATAGAAACGCCAGAAGGAGGCCGCGATTATGCGTCCTCCTTCTGCTTCGCAGTCTGTTCCATTTTGAGCGCCCCGTCTATGGCACCTTCGATAATCGGCAGGTATTCTTCAGGGCAAAGCTTCAGCTTGTGGCTGACTCGTTGCCGCTGTTCGCTTTCTTCCCGCATGATCTCCGGGTTAAAATACCGTTCCACGGGAAGTCCGCAGACCTTAATCAACTGGATCATCACAGGCAGGCTCGGAATCGCACCTTGATTCTCAATGTTGGCAAGATACCGCCATTCAATCCCAACCATTTCTGCCAATGTTTTTCGTGCCAGACGCTTTGCCTCTCGTGCGGCTTTGACATCTGCGCCGAAGGTTTCAAAACCGGGACAATCTTCAACTTTCGCCATATAACATCACCCAGTTACATTGTATAATTCATACTTTGCCTGTGGAATGTTGCTATATGCAGGTTGGTTGAAGTTTATAATTCACATTCCGTTTCTTGCATTGTTCGAGAAAGAGAACTATAATGTACTCTGTGGAGGTGCGAAATGGACTATATGACATTGAAAGAGGCCGCCGAGAAATGGGGCGTGACACCTCGTAGGGTAAATTATTATTGTGCCGGTGGGCGTATCCCCGGCGCTGTGAAAATGGCCGGTGTTTGGCTGCTCCCTAAAACTGCGGAGAAGCCGCTTGATGGCCGGACAAAACAAGGAAAGGAACTACGCCATGAATAAAATTTTGATTATAGATGATGACAGAGAACTGTGCGCTTTGATTAAACGCAGCGTACAATCGGAACATATAGAAGCCGATTTTTGTAATACCGGAAAAGAGGGCTTGCAGAAATTAAAAGAGCAGGAGTATCAGCTTGTGGTGCTGGATGTGATGATGCCCGGTATGGATGGCTTTGAAACGCTGGAAGAAATCCGCAAAGAGAACAGCCTGCCGATTTTGATGTTTACATCCAAAAATGACAGCATTTCTAAAGTGCGGGGCTTACGGGCCGGGGCGGACGATTATCTGACAAAACCGTTTGATATGGACGAACTGATTGCCCGTATTGCGTCCCTCATTCGCCGCTACACCCGCTTTAATCATCAAGCCGGAGCTGTGCAAAAACTGGATTTTGATGGATTGCAAATTGACCTTGAAAATCGTTCTGTTACGACGGAAAATGGCACTTTTGAACTTCCACCAAAGGAATTTGATCTGCTCCTGTACTGCGCAAAGCATCAAGGAAAAATTTTGACAAAACAGCAGATTTATGAGGAAGTTTGGGGCGAAGAATATTTCTATGATGACAGTAACATTATGGCGATTATCAGCCGGCTTCGTAAAAAATTAGAAGTCAATCCTTCAAGCCCAAAGTATATCCAAACGGTCAAAGGGATTGGCTACCGCTTTAATAAGGAGGTATAGCCAATATGGAAATCATCGTTTTCTTGTCCATTGTGATTGCTGTTGTGGCTGTGCTGACTTCCATCGTTCTCGTTCGGCGCGTAAAAAAACAAATCGCAGAAATGACCGATGTGCTGGTTGATGTGAAAAACGGAAATGGCAACCGGCGTATTCTGTCTGCAACAAATGAATTGACAGCACCTCTTGCCTATGAAATCAATGAGATTGTTGTGTCCTATGAAAGCAGACTTTCAACTGTACGGCAGACAGAAGAAACCAACCGCCAGCTTATGACGAGCCTTTCCCATGATGTTCGGACACCCCTTACCACTCTGATTGGGTATCTTGACGCTGCACACAAAGGACTGGTCACAGGAAAAGACCGGGATGATTATATTGAAACCGCCCGACGGAAAGCCCATGATCTGAAAGAATATATTGATGTGCTCTTTGACTGGTTCAAGTTAAATTCCAATGAGTTTGCTTTGGAAATCCAGAGCGTTGAGGCCGCAGAGCTGACAAGAAATATCCTGATTGACTGGATACCGATTTTTGAGGATAAACAGGTTGATTATGACATTGATATTCCCGAACAGCCTGTCCGGGTAAGATTGGATATGGACAGCTATATGAGGATCGTCAACAATCTCATTCAAAATGTAATCGCTCACAGCCATGCAGACAAAATCAAAATTGTCCTGTCAAAGAAGGAAAATAACATGGAGCTGCTGCTGGCGGATAATGGAGTAGGAATTGAGAAAGACGATTTGAAACACATATTTGAACGGCTTTATAAGTGTGATAAAGGACGCTCCGAAAAAGGAAGCGGACTTGGTCTTTCTATTGTCCATCAGCTTGTAGAAAAGATGGGTGGAAGCATAACAGTTGAAAGCTTTCCGGGAGAAGGAACTGAATTTATGTTGCTTTTTCCTTTGGAGATTTAAGCGGGTTCCCGTCTTTATGGCGGGAACCTTTGTCATTTTTGCCGGATTTCAAATTGCAAGGTTAATGCAAGGTTGCGGCAAGGTTAATGCAAGGTTGGCGTGATAGAATACCTTACAGAACAGGAGGTTTTGAATATGGATACAAATTACATCATTGAAACAAAAAATCTGACGAAGCAATATGGCTCACAAAAGAGTGTGGCTGACTTAAATATCCATGTGAAGCGTGGGAGAATTTATGGTCTGCTGGGCAGAAACGGAGCCGGAAAAACCACTACCATGAAAATGCTGTTGGGCTTAACGAAGCCGACTTCCGGGGAGGTCAAAATCTGGGGGAAACCCTTGCAGGGGAATGAAAAGAAATTGCTGCCCCGTATTGGTAGCTTGATTGAGTCTCCCGGCTTTTATCCCAATCTGACCGGCACAGAGAACCTGCGTATCTTTGCTACCCTGCGGGGCGTACCAAACAATCATGCCATCAAAGATGCTCTGGATCTGGTAGGACTGCCTTACAAAGATAAAAAGCTCTTTTCACAGTATTCTCTTGGTATGAAGCAGCGGCTTGCCATCGCCCTTGCCGTTATGCACGATCCAGAACTTTTAATTTTGGATGAGCCGATCAACGGTCTCGATCCTATCGGTATTGCAGAAGTACGCTCCTTTATTCGGGAGCTTTGCGACGCAAGAGGAAAAACCATTTTGATTTCCAGTCACATTCTTTCGGAGATTTCCTTGCTGGCTGACGATATTGGAATTATCGACCACGGCGCATTGCTGGAAGAAGAAAGCCTTGCTGAACTGGAGCAAAAAAGCAGTAAGCATATCCGGTTTACACTCTCTGATACTGCACAGGCGGCAAGAATTTTGGAACGCAATTTCCATGAAAACCATTTTTCCATACAGGACGACCACAATCTGCGCCTGCACAACCTTGATCTGCCTGTGGGGAAAATTGTAACTGCCTTTGTAGAAAACGGATTGGAGGTATCGGAGGCGCATACCTGTGAAGAAAGTCTTGAAGATTACTTCAAGCGTGTGACAGGGGGCGAAGGAATTGCTTAAACTAATCAAATGCGAATTTTTGAAATTAAAACGGAAGCCCTTGGTATTTATTTCTCTGCTGCTTTCTGTTTTCATGCCATTGGCTTATGCTTTCTTTCTGGCAGATGTAAACACTGATGTGGATGCTGTAAATGGAGTGATGTCCAGCCTGTTCCAGCTCAGTGCTTATTTGCTTTTGATGCCGCTCCTTGTGATACTGGCTTCCAATCTGCTGTTTGAGGAGCTGGACAATGACACACTAAAAAACCTTGTTACCATACCGATAAACAGAACCAAGTTGGTGCTGTCCAAGATGCTGGTTTTGCTATTGTTTGCCGTTGGCTTTATGGCAGTTGGAGGATTGGTAAATCTTGCGGTTTTGCTGTTTCAGGGCTGGGAGCCGGTTGGGTTTTGGACCTTGTTTGGCGTTGGGATAGAAGAAGGGCTGATTATGTGGGTAGGCGCACTTCCATGTATCCTGCTCGTTGTTCTTCTTAATAAAAACTATATCGTGTCGGTCGTGATTACCTTTTTCTATACGACTGCAAATTATATCCTTTCGATGAGCGATGCGTTCCTCACACAGCCTTTTGGTTTGAATATCGGAACCCTGTTTCCGGGACCGCTGGCTTTCCGCTGGACCTTCCAATTTTATGACCAAAGCCAGACCAGTGCGGAATTGGCAGACTTGTTGGAACGGATCAGTCCGTATTTTCTGAATGGTGTTCAGGTGTTCGGTGTGATTGTTGGGGAAGCCGTTGTATTTCTTGCGCTGATTGCGTTGGTTTACCGGCGCCAGGAAATCTAAGGGGGTGTAATTATGTGGAATTTATTAAAAGCAGAATTGCTCAAGCTACGCCGGTGCCAAATACTTTGGGTGGGGCTGGTGGCGCTTGCACTCTGTCCGTTGGTGCAATATGGGAGCCAGCTGATTGTGGAGGCGGAGTACCGAAATCCAAACTATGATTTTTCCACTCTGTTTGAGAATGTTGTCTGGGGCAATACGCAGATGTTTTTTCCGATTTCACTGGTGATGATTGGCAGCTGGCTGATTGACAGAGAATCCACCCATGATACGCTGAAAAACATCATGACAATTCCTGTTTCCATGCCGAAAATGCTGGGAGCTAAGCTCTTTTGGGTCGGGATTTTTGCAGTCCTGCTGGGAATATACAGCGTTGGCGTTACCTTGATTACTGGATTGACGGTTGGATTATCGGGACTGACAGTGGAAGTGTTTTTTCATGGAGGTACACAGATCGTGTTGGCAGCTCTGACGACCTATTTGGTCTGTATGCCGCTGATCTTGATTTTTGGGCAGATCCGAGGGGCATATCTGGGAGGTTCCATTCTGGCGTTTTTCCTTGGATATAGCATGCTGTTCTTCAAAGGCGGTATCCTTGCCAGCATCTATCCGTTTTCTGCTGCGCTGATTTTAGTGGGCTTTGACATGAGTGGATATGCCGGAACAACCACAGCCCCGAATCCTTTGCTGGCAGTCATTGGGGTTGGCATCATGGTTCTCTGGGCGGTGCTGTTGTTACTGATGTCCAGTAACAAAAAAGAAATAAAATCCCGTAAACAGGCAAATTCCAAGGGAAAAGGAAAGCGTGCTGTACGCAGGAAAGGAAGGTGATACCTGTGAAGAAAATAGTTCTATCATTATGCTTGATACTGTTGGGCGCTTCTGTGCTTTCCGGTTGTACAAAAGATGAAGTTCTCGATCAGTATAACAATATTGTTCAGTCTGCTGGTTCCATAGCACTTACCGGAAATTCATCCTTACAAGGTACGAAAGAAAAAGGAATTGATGATTATACAGGAAGCTATACAGCCAACTATGAGGATTTTTCAGATACAGAGTATTTGTTCGGCGGAACTTCCATAAAGCGTGAAGCGGGTAAGGATCTGTCTATTGACTGCGCGCTGGAGGTTACGGATGGAACTGCAAAAGTATTTTGGATTTCTGGAGCTGATGAAGAAGTCACTTTGCTTGAAACAACCGGAACATATGATTGTTTCCTATTAGGAACGCTGTAAATACAAGGCTTTTCGGAGCCTACGAACCACAAAAAATAATATTTGATCTATCACATTACACAAAAAGCCGTCCGGCGTTCAAATCGGGCGGCTTTTTTGCGTGGATAGACCGGAAGGAGGCGGAAAAATAATTACAGAAATTTAACCCGCAAAATTGTGCAACTTTCACGAAAAGGAGGATAGTGAATGGCAGATGAAAAATTGAACACAGGCCCCGGTGAGGAGAAGCTCCCGGAGGCTCCCGCTCCTGTTACGGTTGACGAGCCCCAGGCTCCGGCTCCCGAACAAACTGCCGCTCCCACACCCCAGCAGGAGGGGCCTGCCCAGCCCGAGCCCGGTGATGTGGTGGTGTCCTTTGACAAAATCAATGAGCTGATGAATGAAAAGCGGCAGACAGCCCGGGCCGAGGTAGAAAAAGAGGAGGCGGCAAAAGAGCCGAAGGAGAAAACGCAGGAGGAACCTCCCACCGCTGGGGATGATGAACCTAAAAAGGCCCGTCGGGGCCGTCCCCCAAAAGAGGAAAAAGCGGATCCTGCTGGCAAGGAGGCGGCGAAGCCCCGCAAGGGCCGCCCACCCAAGGCGGATAAGGCGGCCCCCGGCGAGGCCACGCCGACTAAGCGAGACAAATTGTCCCGAAGTGGGAAAAAGGCTGCGGAGGTTAAAGCTGCCCCGGAACCCGAAAAGGCCCCACCCGAAAATGCGGCTCCGGCCCCGGAACAGGCTCCGCCTGAGCCAGCCGCTCCGCCCCGTCCTGTGGAGGAAGGAAAGCTGGTCTATCTGAAGCTTTCCGAAATGCATCCGTTCCACACATTCCGCCCCCACCCGTTTAAGGTGCGGGACGATGCCAAAATGCAGGAAACGGTAGCGTCCATCAAGGCAAACGGCGTAATGGTTCCCGGTCTTGCCCGCCCGGAAAAGGATGGCAAGGGTTATGAAATTGTGGCAGGCCATCGCCGCCATCATGGTTGTGAGCTGGCCGGGCTGGAGGAAATGCCCTTTATCGTCCGGGAAATGACTGACCACGAGGCGGTACAGGCCATGAAGGACAGCAACAAGCAGAGGGATCAGACGCTCCCCAGCGAACTGGCCGCCCTGTTGGAACTGGAAGTGGAGGACATCAAGCACCAGGGCGGGCGGCTGAAAAATGTGGCCGAGGGCGATATTGGAAAACGCTCCGTTGAGATCGTGGGCGAGGCGCACGACATGAACTATAAAAAGGTCATGCGTTATCTGCGGCTGAACTCCCTTGTGCCGGAACTGCTGGACAAGGTGGACGATAAAAAAATGGGCTTTATGCCCGCTGTGGAGATTTCCTATATCCGCCCCAAAAACCAGCGGCTGATCGCTGTTTCCATTGACGGAGAACAGGCATCCCCCTCTCTGGCCCAGGCGAAAAAGCTCCGGGAGCTGGACAAGGACGGGAAACTCAATGGTGATGTCATTGATGGCATCTTATCAGAAAAGAAAAAGGAGGATCGAGGCGTGATTATTTCTACCGCTGAACTGGAAAAGTATTTTGGCAAGGAAGCCACTCCCGCCAAAATGAAGGAGCAGATCATGACTTTGCTGGACGAGTGGAAAGAGAAACAGCCGCCCGAACTGGCGAAGGCTCCGAAAAAGATGGAGCAGGACAAGTAACCACTTCGAGACATTTTGTCCCGAGGGCCCTGCCCTCCGCATCATGGCTCTGGTGGTATATATCCCCCGTCGCCGCCTGTTTTTTCGTACAGCCGGGAGCGGGCTGTCAAGGGTGCATCGCACCGCCGTTTTACGGCGGCCTGCCCTTGACGGTCTGCCCCGGCTGTGCTATTTCCCCGGCAAGCGGCGGGGGTATATCCTCCAGAGCCGCCCCCTTTCCCATGATTGGGAAAGGGCGGGGGGATTGGGTTGAACTTTCTTATTAAAATATCGGAGGTATTGACTATGAAGCGTCCCCTTGCATACATTACCGCCGCATGGTTGAGCGGCGACAGTGAAAACGCAGAACAGGCCGCCCGCTACTGCCGGGCGGTTTATGAGGCAGGCTTTTCCCCAATCTGCCCGCCCCTTTATCTGCCCCTGTTTCTCAATGACGCAGTACCCGAGGAGCATAAAAGCGGCATCGACATGGGCCGTGACCTGCTCCGCCGCTCCCATGTGCTGGTGGTCTGCGGCCACACCATGACCGAGGCCATGAAAAATGATATTGCCGTGGCCCAGCGGCTGGGAATTACCGCCACCACCCTTGAGGGCATCCTGACCGTCAAGGGACAGGGCAAACGCTGATGGAGTCTGTTTTTGAGGCTTTCATTTCAAATCCTGCCCTTTACAGTGCGGGGCATCTGGTGGGGGAAACGCTGCATTTCCCCACCAACACGGAGGAGGTGCAGTCCCTCTTAAAGCGGATCGGCGTGGACGGGGTGCGCTGCCAGGAATACTTTATTATCTCCTTTGACAGCGACATTCTCGGCCTTTATGACTATCTGGGCGAGTATGAAAACATTGACGAGCTCAACCACCTGGCCCATCTGCTGAAGGAGCTCTCCCCATCAGAACGGGAAACGCTGGAGGCGGTTATGGACAGCGACCAGCATTGTGGCTCGGTGCAGGACTTGATCAACCTTACGCAAAATCTGGACTGCTACGACCTGCATCCCGGTGTGGACAATGAGGAAATGCTGGGCCGCCTTTATGTGGAGGATATGGAAAGTCTCGAAGTGCCGGACAATATAAAACCCTACTTTGACTTTGAAGCATACGGGCAGGACATTTCCATCAACGAAAACGGACACTTTGCACCGGGCGGCTATGTGACGAAGGTGAGTGACGATTTCCGGGAGGTCTACCACGGCCCCCAGGACATCCCCGCTGAACACAGGGTTTTTGCTTACCCTCAGCTTTCGATCCGGGAGCAGATGGCCGCTTATCAAGAAATTATTGACGGTTCCTCAAAGGAGGGGTTCCGGCGGCTGGCTGAAAAACACCATGAGGAACGGTAACTGGACTTCGAGACAATTTGTCCCAAGGCGAAAGGAGGCGGTGTAACTGATTGATGAAGAAATTTCCCGGAGCTCCATAGCGATTTCTGTCCGGGCCAGCAAGCTGACAGCCCGGGGGCTGGCCTATGTGCTCCGGGCGGCTGGCCGCCAGATCGCCAAACGGCATAAGAAAGCCCAAAGGCCCCACGGCAGGCAGAGCGTGAAAAAGCTCATGGCCCACGGCGAAAATGTGAACAGCATCGAGGTGGAGGCCCCGAAGCTCTTTGACCGCATGGCCCGCCGTTTCAATGTGGACTATGCTTTTTACAAAACCGGGCCGGACAAATACCTGCTGTTTTTCAAGGCAGGACAGGCGGATGCAATTACCGCCTGTTTTGAGCGGTACTCCCGCAGGCTGTTGGAACAGTCAAAATCCAGCCGCATCCCCATCCGGGAACAACTCAAAAAAGCGGCGGAACAGCTTGTAAAGGAACCGCCCAAAACACAGGAACGGACAAAGGAGGTGGTTCGTGAAGAACGATAGCATCAAAAAATACCTTATTCCCAACATCCCGTATCTGTTTGTCCTGTGGGCCTTTCTCAAGCTGGGGACGGCCTACCGTCTGGCGGCGGGTGCGGATTTTGCTCATAAGCTCATGGGGCTGGGCCAGACCATTGGCCCGGCCTTTGCCGACTTTGCCCCGGGGCTTGCTCCCTTTGACTGGCTCGTTGGCATTGTGGGGGCTGTGGCGTTCCGGGTAATGGTCTATGTGAAAAGTAAAAACGCTAAAAAATTTCGGCGGGATGAGGAGTATGGATCAGCCCGTTGGGGCTGTCCGAAAGATATAGCCCCTTTCGTAGATCCAAAGTTTGAAAACAACATCATTCTGACCGGGACGGAGTTCCTTACCATGAATACCCGTCCGAAAAATCCGGCCAACGCCCGCAACCTCAATGCCTGTGTGATCGGTTCGTCCGGCTCCGGCAAAACCCGGTTCTGGCTTACCCCGCAGATTTTGCAGGCCAGCGCAGACAAAAACGGCGGATGCAGCTATGTGTGTGTCGATCCCAAAGGAGGCGTTCTCGGGCAGGTGGGCCACTTCCTGCAAAAGCGTGGGTATCGGATCAAGGTGTTCAATTCCATTGATTTCACAAAATCCATGCACTATAACCCGCTGGCGTACATCCGCAACGAGGCCGACATCCTTAAATTTGTGGACGCTCTCATTTCCAACACAAAAGGCGAAGGCAAGGAAGGCGATCCATTCTGGACAAAATCGGAAACCCTGCTTTACTGCGCCCTCATCGCCTATATCATTTTTGAGGGCCCCGCCGAGGATCGGAACATGAACACATTGGTTGACATGATTTCCGGGATGGAGGTCAAGGAGGATGACGAGGATTTTATGAACGCCGTGGACTATATGTTTGCGGGCCTGGAAAAACGAAAGCCGGATTGCTTTGCGGTCAAGCAGTATAAAAAGTACAAACTGGCCAGCGGCAAAACAGCAAAGTCGATCCTTATTTCCTGCGGTGCAAGGCTGGCTCCCTTTGACATCCCCCAGCTTAGGGAGGTCATGGCCTATGACGAGCTGGAGCTTGACCGCATCGGGGATCGAAAAACGGCGGTGTTCTTTATCATCTCGGACACTACGCAAACCTATAATTTCCTTGTGGCTCTGGCCTTTTCGCAGATGTTCAATCTGCTGTGCGAGAGGGCCGACAATGTTCACGGAGGCCGCCTGCCCCATCATGTACGGGTGCTGTGGGACGAGGCCGCCAACACAGGGCAGGTTCCCCAGCTTGAAAAGATCGTGGCTGTCATCCGTTCCCGTGAGATCAGCTTAACGCTGTTCTATCAGCAGTTGGCGCAGTGTAAGGCGATTTACGATAAACACGCCGAAACCATTTTGGGAAATATGGACAGCGTGATATTCCTCGGGGGCCGGGAGGCCAGCACCATCAAGGAAATATCCGAGAACTGGCTGGGTAAGGCTACAATCTCCATGCAGACCGACAGCCGCTCCCGTGGCCAGTCGGAAAGCTACAGCCAAAATAACCAGCGGCTGGGCCGGGAGCTGATGACACCCAGCGAACTGGCGACCATGCCCGGGGATAAGTGTATTTTACAGCTTCGGGGCCTGCCCCCGTTCTATTCCCCAAAATACGATTTGAAAAAGCACCCGAACTACCGATATACGGCTGAAGCCGACAAAAAGAAAAACGCCTTTGACCTTGACCGGCTCATTAACCGCCGCAGGCGGCCCGGGCCGGACGAGCTGTGTGAGGTGTATGCCGTGGCTGTGCCGGACGATGGGCTCACAAGCGAGGACGAGGACATCCTCAATTATGATGACATCGACGATCCGGACGCCTTTGCATAAATAGGGCTTTGGGACAAAGTGTCCCGAAGTATGTAACCTGCCGCCAGAAATGGCGGCTTTTTTCATGGCCGGGAATACCCCCCGGAGAAAAGGAGGCTCTATGCAGTTTTTCACTTCCGCTATTGATACTTTGCAGACTCTTGTTGTAGCCCTCGGCGCTGGACTTGGCGTGTGGGGCGTTGTCAATCTGCTGGAGGGCTATGGATCGGACAACCCAGGTTCCAAGAGCCAGGGCATGAAGCAGCTCATGGCTGGCGGCGGCATCATCCTTTTGGGAACCACGCTGATCCCCCTGCTGTCTGGCTTGTTCTAAGGAGGGCTTATGGATTTTCTCACCGACTGGCTCACGAACTGGCTGAAAGAGCTGTTGATCAGCGGTATCATGGGGAACCTCGAAGGGCTTTTTGATACCGTCAATGCCAAAGTCGGAGAGATTGCGGTACAGGTAGGGACTACCCCGGCGGCATGGAACGCCAGGGTTTTCTCCCTCATCCGCCAGCTTTCCGAAACGGTGATCCTGCCGATTGCCGGATTGGTGCTGACCTTTGTTGCCACCTACGAGCTGATACAGATGCTTTTGGAAAAGAACAATATGCACGAGTTTGATGTGGCGAATATCTACAAATGGGTATTCAAAACCGCTTGTGCCATCCTCATTCTTTCCAACACCTTTAATATTGTCATGGCGGTGTTCGATGTGTCGCAGAGCGTGATTGCGGATGCGGCGGGGCTCATCCAAGGCTCCACCGACATTACGCCGGATATGCTGACGGAGCTGGAAATCACGCTGGAGGGCATGGACTTGGGGCCGCTCCTTGGCCTGTGGCTCCAGTCCTCTGTGATCGGGCTGACCATGCAGATCATGGGGATCATCATTTTCGTTCTGGTGTACGGAAGAATGATTGAAATATATTTAATGACCAGTTTAGCACCCCTGCCCGTTGCCACGCTTTCCAACCGGGAGCTGGGCGGCACAGGGCAGAACTACCTAAAATCCCTGTTCGCCGTAGGCTTTCAAGGGATGCTCATACTGGTCTGTGTTGCGATCTATGCGGTGCTTATTCAAGGCATCGCCACAGGCGGCGATCCGATTGGAGCGATATGGGGAACCGTGGGCTATACGGTTCTTCTGTGCTTCATGCTGTTTAAGACAGGCGGCATCGCCCAGCGCATCTTCGGGGCGCATTAAACGGACGGACTTCGGGACAAAGTGTCCCGAGGCCGGGAAAGGAGGAAACAATTTTGAGTAAGGATGTCATATTAACCCCGGAACAGATCGCCGCCGAGGAGCGGCGCTGGCTGTTTGATGCGCCGATTGCGGAGCTGGCCGAGGTAAAAGGCGTGACGGTGGACGAGGCAGTTAAGCTGCGGACGGACGCAATTTTGCAGGAGGCCGCTGTTCCCATCGAAGTTACGGTTCGCCCGATTGAGCCCCAAGGCAAGCTCATCGGCTTTGCCAGCGTCAACTATGGCGGTGTAGTGATCGACGATTTCAAGGTGGTGGATGGCAAGAACGGGATTTTCCTCGGGGCTCCCAGCAAACCCGATCCCACCAGCAGGACGGGCTACCGCTCCACGGTGCGGATCAATGACCGGGCCACCCAGGAGCGGCTCAATGCGGCGGGAGCCCAGGCGTACCATTCAGCGGTGGAAAAGCTCATCGCCCGGGCCGAGGCAGTCCGCCCCACCCCGATCAAGGAGCAGATGGCACAGGCCGCAAGGGAGGCTGGGAAGGAAAATGCCGCCCGAACCGCCCCGGCAAAGAAAAAGGAGGCCCGGAATGACAGGTGATGTGACCTCGAGACAAATTGTCCCGAAGTCTCCAGCCTGCCCGGAGGGGCTGTTTTTGATGGACGGGATTGAAGGGCTGCGCTCTTTGCCGAAGCACTCGGTTGATATGCTCCTTACCGATCCACCCTATGGCACTACCCGGAATTTTTGGGATGTGCCGCTCCCGCTCCCGGAGCTGTGGGAGGCGGTCAAGTGGGCTGTCAAACCGGATGGCGCAGTGCTGTTTTTCGCACAATGCCCCTATGATAAGGTGCTGGGGGCATCCAACCTCTCTATGCTCCGCTATGAATGGGTGTGGTACAAAAGCAGGTGTACTGGCTTTCTCAATGCAAGGCGGGCTCCCCTAAAGCGGACGGAAAACATTCTGGTGTTTTATCAAAAATTGCCCTATTACGATCCGCAGTTTGAACAGGGCAAGCCCTATAAGAAAATTTCCCGGACAGGGGACAACAGCCCCAACTATGGAAAATTCCTGCGTTCCAGCAGCGGATCAGAGGATGGCCTTCGTTTTCCCGGAAACCTGCTGGCCTTTTCTTCCGTACAGCGTACCGTCCACCCAACGCAGAAACCCGTGGAGCTGTGCGAGTATCTCATCAGAACCTATACCCGGCCCGGGGAGGTAGTGGCAGACATCTGCGCTGGCTCCGGCACGACTGCTGTGGCTGCCGTCAATACGGGCCGCCGCTTTGTATGCTTTGAAACCGCCCCGGCCTTTTACGCCCCAGCTACAGAACGCATCCGGCTGGCTACTGAGGCGGTCAAAGCCGGGCAGAAAGGAGTATGACTATCGGAAACTATTCTATCATTTACGCCGATCCCCCTTGGCAGTACCAGCGCAATAAAGTACAGGGGGCGGCAGAAAACCATTATCCCACAATGGGGATTGACGATCTGTGTGCGCTCCCGGTGGCTGATCTGGCCGCCCCGGACAGTGCACTTTTTTTGTGGGCGACTTTCCCCCAGCTCCCGGAGGCCCTGCGGCTCATAGAGGCGTGGGGCTTCCGCTATAAGTCTGTGGCCTTTGTCTGGCTGAAAAAGAATAAAAAGGCGGACAGTTGGTTTTATGGCCTTGGCTTCTGGACGAGGGGAAATGCAGAAATCTGCCTGCTAGCTACCAAGGGCCATCCCAAACGGCAGGCGGCAAATATCCATCAGTTTATCATTTCCCCGATTGAAGCCCACAGCAAAAAGCCGGACGAGGCCCGGGAAAAGATCGTGGCCCTTATGGGCGACCTGCCCCGGGTGGAGCTCTTTGCCAGACAGTCCCCGCCCGGCTGGGAGGTGTGGGGAAATGAAGTGAAAAGCACGATCCCGGACTTTGGGACAAAGTGTCCCGAGGTTAAAGGGGCCGGAAAGGAGGCTGATCCATGCCCTATGTGAATGTACCCAACGACCTGTCAAAAGTAAAAACCAAAATGGCCCTAAACCTTACCAAGCGCCAGCTCATCTGTTTTAGCTGTGCGGCGGCGGTAGGCATCCCGTCCTATCTGCTGGCCCGGGGCTCTATCGGCAATACCGGGGCCATGTTCCTTATGCTGGCCGTGATGCTCCCGGCGTTTCTTCTGGCCATGTATGAAAAAGACGGGCTCCCGGCGGAAAAGGTGCTGAAAAACATCATACGGGCCCGGTTTCTGCGGTCCGGAGTCAGGCCCTATCAGACACAAAACATTTACGCCCCCTTTGCCGAACGGGGCGCTGTGAGAAAGGAGGATGTGATTGCGAAAGGCAAATCCAACCAGCGGAAGAAAAACCGCAAAGGCTAAAAACCGGGCGGCCCTGTCCGCCCAGCAGACGATCCCCTATGTGGCGATGCATCCGGACGGGGTATGCAAGCTCCCCGGCGGGCTCTACACAAAGACCGTGGAATATGAGGACATCAATTATTCCGTGGCATCCACTGAGGATCAGACTGCAATCTTTGGCGGTTGGAGCTCATTTCTCAACTACTTTGACAGCTCCCTGCCGTTCCAGCTTTCCTTTATCAACCGCCGCTCCCACTCCCGGAGCCGCTATAAGGTAAACATTCCCCAGGCGGATGATGATTTTAACAGCGTCCGGGAGGAATTTACCGGGATGCTGAAAAACCAGATCGCCCGGTCTAACAACGGGATTGAACGCTCCAAGTACATTACTTTCGGCATCCCAGCCGGAGGGATCGTGGAGGCCCGGCCCCGTCTGGAGCGTGTGGAAGCCGATGTGATGGGCAACTTTAAGCGGCTGGGTGTTCCCTGTGAACCGATGGACGGACGGGCAAGGCTGGCCCTGCTTCACAGCCAGATGCATCCGGGCAACCGGGAACCGTTCCGCTTTTCATGGAAGGACATCCCGCAGACGGGGCTTGGCACCAAGGACTATATCGCCCCGGACAGCTTTGACTTCCGGCACTCCCGCCTGTTCCGGGTGGGCCAGTATTGGGGCGCTGTTTCCTACTTGCAGATTTTGGCGTCTGAGCTCTCGGATAAACTGCTGGCAGAAATGCTGGAGCTGGATGCGGAAATGACCGTAACCCTCCATATCCAGACGGTGGATCAGCTAAAGGCCATCAAAACCATCAAGGGAAAAATCTCCGACATCGGGAAAATGAAGGTGGAGGAACAGCGGAAGGCTGTCCGGGCCGGGTATGATCCCGACATTCTCCCGCCCGACCTCATTACCTTTTCCAAGGATGCGGCGGAGCTCCTTGCCGACCTCCAGTCCCGCAACGAAAGGATGTTCCTTTTGACTTTTACGGTAGTCAATATGGCCCCTACCCGCCAGCGGCTGGAAAATGATGTGTTTACCGTGGGCGGCATCGCACAGAAATACAACTGCGCCCTCAAGCGGCTGGACTGGCAACAGGAGCAGGGCTTTGTGTCCTCGCTGGCCCTCGGCTACAACGAAGTGGAGATCCAGCGTGGTATGACAACCAGCTCCACAGCAATTTTTATCCCCTTTATGACAAGGGAGCTGCGGATGGACGGGCAGGCCCTCTACTATGGCATGAACGCCCTTTCCCACAATGTCATTATGGCTGACCGCAAAAAGCTGAAGTCGGCCAACGGAATGTACCTCGGCTCTACAGGCTCGGGAAAATCCTTTGCGGCAAAGCGGGAACTGCTCAATGTCTTTCTGACCATCCCCCAGGATCGGATTATCATTGTCGATCCGATGGGCGAATATGCCCCGCTGGTTCGCAGGCTGGGCGGACAGGTGATCGAGATTGCCCCGGACAGCCACCACCACCTAAACCCGATGGATGTGGAGCTTAACATGGCCGCCGGGGAGAGCCCTCTTTCCATGAAGGCAGATTTCCTGCTTTCCCTGTGCGAG
Source organism: Faecalibacterium duncaniae (assembly GCF_010509575.1). NCBI lineage: Bacteria > Bacillati > Bacillota > Clostridia > Eubacteriales > Oscillospiraceae > Faecalibacterium > Faecalibacterium duncaniae. The sequence continues at coordinate 1,739,052 of NZ_CP048437.1, read as the reverse complement.
CTGGTGGTAGGCGGAAAGGAAGGCTTACAGCCCATCGAAAAGACAGTTGTTGACCGCTGTGTGCGGCTGGTGTACCGGGAACAGGCCCTTGGGCTTGATACGGGAAAAACCCCGCTTTTGCAGGACTTGTACGAGGAGCTCTTGAAACAGCCGGAGCCCGAGGCCCGGCGTGTGGCAACCGCCCTTGAGCTCTACTGCACCGGCTCCCTCAACCTGTTTAACCATCCCACGAATGTGAAAACCGACAGCCGGGTGGTGTGTATCGTGCTGAAAAACATGGGAGAAAACCTCCGCAAGATCGCCATGCACATCACAAATGAATTTGTGTCCCAGGCGGTAGATACCAACTTCCGGGAGGGCGTGGCGACATGGTGCTACTTCGATGAGTTCCATGTCCTGCTCCGTGATCCGCTGACCGCCAGCTATTTTGTGGCGGTGTGGAAAATGCTGAGAAAGAAAGGCTGCGTTCCCAGCGCCCTCACGCAGAATGTAAAAGACCTTCTGGCCAGCCGGGAGATTGAGAACATTCTGGATAACACCGATTTTATGATTTTGCTCTCGCAAGCTCAGAGCGACCGGGCGATTTTGGCAAGACAGCTCGGTATTTCCGAGCATCAGCTTTCCTACATTACCCACTCTAATTCCGGCGAGGGCCTGCTGTTTTACGGGAATGTGACCATCCCGTTTGTGGATCGGTTCCCGAAGGGGGAAATCTATGACCTCTTAACCACCCGACCGGAGGATATGAAGAATGAAGCGAAAACCGAATAAACCACGCCCGGAGTCCCAAACGCATACGGAACCCGGAGGCGGAGCTGCCGAGCCCGGTGGCCCTGCTTTTGGGGCTGGCTCTGAACAGGCGCCCGGGGCGGCTGGCACTTCGGGACAAAGTGTCCCAAAGTCAAAATTTCGGCAGAAAAGCCAGCAGGAACAGGCGGCGGCATCCAAGCTCCGCATGGAAAAGCGGGGCGAAAAACGGGAAGCCGCCCGGGAAAAGCTGGCAAAGCAGAAGCCGCCCAAACAAAAAGGCCCGATCCGTAAGGCGGCGGGGGCCGCCGGATGGGGCGTTCACGGCTTTGTGCATGGCAAGCTCTACGAGGTGGAGCAGGAAAATGTAGGAACGGAAGGGGCCCACCGTTCGGAACTTGCCGGGGAGGTTATCCTGCGGCATGGCTCCCGGTTTGTAAAGCGCAAAGTCCGGGAGCATCCGGCAAGGGCGGCCAGCCGGGCCGAGGCCAGGTATCAGAAAGCAGCGGCGGATTATCATTTCCACACCGCCGCACAGGAGCACCCGGAGCTTTCCCAAAACTATTTTACCCGGTACTGGCAGAAACAGCGGCTTAGAAGGCAATACCAGAAGCGGGCGAAGGAGGCCGCAAAACAGGGAGCCAAAGCCGCCGGGAAAACAGCCGCCGCCACGGAAAAGCTGACAGCCCGGGCCGCCGGGTTTGTGAAGCGCCATCCAGTCGGATGCCTGCTGGCTCTGGCCTGTGTCCTTGTGATCGTCCTGCTCCAGTCCTGTTCGTCCTCGCTGGTGTCCATCGGCAACGCCGGAGCCGGGGCGCTGGGGGCCACCACTTACCCCTCTGAGGATGAGGCGATTTTAGGGGCGGAGGCGGCTTATGCCGGGCTGGAGGCAGAACTGCAAACCTACCTTGATACCTACGAAAGCACCCACGATTATGACGAGTACCACTTCGATCTGGACGAGATCGAACACGATCCCTATGTGCTCATTTCCCTGCTGTCGGCGCTCCATGAGGGGGAATGGACGCTTTCACAGGTGGAGGGCTCCCTGCAAATGCTCTTTGACCGCCAGTATATTCTGACGGAGCGTGTGGAGGTGGAGACACGCTACGACAGCGACGATGAACCCTATTCGTGGTACATCTGCTATGTGACGCTGGAAAACAAAAACCTGTCCCACCTGCCTGTTTCCCTGTTGAGCGAAGAACAGATGTCCCGGTACTCCATCTATATGTCCACCCTCGGCAACCGTCCCGACCTGTTTCCCGACTCCCCCTATGTAGACAAATACATTACCAACCCGCCGGAGGGCTATGAGGTTCCGGGGGAATATCTGGACGATGAAACATTCGCCGCTATTTTCTCGGAGGCAGAGAAATACATCGGCTATCCCTATGTGTGGGGCGGCTCCAGCCCGTCTACATCCTTTGACTGCTCCGGCTATGTGTCATGGGTGATCAATCACTCCGGCTGGAATGTGGGTCGTCTTGGGGCGCAGGGGCTTTACAACATCTGCACTCCGACCAGCTCCCCAAGGCCCGGCAACCTTGTGTTTTTCAAGGGAACCTATGATACCCCGGGCGTGAGCCACTGTGGGATTTATGTAGGCGATGGGCGGATGCTCCACTGCGGAGATCCCATCGGATACGCAAACTTAAATACAAGCTACTGGCAGTCTCATTTTTACGCCTACGGGCGTTTACCATGATTGGAGGTCATTTATGGCAACAGCAAAAAGCATGAAAATCCAAGCCGAGATTGATAAGGTCAAGGCCAAAATCAGCGAACAGCAGGCCCGGCTCAGGGAGCTGGAGCAGAAAAAGCTGGAGGCGGAAAACAGCGAGATCGTGGACATCGTGCGTGGCATGAGCATCCCCCTTGCGGAACTGCCCCTGCTGTTTGAAAAGCTGAAAGGCGGCGGGGCTTTGGGACAAAGTGTCCCGAAGTCCGAGGATGAGGAAAAGGAGGAAAACTGAATATGAAACGGTTTCGAGTTTTGACAGCGGTGCTTTGTGCCGCTGTTTTGTTATGCGGCTTTAGCGTTCCCGCCTATGCCTACGCAGGCGGCGAGGGCGAGGACTACGGCGATCCCACAATGGAAACCCCGGCCCCGGAGCCGACTATTACGCCGGGCGAGGGCTTTTCCGAGGAGGGAAACCTTGTAACCCGTGATCTGCTCTATGACGAGCACACCAACAAGCAGTTTATTACCGTACAGACCAGCGGCGGCAATACCTTTTACATTGTCATTGATTATGACAAGCCTGTGGACGAGGAAGGTGAACAGTATGAAACCTACTTTTTCAGCGTTGTGGATGAGGGGGATCTGCTGGCCGCAGCCGAGGCCGCTGGCGTGGAACAGGCGGTCTGCTCCTGTCCGGAGAAATGTGCGGCGGGGACTGTGAATACAGACTGCCCGGTGTGCTCCGTCAATCTGGCAAAATGCGTAGGCGCAGAGCCGGAGCCCGAGCCTGCCCCAGAGCCGGAGCCGGAACCCGAGAAGCCGGGCAACGCCGGGATGATCCTTTTGGTGCTGGCTGTCATGGGCATCGGCGGCGGGGCCGCATGGTATTTCAAGATTTACTGTCCGAAACACCAGCAAGCTGACCAGCCCGAGGAGGACGATGGCGGGGAGTACCCGGACTATGACGAGTTTGAAGATGACGGCCCCCCGTGGGACGAGGAGGACGAAACCGAAGAAAAGGAGGAAATCAGATGAATTTTACCAACAGTCCCTTTGAACGAATGATGAAAGAAAAACCCCGTCCCCAGGCTCCCGCTGAGAACAGGCCGCCCAGGGGCTCCGCCTGTTATGGCTGCTGTTACTGGCGGGGGATCGCCTGTGTGTCCTGCTACAAGGAGCTTTTGAAGGCCGGGGCTGGCGGGAGGTGATGGATTGTCCCGTGAACTGACACGCAAGGAAAAGACAGCGATCCGCTCTCTTGTGGTAACATGGTGCGCTAACTATGACCGGGAATACGGATGCCTGCCGCTGGATAGCGATTGCTATATGCTGGGTAAATGCTGGACGGGATCATACTGCCGCTATTTCCGGGAGTCCGTCCTGCCCCTTGATCCGGCGCTGGAAGTGGCCCTTATGAGCGAGGGCCCAAGGCCGGATTTTAAGATATGCCCGGTATGCGGCGGGCCTGTTCCCCCGGACAGGCGGCAGGCGTACTGCTCGGCGGCCTGTGCAAAGAAAGCCCACCGCCGCCAGCAACGGGAATATATGCGGAAAAAGCGGGGTGCATCCGTTGACAATTAGGGCCTGTAAAACCCGCTTATAGCAAGGCTTTCCGGGGCCATTTCGTTGGCCTGCCGTATCATTCTACGGTCTGGCCCCGTTTGCCCCGATGCTGTCAACATCCATACAGCGGGACTTTGGGACACTTTGTCCCGAAGTACCCGCTTTCTGAGAGGAGGAATTATGCCGAAATATTACCCCATCAATGAGGAGGCCGCCCGGCGTGCCAAAAACGCCAACAGCTTTTCCGACTATGTTCCCGGCTCCGCCACCGCCGCTTACCGTGAAATGGTGGATCGGGCCTATACCCTCGGGAAACAGCAGAAAGGGCGTGTCGATCCCATGTACCACGAAAAGATTGACGGGCTCATAGACCGCTATGCCCGCAAGCTGGCGGAGAACATCAACCAGTGCAATCTCATAGATGCCCGTGTACCCTCGATCCTCATCGCCGGAGGCTCCAACTTCCCGGTGCGGAAAAAGGAAAAGCAGAACGCCGCCCGGGATAAGAATATGGGCGAATATATGCAGATCGAGGGCCTGCTGGATAAGGTGCGCTCAACAGGTATGGGCGGGATCAGCGCAGACGATGACCGGGCCGTGGAAAAGCTGGAGGCGAAGCTGGCAGGGCTGGAGGCCATGCAGGAGGAAATGAAAACCGTCAATGCCTACTACCGCAAGCATAAAACGCTGGAGGGCTGTCCCGTCCTGTCCGCCGAGGAAATTGGAAAGTTCCAGTCCTCTATGGCATCCGACTGGCGCAAAAATCCCGTACCCTATCCGTCCTATCTGCTTACCAACAACAACGCCAACATCCGCCGCACACGCCAGCGCATTGAGGATTTGAAAAGCCAGTCGGAATATGCGGGCTGGGCCTTTCCCGGGGGACGGGCGGAAATCAACGAAGGAGAAAACCGCTTGCAGCTCTTTTTTGAGGAAAAGCCATCGGAGGAACAGCGGCGGGAACTGAAAAGCAACGGTTTTAAGTGGGCTCCCAGCCAGGGAGCATGGCAGAGACAGCTTACGAAAAATGCCATATATGCGGCGGGCCGGATGGAATTTTTGCGCCCGGAGGATGGGCAGAGCCCTTACCAGCTCCAGCCCTTTGCCCGGAAAACGGAAAAGGATATGACACGATGAAGGAGGTGTATTTGTGGACAAAAATCAAGGCTATTCCATTTTGAAGGCTGTGATGCTGGAAAATGGCAGGGGCTTTGCGCTGGGGCATCATCCCACAGCTCCATCCCCCTATGTCACATGGGCCTGTTACGATGATAAGAACGGCCAGCGGCAGTATGAATGGGGACATTACGGCAACGATCTGGCCGCTATGGAACAGGATTTTTCAGACCGGGTAAAGGACTATCAGCGGCTTTACTATGTGGGGATCGTGCAGACCGAGGCCCCCGGCCTTTACAAATATTACTCTACCCAGCGGCCTGTGGACATCGGGACATTCCCCAAACCGCCCCACAATGCCCCGGATGAGATCGTCAACTATGACCGCCGCATCCCGGTGGAGGGCGGCGCATTTCTGGCATGGGGGCATCTGACTTATACAAGACCGCTGACCGAAAAGGAGGCGTCTGACTATGAGCTCCGTCCTGCCTCCGTCATTTCTGAATTATCCCGAAAAAACGATGACAGGCCCCTCTCGATTGCCCAGCAGATGAAAGAGGCCGGAGCTCTGGCCGAAGCCAGCCAGGGCGATCCCATCCATAAGAAAAAGGCCCCCGACCGGGGCGACCGATAGGAGGATTTGTATGGAAGAAAGATATAACCCGATGAAAAGTGCGGAGATCGCCACCGAGCACAATTACAATATGCTGGACGGTGTTCTCAATAACCAGGCCCCACCCCCGGAGGAAAAGGAGCTGGATAAGGTTAAGGAACCGCCCCACAAGCGCCGGAGCCGGGAACGGGAGGAACGATGACAAAGAAACGCCGCCGCCCGATCCATCTCCATGTGATGGTGTCCGAGGAGGAGCAGGCCCTTATTCAACAACGCATGGCCGAGTCGGGCATCCGCAATATGGGGGCCTATATGCGGAAAATGGCCCTCAATGGCTATGTGCTCCATGTTGACCTCTCGCCCGTCCGGGAGTTGGTATCGCTCCAGCGGCGGTGCTCAAACAACCTCAATCAAGTGGCGATCCAGGCCAACACCTACGGCGGGATTTACCCCGAGGAGATCGCCGCTTTGCAACGGGACTATGCCGCCCTGTGGGGGCCGCTGTTCGATCTGCTGAAAAAGCTCTCCGCATTGGTGGAGCTCTGATCCTGCCGGGGAGTGGCGTATGCCGCTCCCCGGTTTTCACTACTTCGGGACAATTTGTCCCGAGGTGCTGAAAGCCGGAGGCATCCTTGTTGTCCCTCCCGGACAGAGGTATAATTATCATGTAAGGAACCATAAACCACACTTTTCAAGGAGGTATCAAGCGATGCGGATCATTCTGAAACTTTTAGCGGCCCCCTTTGTTCTGGCCCTCACGCTCCTTGTGGCAGTATTGAATTTTGCTTTTTCCTTTGCGTCATGGGTGTTCTGCGCCCTGTCCTTTCTCTGTCTGATCGGAGCCCTGTTTGCTTTAATCACGGGGGATCGCTGGGGCATACAGGGGCTTGTGATCGCCTTTGCTGTTTCGCCCTTCGGCCTGCCCGCTGTGGCGGAGTGGCTCATTGACAAGCTGGACAGTCTCAACTACTCGCTAAAGAGTTTTATCACAGGATAACGCTTTGGGACAATTTGTCCCGAAGCCCCCTGCGGCGGCTGGACGGACAGCCGCCGTTTTCTTTTGGAAGGAGGTGTGCTCACGGCTACAACTTATATCCGGCCCTACAAGGTGGCGGCTGGGAAAGGCGCTGTCCAGACAATGGAGGAACGCTTTAACTATGGGCTTAATCCGAAAAAGCTGGGAGCCCTGTCCTCATACCTCTGCGATCCGGCCACGGCTCCCGCTGAGTTTCTGCTGGTAAAGAGTCAGTACCAGGCGGAAATGGGCCGGGCCGTAGAGCGTGGAGCCCTGTTTTTTCAAATCCGGCAGGCGTTCCCACCCGGCGAAGTAACAGCAGAGGAGGCCAACCAGATCGGCTATGAAACAGCCATGCGCTGGACAAAGGGAAAGTATCAGTTTTTTGTCTGCACCCACACAGACAAGAGCCACCTCCACAATCACATTTATTTCAATTCAACGGCCTTTGACCGCTCCCGGAAGTTCCATAATTTTATCGGCTCCAGCTTTGCTCTGCGGCGGCTCTCTGACCGGGTGTGCGTTGAGCATGACCTCTCTGTGATCCAAAATCCAAAACAGCACAGCAAGGGCCGGTATCTCCATTATGGCCAGTGGATTGTGGAAAAGCCGCCCTCTGCAAAACAGCGGGTGCGGCTGGCCATCGTGGAGGCTCTGAAAAAACAGCCCGCCGATTTTCCGGCGTTTCTGAGGCTCATGGAGGAGACCGGCTTTCTGGTAAAGCATGGCCGTGGCGGTGTGATCTCCTTTCTTGCTCCCGGACAGGATAAGCCCACCCGCCTGCGGGCATCTACCCTCGGGGATGGTTTTGATCCCGAGGACATCCGGGCTATGATTGCCGGGGAGCGTCCGATCCCGGAGCTCCCGCAGGAGGCTCCGGCTCCTGCCCGGCGTGTTAATCTGATTATAGACATTCAAGAGCGCATGGCACAGGGCAAGGGCCCGGCCTATGAACGGTGGGCCAAGGTTTACAATCTGAAACAGATGGCTGCTGCGCTCCAGTACCTGCGGGAAAATGATTTGATGGACTATGAGGCGCTGGCGGCCAGTACAGAAAAGGCAGTAGAGCGTTTTCACACGCTGTCCGAGGAATTGCGGCAAACGGAGGCGGAGCTGGAAAAGACCTCCGGGCTCATGGCGGCTACTGTGGACTACGCAAAAACCCGGCCTGTGTTTGACGGTTACAAGGCGGCCCGGTACAGTAAAAAATATCTGTCGGAGCATGAGGCGGAGCTTGCCGCTTACCGGGCGGCCCGGGCCACTATGAATGAGCTTTTGGACGGTGCAAAATTGCCAAAGATGGCGGATATGAAAAAGTCCCGCCAGGAATTGGCGGGAAAGAAAAAAGCCCTCTATGCGGAATACCGCAAGGCCCAGGCGGATATGCGGCAGGCTGTGGCGGTCAAAGCGAACATAGATCATCTGCTCGGCGTGACAGACGGGCGGGAAAATAAGGCCCAGGAGCGATAGCGACAGGCCGCAGACAACAGGCGCATAGCGCCGGAACTTTGGGACAATTTGTCCCGAAGTCCAGCGGGTTTGGGGAGCTCCCCAACAAGCATTTTTGCGGGCCTGCGGCCAGCAAAAATTTCGGAGTGTGGCCACACCCGAATTGCTTGCCGAAACGCGCAACCCCGGAAGTGGCGCGAAAAAACGGAGGCGCGTGTTTCTCTTTACGCATCCTCCGTTTCCTTGGCCGCTTTCATCGCTTGGATTGTAGCTTCAACGATTTTCAATTCTCTTTCGTCCAAGGCGTTCAACATGGCATCAATCCGCTTCCTGCACTCGCTCCCGCTATTCTGGGACGGGTAAAAGTATTGATCCACCGATATATCAAACATTGTGACCATCTGATAAAAGGTGTTGAAGCTTGGATGCTGACCATCATTTTCATTATACATAATGGTACGCGGAGCGCGGTCAACAATATAGGCCAGTTGCTCCTGTGTCATACCGCTGGCTTCTCTTGCACGCTTGATGGCGAGCCCTATATCGTGAAAATCAAAGCGTCTTTCATCTCGTTCTATCTTCATAACATCACCTGATATGATTTTACATTTCATGTGATATTATTTGAACGACTGTGTATTTCATACTACTGACTATTTAATTTCACATTCTTTTCTTCCAAAACTTGTATTGTTCGAGTCGAAGAACTATAATATACTCTATGGAGGTGCAGAATGGATTATATGACACTAAAAGAGGCCGCCGAAAAATGGGGCGTGACACCTCGTAGAGTAAATTACTATTGTGCTGCCGGGCGTATTCCTGGTGCTGTAAAGATGGCAACTATCTGGCTAATTCCAAAAGATGCGGAAAAGCCGATTGACGGAAGGACAAAACAAGGAAAGGAGTTGCGCCATGAATAAAATCCTGATTATAGATGATGACAAAGAGCTGTGCACTTTGATTAAACGTAGCGTACAAGCAGAAAACATAGAAGCTGATTTTTGTAATACCGGAAAAGAGGGCTTACAAAAATTAAGAGAGCAGGAATACCAGCTTGTGGTGCTGGATGTGATGATGCCCGGCATGGACGGGTTTGAAACGCTGGAAGAAATTCGCAAGGAGTACAGCTTGCCGATTTTGATGTTCACATCTAAAAATGACAGCATTTCTAAAGTACGGGGCTTACGGGCCGGAGCGGACGATTATCTTACAAAACCGTTTGATATGGATGAACTGATTGCCCGTATTGCGTCTCTTATTCGCCGCTACACTCGCTTTAATCAGCAAGCTGGAGCCATACAAAAGCTAAATTTTTACGGATTGCAGATTGACCTTGAAAATCGTTCTGTTACTACATCAAACGGCACTTTTGAACTGCCCCCAAAGGAATTTGATTTGCTCCTGTACTGTGCAAAACATCAAGGGAAAATTTTGACCAAACAGCAGATTTATGAGGAAGTATGGGGCGAAGAATATTTCTATGATGACAGTAACATTATGGCGATTATCAGCCGACTTCGTAAAAAATTAGAAGTCAATCCTTCAAGCCCAAAGTATATACAAACGGTCAAAGGGATTGGCTACCGGTTTAATAAGGAGGTGTAGTCAGCATGGAAATTATCGTATCCTTGTCCATTGTGATTGCTGTTGTGGCTGTATTGACTTCCATCGTTCTCGTTCGGCGTGTAAAAAAACAAATAGCAGAAATGACCGATGTGCTGGTTGATGTGAAAAACGGAAATGGCAACCGGCGTATTCTATCTGCAACAAATGAACTGACAGCACCTCTTGCCTATGAAATCAATGAGATCGTTGTGGCCTATGAAAGCAGACTTTCAACTGTACGGCAGACAGAAGAAACCAACCGCCAACTTATGACGAGCCTTTCCCATGACGTGCGAACGCCCCTTACTACTCTGATTGGGTATCTTGACGCTGCACACAAAGGACTGGTCACAGGAAAAGACCGGGATGATTATATTGAAACCGCCCGCCGGAAAGCCCATGATCTGAAAGAATATATTGATGTACTCTTTGACTGGTTCAAGTTAAATTCAAACGAGTTTGCTTTGGAAATCCAGAGCGTTGAGGCCGCAGAGCTGACAAGAAATATCCTCATTGACTGGATACCGATTTTTGAGGATAAACAGGTTGAGTATGACATCGATATTCCCGAACAGCCTGTCCGGGTAAGATTGGATATGGACAGCTATATGAGGATCATCAATAACCTTATTCAAAATGTAATCGCTCACAGCCATGCAGACAAAATCAAAATTGCCCTGTCAAAGAAGGAAAATAACATGGAGTTGCTGCTGGCGGATAATGGAGTGGGAATTGAGAAGGAAGATTTGAAACACATTTTTGAACGGCTCTATAAGTGTGACAAAGGACGGTCTGAAAAAGGAAGCGGTCTTGGTCTTTCTATTGTCCATCAGCTTGTAGAAAAGATGGGTGGGAGTATAACAGTTGAAAGTTTGCCGGGAAAAGGAACTGAATTTATGTTGCTTTTTCCTTTGGAGAGTTAAGCGGGTTCCCGTCTTTATGGCGGGAGCCTTTGTCATTTTACTGGATTTCAAATTGCAAGGTTAATGCAAGGTTGCGGCAAGGTTAATGCAAGGTTGGCATGATAGAATACCTTACAGAACAGGAGGTTTTGAATATGGATACAAATTATATCATTGAAACAAAAAATCTGACGAAGCAATACGGCTCACAAAAGAGTGTGGCTGACTTAAATATTCATGTGAAGCGTGGGAGAATTTACGGTCTGCTGGGCAGAAACGGAGCCGGAAAAACCACTACCATGAAAATGCTGTTGGGCTTAACGGAGCCGACTTCCGGGGAGGTCAAAATCTGGGGAAAGTCTTTGCAAGGGAATGAAAAGAAGTTGCTCCCCCGCATTGGCAGTCTAATTGAGTCCCCCGGCTTTTATCCCAATCTGACCGGCACAGAGAACCTGCGTATCTTTGCTACTCTGCGGGGCGTACCAAACAATCATGCTATCAAAGATGCTCTGGATCTGGTAGGACTGCCCTACAAAGATAAAAAGCTCTTTTCACAGTATTCTCTTGGCATGAAGCAGCGGCTTGCCATCGCCCTTGCCGTTATGCACGATCCGGAGCTTTTGATTTTGGATGAGCCGATCAACGGCCTCGACCCCATCGGTATTGCAGAAGTACGTTCCTTTATTCGTGAGCTTTGTGACGCGCGAGGAAAAACCATTTTGATTTCCAGTCACATTCTTTCGGAGATTTCCTTGCTGGCTGACGATATTGGAATTATCGACCACGGCGCATTGCTGGAAGAAGAAAGCCTTGCTGAGCTGGAGCAAAAAAGCAGTAAGCATATCCGGTTTACGCTCTCTGATACTGCACAGGCGGCAAGAATTTTGGAGCGCAATTTCCATGAAAACCATTTCTCCATACAGGACGACCACAATTTGCGCCTGCACAACCTTGATCTACCTGTGGGGAAAATTGTAACTGCCTTTGTAGAAAACGGATTGGAGGTATCAGAGGCGCATACCTGTGAAGAAAGTCTTGAGGATTATTTCAAGAGAGTAACAGGGGGTGAGGGAATTGCTTAAACTGGTTCAATGTGAGTTCGCGAAATTGAAGAGAAAAAAAATCATCCCACTTGTGTTTTTGTCCGCTTTTTTATTTCCTATTCCCATTACCTTTCTGATGGCAACACCGAGAATGTTGGAGAAGTACCCAAATAAATCAGTCCTTTTTGATGGATTGTTCAATATGGTTATGGGATATGGCGTTATTTTTCTCTTGCCGTGTATCATCGGTGTCATTGCAGCAATGCTGTTTTTTATGGAACGGGACAATGACACTTTCAAAAATTTACGCACAATCCCGGTAACAAGTACACAGATGATTATGGCAAAGATCATTGTGCTATTTATTTTTGGAGTTATCTTTTGCCTTGCTTCCATGCTTGCTACCATTGTTTGCGGCAGTTTCTCAATGGAAGTGCATGGTCTTACCTATAAACTACTTGTTGCAGTTGAACTTGGAATATTCATTACAGCGGGAACTTTGCCGATTATCGTACTTGTGGTCTTTTTCAGCAAAACATACATCTTCTCCATTCTGCTATGTGTGTTTTACAGTGTAGTGAGCCTTACCGTCGAAACATTGTTCGGAACATTGCCTAAATGGTTATGTTGGCTCATGCCTATCCCGCTTACAACGCTCTGGGGTGCGGGAGATATGGTGAAACATGGGTTTCCATTGAATGTAAATGCCTTGGAAGCAATTATTCCCTCAACCTTTCAGACGGTTATCATTCTTGGGATAATGGCTGTTGCATCAATCTCATTGATCGACTTCTTATACAAGAAAAGGGGGGAATAAAATGTATCGGATCATTAAAACAGAATTATGGAAGTTAAAGCGGTATCATATCATTTGGGCTGGTATTCTGCTAATGCTTCTTTCCGTTGGAATTACTCTTTTTGCTTCTACTGCATTAGATGGTACAGTTTGGACTTTCCCTCATTTGGTCGAACGCGTCATTCAAAATAATACGACAACCATTTTTCCTATGTGCATTACTCTGATTGCAGGATATATCATTGCTCGTGAAAAATCAGATGATACCTTAAAAAGCATTATGACAATACCTGTTTCCTACCCTGCGTTGATTGGCGGAAAACTGATTGTTTGCGGTTTCCTGTCCGTATTTTTGGGTATGGCAAGTACATTTTTTACTGTCGCTGCGGAATTACTTGTTGGCTTTCCGGGATTTTCGGTAACAGCCGTAATACAGGCTTTGATACAGATCACCCTTAATACCTTATTTTTGTATATAGCCGTAACTCCGATTATAGCCTTTACCGCCCGTATTCCTAACGGGCACATGATAGGTGTTATTCTTGCATTTGTCTATGGCTACGGGGGAATGTTCGCAGCCGGAAATATGTCCCTTGCAAATCTCTATCCGATTACAGCGAGTATGGGACTGATCCAGTACCGAAGCCATGATGCGGCTGTTCATTGGAATATAGGCTTATGCAGCCTAAGTATGATAGTCGTCTTATTGATTTCTGTGGCTATTGTAGTTACAACAAAAAATGTTTCATCCGCAAAAGTTGTTAAAAAGCCGAAAAAAACCGCCCTCAAAAAAGGCTGGTAAACAGGAGGACTTACACATGAAGAAAAAAATATTGATTGGGATTGGTGCCGGTGCTTTCGTGGCAATCTGTTTTGGTATTTTACTGCTTTCAGGTGCAGGCAGCACCTATTACTATTCACAGATCGACAACACCAAGATCGAGCAGACGGGATCTGCCGGAGGTGTAATTAACTTTGGGGGAAGCATGGACTACTCCTACACGCTGCGTTGTTATGACGAGGACGGAAACGAAAAGGACATTACCTTTGGAACATCGAGGGAATTGAAAGAGGACGCCTTTATTCGTCTGACGGTAATGCCCATTCGTGGAGTGCTGGAATGGGTTGAAGTTCAGTATGACGAGCTTCCCACAGCCGTACAAAAAGAATATACAGCACCGCAATAAAGAGAATAGATAATTGATTATCACCTAAAATATAGCTGCCGCACGACGGCAAAAGAAAAAAAGCCGTCGTACAGCAGACACATTTTCACGCGCCTATGAAATGGCGGCTTTGATTTTCAGAGCCGCCGTTTCTTTGCGTTTACACAAACCTATGACGACTTGCAGGGACACGGTAGCCGATTGGAGGTTAATTTACCGTGTCCTTCTTTTTATTTCGCAGTATCCATGACCTGCACCAGTTAAAAAAAGCGTAGCTCCCCCATCGGAGCAGTCCGGCTTTGAATGTGAAATTAAACAGTACATAACCGATAATATATTTTCATGCGCTTGTGCGGCCTTGTGTCGCGCAGGCGCATTTTGCTTTCCAGACTTCGAGACAAAGTGTCCCGAGGTGCGGTGCCGTTCTCCGCCGTTACTCCATTTCGTTTCCGACCAACCCCGAACAAACTGAAATGGAGGATTTTACGATGACTACTATCAATTTGAAAGATTTTTATTATTGGTACACGCAGGATCAGCTTATCGAAGTTTCTGACGAGGTGGCCGAGGTATTCAAGGCCGATGCCCGCTATGAAATGGCCTACCAGCGGCGGCTCTCCCGGCACAAGGCGCAGTATTCTCTGGACTGCGATGACGGGATTGAGTATTCCGCTTGCCTGCATGAGCCGACCCCGCAGGAGCTCCTTGAACGGATGGAAACCTTTCTTCGTCTGTGGAACGCTCTCAATTCTCTGCCGGAGATCCAAGGCCGTAGAATTGACGCACATATCATTCTTGGCAAGTCGATTAAGGAAATTGCCGAGGCCGAGGGCGTACATGAGGAGTCTATTCGCCAGTCGATCAAGCGTGGCCTTGAACGCATGAAAAAAAATTTTTGATTTTTTCTTCTTAACCCACTTGGAATTGATGAAAAAATGTCTCGGTTTATGAGAGGAGGTTTTCTTCTTAACGCAAGGGAATAACGGCAACCCTGAGTAAGTACGGGGAGCCAGACGGTGGGTGCGCGGTGACATTTCCCTAAAGAGATTGAGCGAACAACACCAACACTGTAAATGGGCCCGGCCATCCCAAGGCCATGATCCGGCGCTGAACAGGTTGGCTGCCTGTTCCTCCGGGCTTGTCGCTTTGCTTGCGTTGAGAGCGCCGCACAGAAAATAACGATTGTCTTTGGACAGGCCAAGTAAATATGTGCGGCGCTCTCTAATATTCAAAAACTATAATAAACCTCGAGACAAAGTGTCCCAAGGTGGAGTAAGGCAACAGACCAGCATCCCGGCGGTGCTGGTCTGTTGCGTTTCCCCACCAAACAGAGGGAGGCGTTCTATCAATCTGCGAAGGAGGTTTACCGTGAAATTAACTACACAGGAACTTGAACAAATGAGAAGCGTTGACATTGGCGCGGTGGCTGCCGAGTCCCTGCCTGATGTGAGCGGTATGACCTTTGACAATGCGCTTTCCCGAAAGGAGCGCATCTCTCGATTTTTGCAGACTGTCAAAAATCCATACTGCTTTTGCATCGGTGGTGTTGGCGTGAAAATTGAATTTGCTGAAAGCGGGCCATCTCTCCAAGATAAGCTGACGGATTTCCTGCTGCGGCAAAGAAGCGGGCTGTAACTTCGGTTACAGCTCATTTTGCTTCTTCGAGACAAAGTGTCCCGAAGCGGAGGCATCCTTGTTGTCCTCCCCGGACAGAGTTATAATATAAGTGTAATGTGATAGGGAAGGAGGAACAATGGCACGAGCAAAAAACAGAGGGTATCAGCAGAGTTTCTCTCCCTCTTACACAATCCGCCGCTGGCGGCTGGGCATCTATATCCGGCTTTCAAAGGAAGATTTGAAAAAAGGAAAAGACGATAGCAACAGCGTAAAGAACCAGCGTGACCTACTGAACGATTTTTACCGACGCAACATTGACGAGTTTGAAAGTATCACGGAATATGTAGATGACGGACATACTGGAACGGACGCTAACCGTGAAGATTTTCAACGGCTCTTGGCGGATGTCGTGAGTGGTAAAATCAACTGCGTTATAGTAAAAGACCTGTCCCGCTTCGCACGAAATTATAGCGATGCCGGAAGTTTGATCGATAACCTGTTTGTTCAAATGGGTGTTCGCTTTATCAGCCTTGCTGAGAATGTGGACAGCTACAAGAACCCCGACAGCGTTTCAAATATCATCGTTCCCATTACAAACGTGATGAACGATAATTACTGCTATCAGACTTCCAAAAAGATCCGGCAGGTATTTGATTACAAACGGCGCAACGGCCAGTATATCGGAGCATTTGCTCCTTACGGCTATGTAAAGCACCCAAAGGACAAGCACAGGCTGATTGTTGATCCCGATGCTGCTGAAAATGTCAAACTCATTTTCACAATGCTTATTCAAGGGTCATCAAAACGTGCTATCGCGCTGTACCTGAACGAACACGGCGTACCGAGCCCCTCGGCTTACAAGGTACAAAAGGGCTTGCCTGTTTCGACAAGAGGGTATGACGATCCTATGTGGGGAGTCCGCATGATCCACTCCATTCTTACCAATCCGACCTACACCGGGGATTTAGCCCAAGGCCGAAGCCGGGTGAAAAGCTACAAGGTACACCAGATTGAAGCTGTTCCCCGCGAGGAATGGGTGGAAGTGGCTGGAACGCATGAGGCCATTATCGACTATGAAACTTTCGACAAGGTACAGGCTCTCTTACAGCGTGATACCCGTACTTCCCCGAAAGGCCGTGAGGTACATTTATTCAGCGGCTTTCTGAAATGTGCCGATTGCGGGCGGGCCATTACCCGATGCGTTGGCAAGAACAACAATGTATATTATTCTTGCTCAACCTACAAGAACCGTTCCCGGACAGCCTGCACCATGCACTCAATCAAGCATGAACGGCTGGAGGCTGCTGTTCTGTTCGCTGTACAGCATCAGGTACATTTGGCTGTTTCCTACTCGGAAATCGTCACGCAGATCAATTCCGCTCCAATCAAAAAAAGCCAGTCTTACCGACTGGACGATCTGATAGCTGCAAAAGAGCGAGAACTGACAAAAATAACACGCTACAAGCAATCTCTTTATCAGGACTGGAAAGACGGTGAAATCACCCAGCAGGAATACCGGGATATGAAGGCAGACTATGAACGGCAGACTTCTGATATTTCCGCAGTGCTCACTCGTCTGAACGCTGAACGCGCAGAACTGGCAAACGGTGTAGACAACGAGCATCCTGCACTGGTAGCCTTTATGAAGTATCAGAACATTGAAGCCCTCAACCGTGAAATCTTGGTTGAGCTTGTGGACTATATCAAGGTCTATGAAAACGGTAATATCAGCGTGAAATTCAAATTTGCTGACGAGCTCCGCAAGATTGCCGAGTACATTGAAATCAACACTACGGAAGATACCGCAGTAGCGGGCTAACCCCCGCTACGAACCCCTTTGACAGTGTGTTTTCCTAATAGGCGCTAATCATATAGTGATACAATTACACTCCCTGAAGGTGGAAACTATATCGGCATTGAATGTGAAAATTTCACTGGAAGCATTGAATTGAATATGGAGTAACATTCTGCCGGACGACGGCAAAAGAAAAAAAGCCGTCGTAAAGCAGACACATTTCCACGCGCCTATGAAGCGGTGGCTTTGATTTCAGAGCCGCCGTTTCTTTTCGTTTATCCTAAACCAACGACGACCTAACACCGTGTAAATCCACGGCGGCACATAGGAGGATGCCGCCGTGTCTATGTTTGCCTTTTTTCACAGTACCCATGACCTGCACCAGCTAAAAAAAGCCTGTTCCCAGCAGCGGAGCAATGCGGTCAGAAGTATGCACTATACCATGTAATTAAACAGCAAAATATATTCCATGACGCTCGTATGGCTTTATGCCGTCCGGGCGCTTTTTTGTCCCTATGGAGCCGGAACATCGGGTCAGCATGGCCCGAACTTTATCCCCGGTGCCGCGCCCCACCACCCCATTCAGATTTTCCCAAAAAAGTCTGAATGGAGGAAGGACAGATGGAAGTTACCATCAATTATAACGGACAAGCTGTGGCCGTGGAGGTCACGCTGGAAGTCTATGAATTTCTTGATCGGGCAGATCACAAAACGGAGAACCTGTTCCATGAACAGCGGCGGCATTGGGATGGCCGGGAGTTTGACGAGTACATCATTACCACCGAGGGTGTAGGAGCCTACGGCGAAACGCCGGAAGAATACCTTTGCCGCATGGAAACGCTACATGAGCTGATGGCAGTTCTGGACACCTGTACCGAGGCCCAGCGCCGCCGGTTCCTGCTCTATGCGCTTGACGGGCTGAGCCTTGCAGAGATCGGTGTGCTGTGCGGCTGCTCCAAAGTGGCTGTGTATCAAAGTGTGGAGGCGGTCAGAAAAAAATTTATAAATTTCTTTGAGAGCAGGCTTAACGAATGACCTGTTTTCTGGCTACCAAGTGAAAGGGATCATTTCCCTTATCTCAGCGAGGGGCGGACAGCGGACGAGCTGCCCGCCTCTCCGATTTTCAGGAGGTAAGCCTATGAAAACAATCAATCTGCGGTGGATGTATCCCCACTACCGGCATGACGAGTTTGTGGATGTTACGGACGAGGTATGGGCAGCGATGTATCAGGCCCAGCGGGAGATGGAGAACTATGAGCGTCGGAAAGTCTACCACCGCGCCTACTACTCTCTGGAGGCATACAGCTGGCTGGAAAATTACGCACTGGAACACAGCAGATCGCCGGAAGATATTTTGCTGGAACGAGAAGAAATGACCACCCGCCTGCACCTGATAGCAGCTCTGCCGGTGGCTCTGGCTCATGCCACTCCGACACAGGCCCGCCGTGTTCACGCCTACTACATTGCCGGTATCAAGCAGCCGGAAATCTCCCGGAGAGAGGGCGTCCACAGCAGCAAGGTCAGCGTTTCCATCCGTCGGGGTCTGCGGAATATGCGCCGCTGCTATGATGACCTTTTTCAAACAGAGTGAGGGCGTGCCTATGCAGACCATCAATCTCAAACAATATTATCCATTTTGCAAAGAGGACATTTTTGTGGAGGTGTCCGATGAGATCGTCGAAGCGTTTCTTCTGGATAAGAGAGCCGAGGCCGCCAGAGAACGCAAGATGTTCCGGTATAAGGCGTTTTACTCCCTCGATTGTAACGATGGAATCGAAAATGCTGCAATCGGCTGGGCGCAGCCATCGCCGGAGGATCATCTGATAGAAAAAGAAGAATTAGCCGAATACGAAGAACTGATACGGCGATTGTATGAAGCCATTTCTTCCCTGCCGCCTATGCAGGCTCGCCGTGTCCACGCCCGCTATATGCTGGGTATGAAAGTGAAAGATATTGCCGCAATGGAGGGTATCACACCATCACAGGCGGGAAAATCCATCCACGCTGCACTGCGGAGGCTGCGCCGGTACTTTGCGCGTCAGAAATGGACGGTCAATCTATAAGCGTTTCCAAAGAAAAGAGGTGCATGACATGAACGAAAAAATTACAGCCCAACCCCCAAAAGAAGAACGGCAGGAAGTCCTGAAGGAGATCCGGCAGCTTGAAAACCGCAAGAAGATTTTGGAGAACAAGCAACGAAACGAAGAACGCAGGGTTCGCACCCGCCGCCTGATTGAGCGCGGAGCCATTTTGGAGGGGATTTTCCCGCTGGCTTCCAGCCTTTCCGGCGCAGAGGTCAAAGCATTTCTGATTGCCCTGTCCTATCTTCCGGGGGCTGCGGAATTGACTGCAAACCTGCCAAAATCCGGGGATATGCCATAAGTCCCTTGTTTACAAGGGCGCACTTATACACCGTTGCCGGTGCTGTGCGCCCTGCCGGGGGCGTTGCGTACTTCGTCCGCGATGGGAAGCTACGCTCCCCAAACCCCTTGTGTGCTCTGCGCAGCCAAACACCCGCTTTGCGTTTGTCCGGCTCCACAGAGCCTGTTATCCCCTCACTGAAAGGAGGTGTTCCCCATAGATTTCTGTCATATCCCCGTCAGTATCATCAAGCGCAGCGCAGGCCGTTCAGCCGTTGCCGCAGCTGCTTACCGCAGTGGAACCAAGCTGACAAATGAATGGGACGGAATGATCCACGACTACACCCGGAAAGGCGGCATTGTCCATGCGGAGATCATGCTGCCTGCCCACGCCCCGCCGGAATTTGCAGACCGTTCTATCCTCTGGAACAGCGTGGAGCAAATCGAGAAAGCAAGAGACAGCCAGCTTGCCCGCGAGATTGAGGCAGCTTTACCCCGTGAACTGTCCGGCGAACAACAGCTTGCCCTTGTGCGTGCCTATGTGAAGGACAACTTTGTAGACAAAGGAATGTGCGCCGACTTTGCTATCCATGACAAGGGAACCGGCAACCCTCATGTCCATATCATGCTGACGCTCCGGCCGTTGAAAGAAAATGGACAGTGGGGCGCAAAGTGCCGCAAGGCATACGATCTGGACGAGAATGGACAGCGTATCCCGGATGGGAAAGGCGGCTGGAAAAATCATCGGGAGGATACGACCGACTGGAACGATAAAGGAAATGTGGAGATTTGGCGGGCAGCGTGGGCAGCCTACACCAACCGGGCACTGGAATCTGCCGGTAGACCGGAGCGTATTGACCACCGCAGCTACAAGCGGCAGGGCATTGATAAAATTCCCTCTGTCCATCTGGGGCCAGCTGCCAGCCAAATGGAAAAGCGCGGTATCCGCACCGACAAGGGGGAAGTAAACCGACAGATCGTCGCCGACAACAAGCTGCTGAAAGAAATCAAAGCTCGCATTACCCGTCTTTATCGCTGGTCGAAAGCGGAAGCGGAAAAACCACAAACGCAGCAAAGCAGCTTGACCGCCTTGTGGGAAGCCCAACAGCAGTTGAACGCTCCCCGCACCCGCACCGGCAAAATCCGGGCTTTGCAGGAAAGCGCTGCACTATTCAGCTTTTTGCAGGTAAACGGCATCCAGTCTATGCAGCAGCTTCATGAAAAAATCGCTGATATGAACAGCTGTTACTATGACCTGCGGGGAAAGATCGTCAAGGCTGAGCGCCGGATCGCCATTCTTACCGAACGCGGGGAGATGTGGGAACAGTACAACCAGTACAAGTCCATCCACAAGCAGCTTGCCAAAGTAAAACCGGAAAAACGGGAACAGTTTGAGCAGCGCCACAGCCGGGAACTGATCCTGTATGATGCAGCAGCCCGGTATCTGAAAGAACTGAAAGACAGCGGCGAGGGGATCACCCCGAAGGCATGGCAGCGGGAAATCGACCAGCTGGCCGCCGGAAAGCAGACGGACACGCTTGCCATGAAATCCATGCGGGAGGAGTTGAAAGCAGTGGAACGGCTCCGCAAAACCGCCGAGCAGCTGTCCCGACAGGAAAGGGACAAGTCTCACGACCGTGGGCCGGAGCGGTAAAGGCTACCGCGTTTTGGCGTACCCCTGTCAAGTGCGTCGCGTTTCACGACATACTTTTGCATACAGAAAAACCGTCGTACAGGTTTCCCCATACGGCGGCAGACTGTTTATTTGCCGAACAAGTCGCTGTGTGTGCCGGTGCGGGCCAGCGTCAGCACCAGAACATCATCCTCTATGCGATAGACAAGCAGCCAGTCCGGGAGAATATGACATTCCCGATGACCTGCCCAATCGCCGGACAGGTCATGGTCACGGTTCTTATCCGGCAGCGGTTCGCCCATTGCCAGCAATGCTACGACCTGCTCCAGCAGCTCAATCTTCAAGCCACGCTTGATGGCTCGTTTGTAGTCCTTTTTGAAACTGGTCGTGTACTTGACGGTATATTTGGTTTCTTTCATCTTTTCAGGTCAGCAAATAACTCGTCAAGGTCATTGTAGCCCTTTACAGACGGGTCTTTTGCAATCCTTTCCGCTTCCAGCATGGCAGCAACCGTTTCTTTGTTCGGCTGTTCCAGCCTTACTTCAAAGGGAATGCCGCCTTCACGAAGCGACTGGCGCACAAAGATGTTAAACGCCGTAGTCAGGTTCATGCCAAGTTCCGTAAACAGTGCGTCCGCCTGCGCTTTCAAATCTGCGTCCATGCGGATACTGATGTTTGTGGTATTTCCAGCCATACGATCAACCCCTTTCTGCTGGCAATTATAGTATATGCCATTTGCACGAAGAAAACAATACTTTGCACGAATATTTAACAATAAATTCATTCAAGGAGGTTACCTGCTTTATGAAAGAAATCATTTATGAAGAACAACAAGACTGAACCTATCCCTGTCATGGATTACCGCCAGTACCGCAGAGCGCGGAAACTGGTGCATGAGTGCTGCAACTACATTGCCGGAAACTGTATCGCCCTGGACGATGGGGAGGAATGTATCTGTGTCCAGTCCATTTCCTACTCCCTGTTGTGCAGGTGGTTTCGGGCGGCGGTATTGCCGCAGGATAAGGAACTGGAAACGGCGCTGTTCCACCGGCTGAATGCTAAGAAATGCGCCGTATGCGGGGCGCTGTTTACCCCCGGTTCTAACCGGGCTAAATACTGCCCGGAATGTGCCGCACGCATGAAGCGGATTAACGCCGCAAAGCGCAAGCGGAAACAACGGGAGAAATGTCACGCTTTAGGGGCTGAAAAACCCTTGTAAATCAAGGCTTTTTTTGAGGGTGTCAAAGGCAGTCTGATAGATTTATCCTCTGACCCCTAAAATAGCCTTAAAATGCGTACAGAATCCCAAAAGAACCCCTAAGGAGGAACCCTATGTCAGACAATCGAAAATATTATTACCTGAAACTCAAAGAAAACTATTTTGATGATGATTCCATCGTGCTGCTGGAAAGTATGCAGGACGGTGTGCTGTATTCCAACATTCTGCTCAAGCTGTACCTGAAATCGCTGAAACATGGCGGGCGGCTCCAGCTTGACGAGGACATCCCTTACACAGCGCAGATGATCGCTACCATTACCCGCCAGCAGATCGGCACTGTGGAGAGAGCCTTGCAGATCTTTTTGAAGCTGGGTCTTGTGGAAGTGCTGGACAGCGGCACATTCTACATGAGCAACATCGAACTTTTAATAGGCCAGTCCTCTACCGAGGCCGAGCGAAAGCGGGCTGCAAGGCTTCAAAATAAGGCTCTTTCTGCGCTCCGGACAAGTGGCGGACATTTGTCCGACATTCGTCCACCAGAGATAGAGATAGAGTTAGAGAAAGAGATAGAGATAAAGAGAGAGATAGAGAAGGTACGCCCTGAAACGGGGCACCCTTCCCACACCTATGGCCGTTACCAGAATGTTTTCCTGACGGATGAAGAACTGGCAGACTTGCAGGTCAGCTTTCCTGCTGTATGGGAACAGTACATCGAAAAGCTGTCCGAGTACATGGCTTCTACTGGCAAGCGTTATCAGAGCCATGCAGCGACCATCCGGCGTTGGGCCGGTGAGGACGCTAAAAAAACGGTCACACCCTCACGCAACCGGGATTACAGCGTAAAGGAGGATGAAACTGTATGATTGAGATTACCGCAGAAATCCGGGCATTCATCGACAAGGCAGCTGCCGGTGTGGAATTGGCTGAGGACGAGTATATAGACCCGTCAGACGGGCTCATTCACTGTAAGAAATGCGGCGGCCAGAGGCAGACCGTTGTGCCATGCTTCGGGAAATCCGGCTACTTTATGCCGCACTGCATCTGCCAGTGCCAGCGGGAGGCTGAGGAGCAGCGCAAGGCTGCTGAAGAACGGCAGCGCCGCATGGAGCGTATCAAACGCCGAAAGGCACAGGGCCTGCAAGACCGTTATCTGTACGACTACACATTTTCCAATGATAACAGGCAAAACCCATTGATGGACAAGGCTCATGCCTATGTGGAGAACTGGAAAGAGGCATATAAGAGCAATATCGGGCTTTTACTGTTTGGAGATGTGGGAACCGGCAAGTCTTTTTTCGCCGGATGTATTGCCAACGCTCTACTTGACCAGGATGTGCCGGTGCTGATGACGAACTTCCCCACCATTCTGAACCGCCTGACAGGGATGTTCTCTGAGGACAGGTCAGAGTTTATTGCCAGCTTTGACGAATATGACCTGCTTATCATTGACGATCTGGGTGTAGAGCGCAGTACCGAATATGCTATGGAGCAGATGTTTTTCGTCATCGACAGCCGCTATCGCAGCCGAAGACCCATGATTATCACAACAAACTTGAAACTGTCCGAGCTGAAAAATCCGCCTGATCTGGCCCACGCCCGTATCTATGACCGTATTTTGGAACGGTGTGCGCCGATCCTCTTTGACGGGAAGAATTTCCGGGAAGAAAATGCCGGTGTCACCCGACAGGCAGCAAAAGACATTGTAAACAGTAAGCACGATTGATTTTTTACCGGGCGGCACAGACCCGTTCGGAGAAAGGAGCGCTATGAACAAAGAACCCCGTACTATGCAGATGGCAGACGCCGCTGCTGCGGCCAGAGCGCCGGAAAACACGCCAGCGATGGTAAAGAAAATCGGCAAGACGACCTACAAGGTTCATGTCCATTTCAGCAATACCAGCACAGAAACCATGAGCGATAAAATCAAGCGTATGCTCAAAAATGAAATTCAGCAGATGTGACAGACTGATAAACTAAGCCGCCTTGTGCTAAACTGATGATGGTACGCACCAAAATTTTTGTCAAGGAGGACATGAAAATGCTTTACACAGAAAAAGAGAAACATGAAATTGAGCGAGTAAAGGAAGTCTTTGCGGAACATCTGCGGCAAAGCCCTGATTTTGAATTGCTCTGGTCGGACAAGGTGGGCTATGTCTGGCTGACGATTGGCGTAAATCCAGTCTATGTGGATACCGGTATCAGGATAGAATCTGCCGCCGATCTCTGCGGCAAGTGTTTGGATGATGTTGCTACGGATGTTTTATATATGACTGGCAACGATCATGCACTGGAAGCAGCCGACCCGCTGGAGTTAGCCGAAATCAAGCGGCTCTGGGAGCCATATATCAACCAGCTGCCAGACTATGCGTATCTCTGCAAAGACCTGCTGAACGGAAAAATGTAATCTGTTAAATGAGGTGTCAGGAGCCATACAGTGCTTCTGGCACCTTTTGTGAGTTTTCTGTGAATTTGATTAAAAAGTCCTTGACAATTTGTCTCTGGGAAAACGGCTCAGATACCGCGCTGCTGCTGTTTCTGGCGCATTTCATCCGTGAAATTAGAAACGGCAGAGAAGGTATCATCGTGATAACCGAACCAGTTGGACAGGTTCTTGTAAATGTTCTCTACAAACCGGTAGCCGGAAGCAACAACATTGAACAGGAGCAGAGGTACAAACGAGATGGAGATGGAGAGGATACCCCCCTGAAAGAAGAAATCGTCCAGGTGGAGGTTATCCGTAAAGCTGTCCAATGCATCTCCCAGTTCTCCGCCGCCAAAGATCTCCGGCAGCTCTTCTTCCGGAAGCGTTGCATAAGATGCAGGCATACGCAAGTTTTCCATAAAAGGTTCCTTTCAAAGATTTACTCAGGCGGCCAGAGCTGCTGTACCTGCGGCCTGTGCCTGATTTTTGGCTTCGCTCTCGTTGTAGATGTTCCGCATATCGTTGTAGATGGACAGGAAGCTCTCAATGGCAGACCTAGCCCAGTAGTAGACATAAACGCCTGCAAAACCGGCAGCAACCACAGTCATGGTCTTGCCCACGGGAGTCTGGCGGCCCCAATAATGCTCAATGGCACCCATCGTGGTCAGACCATCGTTTCGCATGTCAATGATACCGGCAATGGTGTTGCTGATGGCAGCCTGACCCAGCATACGGACCAGGTTGACACCGACATTGACGGTGAAATTCAGGACATCCTGCGCGTTGATATTCAGCTCAAAAGCGCCGCCAACGGTGTAGACCATTTCATCTTCGGAGAGAACCGCATAGGATGCGGGCAGCTGCATCGTGCTCTGATAGGTAAATTCCATGGTGGAAAACTCCTTTCGTTCGTAAAATCCGCGCAAAGGCGGACGTGAAGCTAATTGGATTATAGCATAATTGCCCAAAAACAACAAGAGAGCGATGAAACCCAAAATGCGAAAGAATTGTGAAGATACTGTGGCTGTTTTGTAAAAAAGAAACGGCTCTGCGCGGAAATATGTGGAACGTCCTGTGCGGGATGCGGCGAAAAAATGTTGTGTGAAAATTGAAAATAATGCAAAAAGAGACGGCGGGCACCAGTTCCTCCGGAAAGGAGGGGCCAGGGCCTGCCGTCTTTGTATGGGGAGAAAAGAAGAAGGAAACGTTTTAGCAGTCTGCCGCAGCCGGGACCCGGTCATACAGTGCTGTCAGATCGGCAATGTGCTCGGCCAGCAGACTGGTAAGCGGGGTATCCAGCCGCCACTGCCAGTTGGCTCCCTGGGTGCTGGGGGTGTTGATGCGGGCCTCCGCGCCCAGATGCAGCCAGTCGGCCATGGGGATGATGGCCATATCCGAAACACTGGCAAGGCAGGCGCAGATCATAGCCTCTGTCAGATCCTCGGGCAGGCAGCGCAGGTAACGGCAGGCATAGTGGACATCCTCGGGACTGGCAGACTGCCGCCAGCCTTCGGTGGTCACATTGTCATGGGTGCCGGTGTAGACCACGCTGTTGTGAGGGTAGGTGTAGGGAAGATAGTTGCCCGGTTCCCGGCTGTCAAAGGCAAACTGCATGATTTTCATGCCCGGATAGCCGCTGGCAGCCAGCATGGTCTTGACCTCAGGGGTCAGGTATCCCAGATCCTCTGCAATGATGCCGCCCTGACCCAGGGTCTCGTGGATGGCATTGATGAAGGCGCGATCCGGCCCCTTTTCCCAGTGGCCACCCGCCGCTGTCTTGTTTCCGGCAGGGATGGCGTAGTAGCTCTCAAAACCACGGAAGTGGTCGATGCGCACGACATCATAAATGGAAGTAGCGTGCCGCATCCGGCGCTTCCACCAGGCGAAATCCTCGGCCTTGTGGCGGGGCCAGTCGTAGAGCGGATTGCCCCAGAGCTGACCGTCTGCCGCAAAGGCATCCGGGGGGCAGCCTGCCACCTGCGTCAGGTGGGTCTGGCCGTCGGTCTGGAAGAGCTCCGGCCGTGTCCACAGATCGCTGG
This sequence comes from Faecalibacterium duncaniae, assembly GCF_010509575.1. Classification (NCBI taxonomy): domain Bacteria; kingdom Bacillati; phylum Bacillota; class Clostridia; order Eubacteriales; family Oscillospiraceae; genus Faecalibacterium; species Faecalibacterium duncaniae. Next base: position 1,712,265 of record NZ_CP048437.1, on the reverse strand, counting down.
AATCCGGGCTGACGTAGATGGGGATATCTCCCACCAGCTGGATTCCCTTGCCGTTGGCATAGGCTTTCAGGGCGTTCCACTGGGTGTAGAAGAAGAACTGCACCGCCTTGAAATAATCCACCTGCCCGGCCAGACGCTCCCTGGCAGCGGCTACGGCAGCAGGCTGGCGGGTGCGCAGGTCATCCGGCCAGTCACACAGGCCTGCCTGTCCCTGTTCGGCCTTGATGGCCATGAACAGGGCGTAATCGTCCAGCCAGAAGCTCTGTGCCGTGCAGAAGTCTTTGTACTCCACGCTGGCTGCTGCCAGCAGGCGGTCAGCGGCTTTTTGCAGCACCACCGGGCGCTGCTGGTAGAGCACGCCGTAGTCCACCGGTCCAACCGGAACCTCAGCGGGAATCTCATCGGCGGTCAGATAGCCCTGCTCGTGCAGGACACGGAAATCGATAAAGTAGGGATTTCCGGCAAAGGCGGAAAAGCTCTGGTAGGGGCTGTCACCGTAGCCGGTGGGGCCAATGGGCAGGATCTGCCAATAGGTCTGCTTTGCACGGGCCAGAAAATCCACGAACGCAAAGGCTTCTTCCCCCAGCGTGCCGATGCCAAAGGGCCCCGGCAGACTAAAAACGGGCATCAGAATGCCGCATGCTCGCATGGTGAACTCCTCCTTAGCCCTTGACAGCGCCTGCAACAACACCCTCAATGATGTATTTCTGGCAGGTCATGTACAGGATGATGATGGGGATAATGGCGATGATGATGCAGGCCATCATGGGAGCCAGCTCCACACGGCCATAGCCGCCGCGGAAGTACTGGATCGCCATGGGGATGGTGCGGTACTTCTTGATATCCAGCACCAGAGTAGGCAGCAGGTAGTCGTTCCAGACCCACATGGTTTCCAGAATGGCGGTGGAGATCATGGTAGGCTTCAGGATGGGGAACACGACCTTGAAGAAGATCTGGATGGGGTTGCAGCCGTCGATCATGGCCGCTTCCTCAATCTCCATGGGAACGCTCTTCATAAAGCCGGTGAACATGAACACGGCCAGACCGGCGCCAAAGCCCAGGTAGATGATGCAGATGTTCCAAGGGGTGTTCAGCTTGAGGGTATCTGCGGTCTTGGACAGAGTGAACATGACCATCTGGAAGGGGACGACCATCGAGAACACGATGAGCAGGTTCATAAACTTGCTGAGCTTGTTGTTCACGCGGGTCAGGTACCAGCCTGTCATGGAGCAGCACAGCAGGATGAGGGCCACGCTGGAAACGGTGATGACGAGGCTGTAGCCCAAACTGGAAAGGAAGCCCATTTTGATCACGCCGTAGACGTAGTTGGAAAGGCCAGCAAAGGTCTCACTGGTGGGCAGCTGGAACACGGTAGAGGTGGTAAAGGTGCCCTCTTTTTTCAGGCTGTTCAGCAGGATCAGGACGATGGGGTAGATCCACAGCAGGCAAAGCAGGGCCATGATGACGGTGAGAGTGTTATCCCACAACTTTTTCTGTTTAATCATTACTGCTGGACCTCCTTAGAACGGGTGAAGTGGAGCTGCGCCAGAGAGATGACCACAACGATCAGGAAGAATACCACAGCCTTTGCCTGGCCGATGCCTTTCCACTGAGCACCGGAGCGGCCATAGAAGGTGTTGTAGATGTTCAAGGCCAGCATTTCACTGGCGTTGGCAGGTTCGCCTGCGGTCAGAGCAACGTTCTGGTCGAACAGCTTGAAGCTGTTGGTCAGGGTCAGGAAGGTGCAGATGGTGATGCTGGGCATGACCATGGGCAGCTTGATCTTGAACAGGATCTCGCGGTCAGATGCACCGTCGATCTTAGCAGCTTCGATCAGGTCGCCGGGCACGCTCTGCAGACCGGCCACGTAGATGATCATCATATAACCGATCTGCTGCCAGCACATCAGAATGACCAGACCGACAAAACCGGCCTTGGCATCCAGCGCCAGCAGGGGCTTCTGCAGGTTTGCCAGCACGCCGTTGAGCAGGATCTGCCAGATGTAGCCCAGCAGGATGCCGCCGATCAGGTTGGGCATAAAGTAGACGGTACGGAAAATGTTGGTACCCTTGATGCCGCGGGTCAGCACGATTGCAATGGCAAAGGCACAGACATTGATAAGCACAGTGGAGATCACGGTAAACGCTGCCGTAAAGCCGAACGCATGCAGGAAGGTGGAATCCTGGAACACGGAAATATAGTTCTGGATGCCCACAAAGGTGGTCTTGCTCACCGTGGTGAAGCGCTGGAAGGAAAGGAAGATGCCCCAGATAAAGGGCCAGATAAAGCCGATGATGAACGCGATCAGCGTAGGAAGCACGAACACCGGCCAATATTTGCTGATGGCCTTTTGCATGATATACCTCCAAAACAAAAGGAGGCGGGCGAACAGCTCGCCCGCCTCCCATTACGGTTTACACAAATAAAAGGGGAAAGAGAAAACCGAGAATGCTTAGCCGTTTGCCAGCTTGTACTCCTTAGCCCAGCCATCGACGAAAGCGGTCACAACGCCGTTCCAGTCGCCGGTGCCTGCTGCGTAAGCGGTCAGAGCGGAACCAACGCCGTTCTTCCACTCCTCGGAAGGCATGGTGGAGAAGCACCAGTCAACACTGGTCTTGCCAGCTGCAACGTAGTCGTTTGCAATGGTGATCAGGGGGTTGGTGGAGTCCTTAGCCTTCTTGAAGGGGATGACGAAGCCCATCTTGTCAGCCATTGCGCTGGTGCCGGTCTCGGAGGTGACACACCAGTACAGGAAGTCCAGAGTAGCCTGAATGTCGGCATCAGAAGAAGCGTTGTTCACGCACCAGAAGTTCTCGGAACCGGTGCACAGACCCTGATTCTCCTCGCCATCCACGCCGATGTAGATGGGCAGCATACCCAGGTTGTCGTCGCCCAGATCCTTCACGTCATTGTAAGCCCAGGTGCCGTTCTGATAGAAGACAGCCTTCTTGCCCACGAACTCGGCCACAGCGTCGTTGCCGGTCTTGGAAGCCAGCAGGGTAGGATCGCAGGTGGAATCGGTGATGTACAGATCCCAAATCTGCTTGTAGTTGTCCAGATAGGTGCCCTTGATGGCGTCGGTGGAGCCGATGCCGTCTGCCTTGTACTCGTAGTAGATGGGCAGGTTTGCCAGATGGGTCTTGAAGCGCCAGTCAGAAGAACCGTCCATGCCAGCGGAGGTGAAAGCACCGTCCACGCCCAGCTCGGCCTTGCGTGCCTGGATATCGTCAGCGACCTTCTTCAGATCGTCAAAGCCCTTGATATCGTCCTGGGTGTAACCAGCGGCGCTCAGCAGCTCCTTGTTGTAGATGATGCCGTAGGTCTCAATGACGTATGCAATGCTGGTGACAGCGTCGCCGTCCTTCAGGGCGAAGGAGTCGCTGGTCAGCTCGCCGTACAGCTTGCTGCCGGACAGGTCGTAGCAGTAATCCTTCCAGTTGGCCAGACCCACAGGGCCGTTGACCTGGAACAGGGTGGGAGCCTCGCTCTTTTCCATCTCGCTCATCAGAGTGGTCTCATACTGGCCGGAAGCGGCGGTGACAACGGTCACAGGCACGCCGGTCTCCTTGGTGTACTCAGCGGCCAGATCCTGCCAATCCTGATCCTGCTCCGGCTTGAAGTTCAGGTAGTAGACCTTGCCGTCAGCCTTTGCAGCGGTCGAAGAACCGGCAGCAGAGCTGGCAGTGGAGGAAGCGGTGGAGCTGGAAGAACCGCCACAGGCAGCCAGACCCAGAGCAGCGGCGGATGCACCGGCCACTTTCAGGAAATTACGACGAGAGATCATCTTTTTCATAGTAGTACTCCTTCTTCTTTTGGTTAATATCTGCCACCGTCCACAGCATGAGGACGGAAGTTAGACTGAATCGTTCCGGCGGCAGGGGCAAACGCTTTCGCCCTGCTGCAATTCCGGCTGGAGCGTGACGGTCTGGGCCGGGGCTCCGTGTTCGATCTGCCGCACCAACAGCTCGATGCTCTGCAGTGCGATCTGTTCACTGGGCTGGACGATGGTGGTCATCACCGGCACGCAGTAGCGGGACATCGTGATGCCATCAAAACCGATCACTGAGACATCCTCCGGCACCCGCATACCTGCGCTCACCAGCGCCCGGATGGCACCAAAGGCGATCACATCGCTCATGGCAAACAGGGCAGTGAACTCGGCCCGGCGGGCCAGCAGACTGTTCATGGCGTGGTAGGCGGACTCGAAATCGTAGTTGCACAGGCCATAGAGTTTATCGTCAAGGACAAGCCCTGCGTCCTCCATGGCATCCTGCGCACCCAAACGGCGCATCCGGCTGGGAAAGCTGGTGGCCGGGCCGCCCAGCACCGCAATCTTGCGGTGCCCCTGTGCGATGAGATGGGAGACTGCCGCTTTTGCTGCGGCCCGGTCATCCACACCCACCATCGAGAGGTTGGGGAAGTCCAACTCATTGGAGACCAGTGTGGCCAGCACGGAGGGAACGGAGATGTTTGCAAAGCCGTTCTGGAAGTTCGTGACACTGCCGCCCAGAAAGATCATGCCCTTGGGCTTGATCTCCCGCAGGATCTTCTCGGCAGCATCGATCTCGTTGGCGTTCTCGTCCAGGTAGGAGACGATGCCGTTGTACCCATACAGGGTAGCGGCCCGCTGCAACTGAACGAGGAAGTCGGAGAAGAAGATGTTCCGGGTCCCCTTGACCACGAACACCAGACTGCGGGATTGCTGGATCTTCAGCTGCCGCGCGTTGGTGTTGGGGGTGAAGCCTGCCTCCCGCATGACCTTGAGCACATGCTCCTTGGTCTCGGGCCGGACATCCGGCCGGTCATTGATGACGCGCGAAATGGTGCTGACAGAACAGCCGCTGATGCGGGCAATGTCCTTGATCGTCATATCGCGTGCCCTCGCTTTCGGTTGGATTATCGGGAACGGTGTCGGGAACGTTTCCAGTGGCTATAGTATGGCACAATTTGTGTAAAAAATCAATCGTATTGGAGCGATTTCGTGAAATGTGTACAAAGAATCGGTTTGACGTTGTGCAGTTTGATTTGCCAACACATCAAAACACCGGCTGATTTCGGAAATTCCCGGTAACATTTCAGGAAATGCCGGGAAAACCGTACCGGTTTGTAACTTTTTGACCGGGTGATGCAATTTTATGGACGAGGGTGATCTGCCCGGAAATTGCGGGAACGGTTCCATAAGATGTTCCCAGAATGCAGTAAAAAGAAACAGGCAGACTACTGAGTGCCGGGAGCACTGCACAAACGAAAGATACAACAAAAAAGCGCTTTCACCTTGTCATCGGTGAAAGCGCTTTGCTGATTGCTGATTATTTTGAATGGGTTGATAAAGTTCTGATTAGTCGCTGACGTAGGGCATCAGAGCAACGTGACGAGCACGCTTGATGGCGGTGGTCAGTGCGCGCTGATGATAAGCGCAGGTGCCGGTCACACGGCGGGGAATGATCTTAGCACGCTCAGAGACGTACTTACGCAGACGAGGCACGTCCTTGTAATCGATGGTGTCGATGCGATCGACACAGAAGCTGCAAACCTTCTTGCGGCCGCGACGCATGGGGCGTGCGGGGCGAGAGCCTTCGGTTCTTTCAAAAGCCATTGCTTATTACCTCCTATAAGAATTGAACGGTCAGACCGTTACGGAATCAGAACGGCAGGTCATCACTGTCATCAATGACAGCAAAATCATCTGCACTGCCGGCGGAATAACTGGGAGCTGCCTCCACAGCAGCCGGACGGGCAGGGGCTGCGTTCTGGTAGGCGGGAGCAGAATTCTGATAATTTGCTCCACCGCCCTGATTGCTGCTCTTGGGGCCTGCAAAGCTGATGTTGTTGGCTACGACTTCCACAGCCGTGCGATTGTTGCCGTTCTTATCCTGATACTGGCGGGTCTGAAGAGAGCCTTCGATGGCGATCAGACTGCCTTTCTGGAAATACTTAGAAACAAACTCGGCCTGAGAACGCCAGGCAACGATATCAATGAAGTCAGCCTGACGCTGCTCACCCTGACGCACAAAATTGCGGTCGCAGGCAATGCGGAAGCTGCACACATTGGTGCCCTGGGGCGTGGTGCGGAGTTCAGGATCCGCCACAAGACGGCCCATGATAGCAACAACATTCAACATTTTACGGTCTCCCTTTCTGTCACGAAAAGATTACTCCTCGTGGGCAACGATCAGGCTGCGCATAACACCTTCAGTGATCTTGTACACACGGTCCAGCTCAGCGGGGAAGCTGGGCTCGCTGGTGAAGTTGATCACAGTGTAAACGCCTTCCTCCTCGTCGTTGATGGGGTAGGCCAGACGGCGCTTGCCCCACTCGTCGATGGAATCGATCGTACCGTTGTTCTCGATCAGGGTCTTGAACTTACCAACCAGAGCGGCGGTAGCCTCCTCGTCGAGAGCGGCGCTGGTAATCAGCATGGTTTCGTACTTTGCCATTTTGTAGCACCTCCTTTTGGACTTAAGGGCCTCAAGGTTATGAGGCCAAGGGTACACACGACATGCGGCATCGCCTGCCGTGTGCGGCGTGTCTGTTCAGACAGCAATTTATTATAGCAAGTCCCTGCTGCTTTGTCAAGCCCTGTGGGCCAAAAATCCGCACAAAAATTTGTGCTGAAGCTTTGGTGAACTTTGTCTGTTTTTTTAACGAGAAAGATTGAAAAGTATTTTGATTTTGGTTCTGAGCGGCGATATAATAAAAAAATAGGGGGTCGGGCGCGGCCGACAGCCCTATTCAATGAAATAAAACGGAGGAAGGTAAATTTATGTATTCTGTTTTTCGGAACCTTGCTATCATCATCCTCAGTGCCAAGTTCTTCGGGCTGGTGTCCCGCAAGTTCAAAGCGCCGCAGGTGGTGGGCGAGATCATCGCGGGCCTGATCATTGGGCCCTGTCTGCTGAACCTTGTGCATATCAGCGATACCATCTCGATCTTCGCAGAGATCGGCGTGGTGCTGCTGATGTTCTCCACGGGCCTTGGCACCAACCTGAAAGAGCTGATCAAGGCAGGCCCCATCGCCACCCTGATCGCCTGTGTGGGCGTGGCGGTGCCGCTGGCAGGGGGCACGCTCCTTTATAGTCTATTCTACGGCTTCTCGGCGTTGGGCAGCCAGGAGTTCTACCGCGCCCTCTTCATCGGTACCATTATGACCGCCACCAGCGTGTCCATCACCGTGGCTACCTTGCAGGAGCTGGGCCACCTGAAGAGCTTCCTTGGCACCACCATCGTCAGTGCCGCCGTTATTGATGATGTCATCGGCATCGTGGTGCTGACCTGCGTGCTGGGAGCAAGCTCCGGCACCGGTACAGGGCTGGGTAAGGTGCTGATGAACACCGTGCTGTTCTTCGCCACCGCCATCGGCGTGGGCATCATTGCCCATTTCGCCATGAAGTGGCTGGACAAGCGCAACCCCCACACCCAGCGCATCACCATCGTCAGTATGGCGTTCTGCTTTGCCATGGCCTACATTGCCGAGGCCTACTTCGGCATTGCAGACATCACCGGTGCCTACATCGCGGGCATCGTCCTGTGCACTCTGGAGGATGCCCCCTATGTGGAGCGCCGGGTGGACATCAGCAACTATGTGCTGTTTGCTCCCATCTTCTTCGCCAGCATCGGCCTGAAGACAGATATCAGCGGCCTGACCCCGGAGATCCTGCTGTTCAGCGTGTGCTTCGTGGTGGTGGCCCTGATCACCAAGATCATCGGCTGCGGGCTGGCGGCCAAGGTCTGCAGGTTCAACTGGGGTGATTCCCTCAAGGTGGGTGTTGGCATGATGACCCGCGGCGAGGTGGCCCTGATCGTGGCCCAGAAGGGCTTGGACATCGGCGTGGTGGATTCCGTCTACTTCACCGCCGTCATTCTGCTCATCGTCGTGTCCAGTGTGGCCACTCCGCTGGCCCTGAAAGCGCTGTTCACCAAAATGCCTGTGCAGCCCCATCCCAGTCAGGCAAAGCAGTAAGGGAGCTCTGCCAGAACCCTTTAGATATTTTCCAAAACGACAGCAGCACCTCACCAGAAATGGCGGGGTGCTGCTGCTTTATGGGGCGAAACGGGGCGAAAAGTTTTCGCAAACGGTGCAAAACGGGCTGAAAAGCGGGGTCCTTTTGTGAATAGTGCTAAAGAAATGGCGAAATCCTTGTAAAAAATAACAGCAGGTGGTATAATTTACCTGTAAAACGAAAATGATTGGCTCAAAAGAAACAAACTTGGAGGGATTTACATGAAAACTGTAGCGCAGACTGTGATCGAGGCAGATCGCTTCTATACCATTGCTGCCAAGGGCGGCAGTGTCATTCAGGCCGTGGAGAAGGCCACCAACGGCGGCGATATCCGCCTGGGCAAGTACGAGCACAAGCCCGAGCAGGAGTGGGCCTTTGTGCGCGAGGGTGACGGCGTGTACCGCATCCGCAACCGCGCATCCGGCAAGCTGATCGATCTGATGATGACCGGCACCGCCAATGGCACCTGGCTGCACCTGTGGGAGGATGTGGGCGGCACCTCTCAGATGTGGGCCGTGGAGCCCACCCCCGCCGGAACCGTCCGTCTGCGCTCTTCCTGGGCCAGCGGCAAGTGCATCGATACCGTGGGCATGGGTGCCAACGATGGTGCCATCCTGCAGATCTGGCAGGAGGCCGCAGGCGATGACCAGCTGTGGACCATTTCCGAGGTGAAGGACCGTGCAAAGCGTGCCCCTGCCAAGAAGGCAGAGGAGCCCGTTGTAGAGGCTGCACCTGTGGTCGAGAGCGCTCCTGCAGAGGAGGCAAAGCCGGAGGTTAAGGAAGAGCCCGTTGTGGAGGAAAAGCCCGTGGAGGAGCCTGCAAAGGCTGAGGAAAAGCCCGCTGAGCCTGTTAAGGCCGAAGAGGTGAAGGCGGAGCCTGTCAAGGCCGCCGCTCCCGCTGCCAAGGCTCCCGCAAAGAAGCCCACCGCCAAAAAGACCAGCCGCGCCGCTCGCAAAAAGGCCGCTGCCGCTAAAAAGTAAGTAATACAAGCAAAAGCAGCTGCATTCCGTAAAAACACGGAGTGCAGCTGCTTTTTTGTTGCGATCTTATAGGCCTTTCCTGCGAGGAAAACTGGAACGAAACGCCTGAGAAAGTCAGACGTGCATCATGCCGCGCTGTGCATGGATGCGGAATTTGAGTGCGGCGGCGATAAAGCCCTTGAACAGGGGATGAGCGCGGTTGGGACGGCTCTTGAACTCGGGGTGGAACTGTGCGCCCAGATGGAAGTCACGGCCGGGCAGCTCCACGGTCTCCACCAGACGGCCGTCAGGGCTGGTGCCGGAAATGACCAGCCCGGCATCCTCCATTTCCTGACGGAACTCGTTGTTGAACTCGTAGCGGTGGCGGTGACGCTCCCAGATCTCAGCCTCGCCGTAGCACTCGGCCATCTTGGTGCCGGGCTTGACGGTGCAGGGGTACTTGCCCAGACGCATGGTGCCGCCCTTGGGGATGTTGCCCTGCTGGTCGGCCATCAGGGCAATGACATTGTGGGCACCATCGGGGGTGAACTCGCTGGAATTGGCATCGGCATAGCCCAGCACGCCGCGTGCAAACTCCATCACCATGATCTGCATTCCCAGGCAGATGCCAAAGTAGGGGATCTGGTTCTCACGGGCATACTGTGCAGCCTGGATCATGCCCTCGATGCCGCGGTCACCAAAGCCGCCGGGCACAATGATGCCGTCCACGTCAGCAAACACTTCTTTGCAGGCATCCTGATCGATCAGGTCTTCGCTCTCCACCCACTTGATGTCTACCTGGCTGTCGTTCTCAAAACCGGCGTGGTACAGGCTCTCCATCACGGAAAGATAAGCGTCGTGCAGTTTGACATACTTGCCCACCAGCGCAATGGTGCAGGTCTTGCTGCGGGTGGCAATGCGGGAGACCACACCCTTCCACTCGGTCAGGTCGGCGGGGGGCACGTCCAGCTTGAGCTTTTCCACCACCACATCATCCAGACCATTGGTGTGGAGCATCAGCGGGCACTGGTACAGGCTGGGCATGGTCAGGTTCTCAATGACGCACTCAGGCTTGACATTGCAGAAGGTGCTGATCTTGCGGCGGATATCGCCGCCCACGCTGCCGTCAGCACGCAGGATGATGATATCGGGGTTCACGCCCATGCCCTGCAGCTCCTTGACGGAATGCTGGGCCGGCTTGGACTTGTACTCGTCGGAGCCGGAAATATAGGGCACCAGCACAACATGGATGTAGCAGCAGTTGTCGCGGCCCTGCTCCAGGCCCACCTGACGGATGGCCTCCAGGAAGGGCTGGCTCTCAATATCGCCGGTGGTGCCGCCGATCTCGGTAATGACCACATCGGCATCGGTAGAGGATGCCATGTTGTAGATGTAATTCTTGATCTCGTTGGTGATGTGGGGGATGATTTGGACGGTCTGACCCAGATAAGCGCCCTGGCGCTCCTTGTTCAGCACGTTCCAGTACACCTTGCCGGTGGTCAGGTTGGAATACTTGTTCAGATTTTCGTCGATGAAGCGCTCATAGTGACCCAGATCAAGGTCGGTCTCAGTGCCGTCATCGGTTACGAACACCTCACCGTGCTGCAGGGGGCTCATGGTACCCGGGTCCACGTTCACATAAGGGTCCAGCTTCTGGCTGGCGACCTTCAGTCCGCGGCACTTGAGCAGGCGGCCCAGAGAAGCCGCCGTGATGCCCTTGCCCAGACCGGAGACAACGCCGCCGGTCACAAAGATGAATTTTGCCATTTGTTCAGTCCTCCTCTAATTTATCTTTCAGAGATCATTCTTTCCCAGTGCGGATGCGCTTGCATCCGAAATAAAACATACAACACCAGATTATAATCCTAATCCTCGTAAGAATCAAGGATTTCCTGTGCAATTTCTGCACGGCTGCGCCGGGTGTCCATGGCGCGCTTTTCAATGTAGCGGTGGGCGGCATCCTCGCTCATCTGCTCCCGCGCCACCAGACAGCATTTTGCATGGCTGACCAGCCGTACCTGTGCGATCTTTTCCTGCATCCGCGCGTTTTCCTGCCGGAGCAGCTGCAGGCGGTGGTTGCTGGCCGCGGCCAGATGGATGGCCTGCAGGAACAGCGTGTTGGAGAACGGCTTGCTCAGCAGCAGTACCCCCTGCTCACTCATGGGGGTCAGCAGCTGCTCGGCGGCTGCTGCCTTGGCCAGCAGCACCACGCCTGCGTCTGTTTTTTCTACGGCAGAGGAACACAGTTCGTGACCGAACTCGTCCGGCAAAGGCGCGTTGACCACGATCAACTCAAAATCAGATTCCATCATCCTGCGCCGGGCCTCGGCACCACTGGGGATGATCGTAGGCCGGGTGTATCCCAGCTCTGCCAGCCGCGCGGAGATGTACTCGTTGGAGCTTGCTCCGGCGCTCACGATCAGAGCACGTCCCATTTGAATCGCTCCTTTCTCTTACATCCAGGCAAGGGGCCGAATCACTGCCCCTTCGTACTTTCCCTCAAAAGCGGTTCAGATGGCGTTGAAGTAGTGCACCCGCTCGTACTCTGCCGGGTCGGCGGCAGCTTTCAGGGCGGCACAGCGCTTCAGTTCTTCCTCATAGTACCGATGCGAAAGCTCTTCCGGCAGCACGCGGTGCAGAAATTCGCTCTCCTGCGCGGCCTGCACGGCCTCCTCCAGCGTGGAAGGCAGTCTTTCCAGCCCAAGACCTGCGGCCTCGGCGGGATCGAACAGGTTCTTGTTGATGGGGGCCTGCAGCACCATCCGGTGCTCGATGCCATCCAGACCGGCAGCCAGCACCAGACCCACGGCCAGATAGGGGTTGCAGGCAGGGTCAGGGCTGCGCAGTTCCATGCGGCAGTTGTTGCCCTTGACCTGCGGGATGCGCACCAGCTGGCTGCGGTTCTGGCGGCTCCAGCTCACATAGCGGGGGGCCTCGTCACAGCCAAAGCGCTGGTAGCTGTTGGGCAGGGGATTGGTGAACACGGTCAGCTCCCGGCTGTGGGCCAGAACACCTGCCATGAAGCTGCCCGCAATGCTGTCCGGGGCAATGTCGCCCTCAAACAGATTGCGGCCGTCCATGCAGAGCGAAAGGTTGATGTGCAGGCCGCTGCCTGCCTGATCCGGCAGGGGCTTGGGCAGGAAGCTGGCGTGGATGCCGTTGCGCATGGCAACAGCCCGCACGATCTGCTTGAACATCATCACATGGTCGGCTGTTTTCAGGGGGCCGGCGTAGTGGCAGTCGATCTCATTCTGGCCGTGGCCGCTCTCGTGATGGCTGTGCTGGGGGCTCATGCCCATCTGCTCCATGGTCAGGCAGATATCCCGGCGCAGGTTCTCACCTGCATCCAGCGGGGCTACATCAAAGTAGCCGCCAAAGTCGATGGGGATGCGGGTGGGGCGGCCACGGTCGTCATTCTCAAACAGGTAGAACTCGCACTCAGCCCCCACGTTGCAGGTCAGCCCCAGCTTGCGGAAGCTGCGGCTCATCTGGCGCAGGAAGCCGCGGCAGTTGCCGCCAAAGGCAGCGCCGTCCGGCTTTTCTACGTCACAGAAGAACTGCATCACCCGGCCCTCGGTGGGCCGCCAGGGCAGGATGGTCACGGTGGAAAGATCGGGCCGGAGCACAAGATCGCTCTCCTCCACCTTCATAAAACCGGCAATGGAGCTGCCGTCAAAGCAGACACCATCCTCCATGGCTTTGGGCAGGTCGCTGGCAAGCACGGCGATGTTTTTCTGGGTGCCAAAGATATCGCAGAAGGCAAAGCGGACGAATTTGACGTTGTTGTCCTCCACAAAATCAAGGATGTCCTGTTGGGTATTATAGCTCATAGTGGTTCCCTCCGAGCCGCAGGGCGCGGCAAATGGCACAACAGTGCAAAGCTGGAAAAATCGGCTTGCGTTCTTAAAAAACGCCTAAAGGCCTGCTTCGTATGCGCAAAGCAGGTCTTTAGGCTGGTGTAAGAAATAGGAAAAGGGGAATGGCTTAAAAATCCAACAACCCAGCGATGCTGATCAAGCTATGTCAGAAAGATCAGACGTAGTAGAGCATCTTGCTGTAGCTGGGCAGAGGCCAGTAGTCCTCACCGCAGATGGTCTCGGCATCGTCAGCAGCGGCGCGCAGAGCATCCATCTTGGGCAGAACGTCATCGTGGAAGGAGACAGCCTTGGCGCTTTCATCGGTCATGGCCTCAGCGGTATCCACGGCAGCCTGCAGGGCATCGATGGCATCGCTCATGGCATCTGCATCGGTGGACAGGCGGGTGAGGGTCTTGGTCTCGCTGCGCACGCTGATGGCCTCGCTGACGGCCAGCTTGGATGCAGCGGTGTTGGCAACCTCGCTCATGTAGGCGTTGATGGCAGGCAGCAGCTGCTTGCGTGCCATCTCCAGCATGGTCAGAGCCTCGATGTTGATGATCTTGGAGTAGTGCTCCATCTCGACCTCGTAACGGCTCTCCATCTCGATCTTGGTCAGGACACCGAAATCCTCCATCAGCTGGATGTTTTTCGGGTCGATCAGTGCGGGCAGGGCGGCGGGCGTGTTCTTCTTGTTGGGCAGGCCGCGGCGTGCTGCTTCCTCTTCCCACTCGGCGGTGTAGCCGTTGCCGTTGAAGATGACACGGCGGTGGTCACGGATGGTGCGCTTGATCAGAGCAATGGCAGCGCTGGTAAAGTCCTCAGCGCCCTCCAGCTCGTCGGCGTAGCCCTTCAGCTCCTTGGCAACAGCAGTGTTCAGGATGGTGTTGGCATCGCTCAGGTTCTCAGCAGAACCGGGCATACGGAACTCGAACTTGTTGCCGGTGAAGGCGAAGGGAGAGGTGCGGTTGCGGTCGGTGGTGTCCTTGCTGAACTTGGGCAGGACATCCACGCCCAGATCCATCTTCATCTTGACGGGACCGGCATAAGGAGAATCAGATGCAATGGCATCGATGACAGCTTCCAGCTCCTCGCCCACAAAGATCGAAATGATGGCCGGGGGAGCCTCGTTGGCACCCAAACGGTGATCATTGCCCGGGGTGGCTACAGAGGTACGCAGCAGATCGGCGTACTCGTCCACTGCCTTGATGACAGCGGCCAGGAATACCAGGAACTGCAGGTTCTCCATGGGCGTGTCGCCCGGATCCAGCAGATTCTCGTGGGTGGTGGACATGGACCAGTTGTTGTGCTTGCCGCTGCCGTTCACACCCTCAAAGGGCTTCTCGTGCTGCAGGCAGACCAGACCGTACTTGGGAGCGATCTTCTTCATCATCTCCATGGTCAGCAGGTTGTGGTCAATGGCAACATTGGTGGTGTCGAAGATGGGGGCCAGCTCATGCTGGCAGGGAGCCACTTCGTTGTGCTTGGTCTTGGCGGGAACGCCCAGCTTCCACAGCTCCTCGTCCAGCTCCTTCATAAATGCGGAGACCTCGGGACGGATGACACCGAAGTAATGCTCCTCCAGCTCCTGACCCTTGGCAGAGGGAGCACCGAACAGAGTGCGGCCGGTGAGGATCAGATCCTGACGTGCCTCGTAATCCTCCTTCTTGACAAGAAAGTACTCCTGCTCGGGGCCGACGGTGGTGGAGACGTAATCAACATCCTTGCCAAACAGCTTCAGGATGCGGATGGCCTGACCGGACAGTGCGTTCATGGAGCGCAGCAGGGGGGTCTTTTTGTCCAGTGCTTCGCCGGTGTAGCTGACGAAAGCGGTGGGGATGCACAGCACGTCATCCTTCACGAAAGCGTAGCTGGTGGGGTCCCATGCGGTGTAGCCGCGGGCCTCGCAGGTGGCACGCAGGCCGCCGGAGGGGAAGGAGGAAGCATCGGGCTCGCCGCGCACCAGCTCCTTGCCGGAGAACTCCATGATGGCGGTGCCGTCGCCCACGGGGCTCACAAAGCCGTCGTGCTTCTCACTGGTGATGCCGGTCAGCGGCTGGAACCAGTGGGTGTAGTGGGTGGCACCCAGCTCCATGGCCCAGCGCTTCATCACGCTGGCCACAACGTTTGCCACCTCGATATCCAGGGGTGCGCCCTTGTGCAGGGTGCGCTCCAGGCTCTTGTAAGTAGCGCTCGGCAGGCGCTCCTTCATTACATGCTCGTTAAAGACCTTGCTGCCGTAGATTTCCATAACATTTGCTGCCATAAATCCTACTCCTTACTTGATCTTATGTCTGTCCCTTCCGAAACTGTCTCCCGCCGCCGAACTGCGGCCCGGAAACAGCGAAAAGCTTTTTAACAAAAACGGCGCTGCGAGTCAGGAGGTGACCCACAGCGCCGTTGCTGTCTATGGTCTGATTATATCCCGGAACGGCTCAAAAGGCAATTGACAAAACTGACGATTCTGCACAAACACGTTCTCGTTTTTTTGGGAGATATCGTATTTGGTATTACTTTTAGATCACCTGGAACAGGAAGAACTTCAGGTAATTGGTCTCGGGCACGCCCCACAGGATGGGGTGATCCGGGGCCTGCTGCTTCACCTCAATCTGCCGCAGCTGCCGGTGGGCATCCTTTGCGGCGGCGTGCAGCATCTTGATGAACAGCTCCTCGGTGGCAAAGTGAGAGCAGCTGGCCGTGGCCAGATAGCCGCCCCGGGGCAGCAGCTTCATGGCGCGGTAGTTGATCTCCTTATAGCCGCGCATGGCGTTCTCCACCGTGCGGCGGGCCTTGGTAAAGGCCGGCGGATCAAGGATGATAAAGTCGTAGGGATGGCCCTCTTTTTCCAGCCGGGGCAGCAGCTCAAAGGTGTCCTCGCAGAGAAAATCCATGTTGGTCAGATTGTTGCGCTGGGCGTTCCGCTGGGCCATGGCAATGGCCTCGGCGCTGATGTCAGCGGCCGTGACCCGGGCAGCCCCGCCCTTGGCGGCGTTCAGCGCAAAGCTGCCGGTGTGGGTAAAGCAGTCCAGCACAGTGTGACCGGCAGCAATGCGGGCCACGGCCCGGCGGTTGTATTTCTGGTCGAGGAAAAAGCCGGTCTTCTGGCCGTTCTCAAAATCAACGTGGTAGAACACGCCGTTCTCGCAGATCTCAGTCTTGGTGCTGTCGGGGTGCGTCTCGCCGGGCAGGTCAAACCAGCCCTTGTTCTGTGCCAAACCCTCCTTGGCCCGCAGAGCCTCGTCGTTGCGCTCGTAGATGCCGTCAATGGTCTGGCCGTCAGCGCGCAGGACTTCTGCCAGCAGGGGGAAGAGGATGGGCTTGAGCTTTTCCATGCCCACGCTCAGGGTCTGGGTGACAAGGATATTATTGAATCGGTCCACGGTCAGGCCCGGGAACTGGTCAGCCTCGCCAAAGATGACACGGCAGGCGGTCAGGTCGGCGGGCTCCAGCACGGTCTTGCGGTAGGCCCAGGCGTATTCGACCCGGCGCTTCCAGAAAGCGGCATCGAAGGTGTCGTTGGCGTTGCGGGAGATGAGCCGCACCCGGATCTTGCTTTTCAGTGAGAGAAAACCGGTGCCAAGATAGGCACCCTTTGTGCTGACTACATCGACCAGCGTGCCGTTTTCAGGCTCCGCCTCCGGGAAACCCAGGATGTCGTTTTCGTACACCCAGGGGTGGCCGCCCACCAGAAGCCCTTCGGCGTGTTTGTTGACGGTGTAAACGGGGTAATTGCGAGAAGATTTCATAGTTGCTCCTGTTATAACTGGCTCGCCCTCTCAGTTTCGCTCCGCTCGCCAGCTCTCCCAAAGGGAGAGCCTTTGGCGATTTTCGATTCAGTCTCATCAAGCTTGAATACAGAGCGGCTCTTGGCTCCCCCTTTGGGGGAGCTGGCAATGCCGTCAGGCATTGACTGAGAGGGTGAGGATGCTAAAATTTCATACTGATATTTATTCTAACATAAAAACGTGCTAGAATAAATACAAAAACACAGAAACGAGGAAAACGTCATGGAAATCGAACGCAAATGGATGGTGAACGGCTGGCCGGAGGGCGAAAACCTCCCGGCTCTGCCGCTCAAGGAAGAGTTTGCCATGCGGCAGGGATATATCAGCGTGCGGCCCACCGTGCGCATCCGGGAGGAGGCGCTCAAGGGCGGCGAGACGGCCTATATCCTCTGCTTCAAGTCCGGAAGCGGGCTTGCACGGGAGGAGATCGAGCGCCCCATCGACAAGAAACTGTTTGATGAACTGGAAACAAAGATCATCGGTAAGCCCCTGATCGGGAAGATCCGCAGAAGCTACGCCCTGCCCGATGGCCTTGTGCTGGAGGTGAACCATGTGGATGAGGGCCAGCCCACTGCGTTCTGGTACGCTGAGGTGGAATACCCCACCGTGGATGCCGCCCGCAGCTGGAAGCCGGAAGCCTTTGGCCTTGCAGACTATCTGAACGATGATGTCACCGACCAGCCCGGCCAGAGCATGGGAGCCTACTGGGAACAGACCCGGAAATAAAAATGACCCTCTCCGTCGCGCAGATACGGCCGCCTTGCCCTTGGGGAAAGACGGCAGTGCAAAGCAATGACAGAGAGGGTCATTATTTTTTACTTCTTGTGGTACATCCGGTCTGCTTCCTCATAGGCGGGCTCGCAGGTCAGATACATGCCCAGCTTCTTCACGGTGTCCATATCCACGCTGGACAGGATGACGGTGGAGTGCATATCGCAGCCCTTCAGGTGGGAGAGTTGCTTGAGGGCGGCTGCAGCAGTGGGATTCTGCGCGGCCGAGCTGGACAGGGCAATCAGGATCTCGTCGGTGTGCAGGCGGGGGTTCTTGCTGCCCAGATAGTTGGTCTTGAGGGTCTGGATGGGCTCGATGGCGGCGGCAGAAACGAGGTCAAGCTCCTGGTCGATGCCGGCCAGCTTTTTCAGCGCGTTGAGCAGAGCGGAGGAAGCGGCACCCAGCAGGGGGCCGGTCTTGCCGGTGACAACGGTGCCGTCCGGCAGCTCGATGGCAGCGGCGGGGGCACCGCCGGTCTTTTCAGAGACTGCATGGGCGGCCTGCTCCACCGGGCGGCTGCCCTGGGTCAGTCCGGCCTGATTCATCAGCAGCTCCAGCTTGTAGACCTCGCTCTGGATCTGTGCGCCGTTCTTGAGGTCACACAGGGCCTTAAAGTAGCGGCGGACGATCTCATTGCGGGAAGCTTCGCAGCAGGCCGCATCATCCACAATGCAGTTGCCGGCCATGTTCACGCCCATGTCGGTGGGAGAGTGGTAGGGACTTTTGCCTGCGATCAGCTCAAACATGGCGTTGACCACGGGGAAGATCTCAATGTCGCGGTTGTAGTTGACCGCGGTCTTGCCATAGGCCTCCAGATGGAACGGGTCGATCATGTTCACATCGTTCAGGTCGGCGGTGGCAGCCTCGTAAGCCAGGTTGACCGGGTGCTTCAGGGGGATGTTCCAGATGGGGAAGGTCTCAAACTTGGCATAACCGGCCTTCACGCCCCGCTTGTATTCGTGGTACAGCTGGGACAGGCAGGTGGCCATCTTGCCGCTGCCGGGGCCGGGAGCCGTGATAACCACCAGCGGGCGCTGGGTCTCAATGTACTCGTTGCGGCCATAGCCCTCGTCGCTCACGATGCGGGCAACGTCATTGGGGTAGCCGGGGATCTTATAGTGCCGGAAGGTGCGGATGCCCAGGCTGTTCAGCCGCTTCTCAAAGGCTTCCACCTCGGGGGCAGCGGTGTACATGGTCACGCATACACTGCCCACAAACAGGCCGCGCTCCTGGAATGCATCGATGAGACGCAGAACGTCCAGATCATAGGTAATGCCATAGTCACCGCGTACCTTGCTGCTGACGATGTCCTCAGCGTTGATGACGATAACGACCTCGGCCTGATCCTTCAGCTGCAGCAGCATCTGCAGCTTGGAATCGGGCTGGAAGCCGGGCAGCACGCGGGAGGCGTGGTAGTCATCGAACAGCTTGCCGCCGAATTCCAGATACAGCTTGTTGTCGAACTGCGCGATCCGCTCCCGGATGTGCTCCGACTGCATCTGCAGGTATTTGTCGTTGTCAAATCCTTTTTTCATTCGTTGCTCCTCTTCCTGATTTCGGTTCCCATATCCTGCCCGGGCAGCGGGTTCCACAGCGGAAGTGTGCCCGGGGAATTGCACAATACAAAAATTAGTATATCATATCAGAGGAGCGGGTGCAATAAAAAATCAACAAAAGTCCCGCTCCTTCCAGCAGAGAGCTTTTGCCGGAAAGAGCGGGGCAGGGAGGAACAGTGCGGATTACAGGGTCAGCTGGATGCCGCTGAGGGTCACGGTATCCGGATCGGGCTCCTCATCCTTTGCTTTGGCGCGGGTCTGTTTGGGCAGAGCGTCCTCGTGGACTACTTTGCCGCATTCCAGCTCAGGGATGGCAAAGAAGGCCGCTTCCAGAGCATCAGGCAGCTCTACTTCACCGGTAACATGCAGGAATTCGATCTGAGCCAGCAGGTCTGCGCTCTCTGCGGGGATGACAGCATCACCCAGCACATAGAGACGGGTGCCATACCGGCGCAGGGAAGAGGCGGTCAGCTCCAGGTCGTCTTCCACCACGGCGGTGCCGTCCGGCACGATGATCAGCTCGGTGGAATCCGGGAAGAGCGGGGCCAGAACGGGCGCAAGGCTTGCGCACAGGATGGCCTTTGGAGCGGAAAAGCTGCAGCCCTTTGCGGCCAGTGCGGCAGTGTCGAGCCTGGGGTCAACCGCCAGGAAGCGATGTTCATTCCAGTACAGGCGGCTTTGCGCCCGCAGCAGGAAGGTGTTGTCTAGCTTGATGGAGCTTCCCGGCAGGAGCACTGCATCATCGGGGTAGACCGCCAGCTTTCCGTTCAGGATGCAGCGGGCGGATACCACTGCCGAGAGGCACTGCGGGCAGTAGATCATACCGTTGACCAGAATGCAGGCGTATTTCTGTAAAACCTCCGCAGCATCCGGTGTGATCATCAGCTTGCCGTTGACCACCAGTACCTGCCCGGCGGCGGTCTGGCTGGCAGAGCTCAGCGTGACCTTGCCATTGACCACACCCACCGAGACCTCCTCCGGGACATTTTTGCAGAGCATCGAATCCAGAGAAATGTTGTGCTGGCTCAGGAGCGCCTGCACCCGGGGCGAGGTCAGCGCGATCATGCAGTCCAGCTTGATCTGCTCATAGCGGTCAAGAAAATCCTCCTGCACATTGCGCAGGTCCAGGATCATAGCGTCCACGTTCAGGTTCTTTTTCATCATTTAATCCTCCGTAAGTTCAGTTTTGAGGCGATGGCGTATCTGGGCAAGGCGGCTGCGGACCGTGCCGGGCGGGAGACAGAGCAGCTGACCGATCTCGCTGGCATTGTAGCCCGCTGTATAGCGCAGGGTGAACAGCCGCCGTTCTTCCGGGGTGAGCAGAGCCAGCAGACTGGCGGCTTCCACTGTGTCCAGCGCGGAATCCGGTTCAGCACTGTCCTCTTCCGGGAAAAAGGTGCTGAGCAGCTGCTCCTCCTTTGCCGTCCGGCGGAGCTGGTCGCAGTAGAGATTCCGTGCAGTGGTAAACAGCCAGGCCTTGCACTGCCGTTCCGTAAAGCTGTTGATAAGGGTCCGGTTCTGCAGTGCCCGCAGAAAGACTTCCTGGGTCAGATCCTCCGCCCGGGCTTCGTCCCGGCAGAGATTGAAACAGAAATGCTCCAGCCTGTCCCAGAAGGTCTCGTACAGCAGCTCCCACATGGGGCTTCCTCCTTTCATTGCGTCGTTCTGCCTGTAAGACGAAGGAGACCGGGGAAGTGTTGGATAGATCCGGAGAAAAATAAACCCTCAGTCTTGCTGGCGCTCGCCAGCTCCCCTACCAGGGGAGCCTTTGGCATGGCGGTAAACAGCGTGAAACTGAGGGGAACTCCTTGATTTAATGTTTTATTTAATGTTTTGCTTCCAGTGCTTCAAGATCTTCTTTGATCTCTTCCACATCTTCTTTCAGGAACATCAGGCAGAAGCTGACGGCCAGCAGCAGGCAGGAGAACCAGATGGCCTTTGCGCCGCAGAGATCCAGCGCCAGGCTGCCCAGGCCCGCGCCCAGCGCAAACAGGAGGATGATGCCCCAGTAATAAAGGGATTTTTTCAGGGCGGCAGGATTGCGGTTGAGCACCCAGCTGCAGAGGGAGTCCATGCCGCTGCGCATGTTGCCGATGCACATGGTGCTGGCAAAGGCATAACCGTTCACCTTGCGGAAGGTCTGCACCTGCATCGCACAGGCAAACGAGACCAGTGCGTTGGCCATAAGATTCCACTCCTGCGGGAAAAAGCCCACCACGAACAGCATCACGATCTCACACAGCACCACCAGCTGCCGCCAGTGGAGCCGCTGCAGATTCTGCAGCTTCTGGTGCATCAGCTCTGCCGCGAACACGCCCAGTGCAAAGAAGCACAGGGGCACAAGATAATGCAGCACACGCCCCCACTCCCCGGCAAAGGCATGGACAGCCATCAGCACGATGTTGCCGGTCTGGGCGTTGGCAAACACCTTGCCCCGGAACAGATAGGTGTATACGTCCTGCAGGCCGCCGGACAGTGAAAGGAACATTGCCGTGCAGAATGCTTCCGACATCTGGCCGCGGCGCTTTTTCTTGGAATTCATACAAATTCCCCCTCTGTTTTTTTACCTCTATACTATAGCGCGGGTTGACGGATTTGTCAAAAACAAAAGGTGATTTTTGGCGGTTTTGACTATGTAAAACGAATATGCCTGCCATGTATTTTGCAATTGCATCCGGGTTGTGCTACAATAAGACCATTCATACAGAAAAAGGAGAATCTCCCCATGCCCAATATCATCGAGATCACGGATTTTCACGCGCCGGAGCTGGACCCCTACGCCCGCCTGACGCAGAACCAGCTGCGCAGTCGGCTGGAACCCGAAAAAGGCATCTTCATTGCCGAGAGCCCCAAGGTGATCTCCCGGGCACTGGATGCAGGCTTTGTGCCGGTCTCCCTGCTGATGGAGCGCAGGCAGATCACCGGCCCAGCGGCGGAGATCCTGACCCGCTGCGGGGATGCACCCATTTATACTGCTGACCGGGAGCTGCTGGCTGCACTGACAGGCTACGAGCTGACCCGGGGCGTGCTCTGCGCCTTTCAACGTCCGAAGCCCCGCACCGTGGAGGAGCTCTGCCGGAACGCCCGGCGGGTGGCCGTGCTGGAGGGCATTGTGGATTCCACCAACGTGGGTGCCATCTTCCGCAGCGCGGCAGCGCTGAACATGGACGCAGTTCTCGTCAATCCCTCCTGCTGTGACCCGCTCTGCCGCCGGGCCGTGCGCGTGAGTATGGGTACGGTATTTCAGGTGCCCTGGGCGCAGATCGGTGAAACGCCTGCTGATTGGCCCGAAAAGGGGCTTGCTCAGCTGAATGCCCTGGGCTTCAAGACGGCTGCCATGGCCTTGAGTGACCGTTCGGTCAGCATCGATGACGAAGCCCTTGCCCGGGAGCCGAAGCTTGCCATTGTGCTGGGCACGGAGGGAGACGGCCTTTCCCATACCACCATCGCATCCTGCGATTACACAGTCAAGATCCCCATGTCCCACGGGGTCGATTCCCTGAACGTTGCCGCCGCCAGCGCCGTGGCGTTCTGGCAGCTGGGCAAACAGTAATTCATAAGCCACACAGCAAAAAACTCCCGCCCGGAGCGCATCCGGGCGGGAGTTTTGCTATGCCTTAGAAGGATTCAAAGGAGAAATTACTTTTTCATGTAGATGTGGTGGGGCAGACCTGCAATGTACAGCGGAGTCAGTTCAGCCTGGATCAGCGGGCGGGCATACTCGAGGAATTCCTCGGTCATCTGGGTGTGATTCTCGTTCATCCAGCTCAGGGGGACCTTCTTCTCGAGGTTTGCAACTTCACTGATGGGGTGCAGCTCGGTGATGTACTGATAGGGGCTGTTGGAGATGCGCTTCAGGGCGACCATCTGACCGGTGACACCCTCAAAGGCAGCCTTGGCAGCAGCGCCGCCCACCTGGTAAGCCTCGGTGATATCGGTGCGGCTGGTCAGGTGACCAGCGCAGCGCTGCAGGGTAGACAGCTCGATACAGCGGGTCTTGGTGTCCAGATTGCGTGCGACCACATTCGCCAGATAGCGGGCGGTGCCGGTCAGTGCCTTGTGGCCGAAAGCGTCCACTGCGTGCACATCATCGGCCAGCTCGCAGACGTAGCGGCCGTCCTCGAGCTTGACACCCTCGGAAACAGCGATCACGATGCTGGGCTTCTTCTCCTGCATGACGCGGACCTTCTCAATGAAGTGCTCCACGTTGAAGGGGACTTCGGGCAGGCAGATCATATCCACGCCCTCGCAGTCATCGCTCTTGGCCAGAGAGGCAGCCGCGGTCAGCCAGCCGGCGTTGCGGCCCATGATCTCGACCACGGTGACATAATTGGTGCCGTAAACGGTGGCATCGCGGATGATCTCCTTCATCACCACACCGATGTACTTTGCCGCAGAGCCGTAGCCGGGGGTGTGGTCGGTCACCATCAGGTCGTTGTCGATGGTCTTGGGAACGCCCATGAAGCGGATGTCGCTCTGGATGCGGTTGCCGTATTCAGCCAGCTTGCCGATGGTATCCATGGAGTCGTTGCCGCCAATGTAGAAGAAGTAGCCAATGTTCAGCTTTTCCAGGATGGCGAACAGCTTCTTGTAAACGGTCTCGTCATCGTGCCAATCGGGCAGCTTATAGCGGCAGCTGCCCAGGAAGCTGGACGGGGTGCGCTTGAGCAGCTCGATATCCAGGTCATCGGTCAGCACGGTGGAAAGATCCACCACGCGCTCCTCCAGCAGACCGGCAACGCCGTTGCACATGCCGTAAACGATTTCAGCGCCGCGGCTCTTGCAGCTCTCGAATACGCCTGCCAGACTTGCATTGATGACGGAGGTAGGGCCGCCAGACTGACCAACGATTGCATTTTTACCCATGATGATTTCTCCTTTTCTTCTGTTTCGGCTTTTATATTATCGTGCAGGAGCACGAAAACAGACTACGAGGGGGGAGGAAGCGCGCAAATGAAACTTACAGGCAGATATGGCGCGGGGTACCGTTGACATAGACCGGTGTCACTTCGTCCAGGATGAGCGGGCGGGCATACTCCTCAAATGCCGCCGTCACCTGCATTCCGTCCGGGGTGATCCAGTCCAGCGGCACCTTTTTCTCCAGGTTTGCCACCTGCTGGACATCCACCGACTCGGTGATGCACTGGTAAGGGTAATCGGAAATGCGCTTGAGCGAGATCATCCGCCCGGTCTCGCCCGCAAAGGCAGCGGAAGCGGCAGCGCCGCCCACGGCGTAGGCCTCGTTCACATCGGTGCGGCTGGCCAGATGGCTGGCGCAGCGCTGCAGGGTCGAGAACTCAATGGCACGGCTCTTGCAGTTCAGGTTGTCGTGGATGAGATCGGAAAGGTACCGGCTGGTGCCGCTGAGGATGGCCTTGTGGCCAAAGGCATCCAGCTGCCCGGCGGTGGAGACCAGATCGCACAGATAGGTGCCGTCGGCTGTCTTAACACCCTCGCTGGCTGCAATGATGACATTGGGCTTGACCCGCTGCAGCTCGTCCACCCGGGTCAGGAACCTGTCCGGGTCAAAGGGAACTTCGGGCAGCAGAATGAGGTCGGGGCCTTCGCAGTCATCGCC
Organism: Faecalibacterium duncaniae; assembly: GCF_010509575.1. Classification (NCBI taxonomy): domain Bacteria; kingdom Bacillati; phylum Bacillota; class Clostridia; order Eubacteriales; family Oscillospiraceae; genus Faecalibacterium; species Faecalibacterium duncaniae. The sequence goes on along the minus strand of NZ_CP048437.1, from coordinate 1,687,762 downwards.
GCCGGCCAGACAGGCCGCACCGGCCAGCCAGCCAGCGTGGCGGCCCATGATCTCGGCCACCGTCACGCTGCGGATGTTGTAAACGGAGGAGTCACGGATGACCTCCTTCAGGATGGTGGCAATGTACTTGGCGGCAGAGCCGTAGCCGGGGGTGTGGTCGGTCAGGCAAAGGTCGTTGTCGATGGTCTTGGGCACACCGATGAACCGGACGCTGCTGCCCACCTGGGCACCGTAACGGGAGAGTTTTGCAATGGTGTCCATCGAGTCATTGCCGCCGATGTAGAACAGCGCACAGATATCGTACTTGTCAAACAGGGTGAACAGCTTGATGAACGGGGTAGAGTCCACGTCCGGGTCCGGCAGCTTGTAGCGGCAGCTGCCCAGATAGCTGGACGGGGTGCGCTTGAGCAGCTCGATGCTCATGCGGTCATCCAGCAGAACGTTCAGTTCCAGCATTTCTTCCTTTAAAAGGCCCTCGATGCCGTACTTCATTCCGTAGACTTTATCGGCTCCCAGACTGCAGGCAGCTTTGTATACGCCTGCCAAGCTGGAATTGATAACGGCGGTAGGGCCGCCGCTCTGGCCGATGATGACATTTTTTGACATACGTCCTCCTTATCCAAAAGAACAACATTTCACGTCCTGCAAAGCGCGGCAAGTCCTTCTGTGTCCTCCCAGAGCCCTGCACTGCCCGGGGAAGGAGATTGCGGATGCGCGCCGCAAGTCGTACAAAAAGAATGCAGGATGTGCATCTGATTCAATGAAAACTGTGCAATTCCTGCAACAATACTATTGTAAACTATTTCTCTGTTGTATGCAAGACCTGATTGGTTGCACGGGCAAAAAAATTATGATACAATATTTGGCGTATCCTACAAAAACACAGGGTCGGTCGGAGTGCAGAATGCAAACTCTGCAATTTTTCGGGGATACTGACCGTAATGATAGAGAAAAGAAAACAGGGAAAGGCGGGAAAGAGAATGGGAATTTCACACGAATATCATTCCACCCATGGCCGGAGACGGCGCAGCAAGGCAGGCACCGGCCTGCGGCTGGCGGGGATCATTGCAGCGATCCTGCTGCTGTCGCTGGCCATCACGGCCATTCTGGAAAATGGCGAAAAGCAGAGCGAGGCTGTCCAGCAAAGCCCGGCGGCGGGCACAGCGGCCAATATCCTGGCTCCGCTGCCCATGCAGGGAGATACGGGAGCCTCAGCGGCAGACAGCGCCGGCGGTACGGCAGGGGAAGGCAGTGGAGCCGACGATGCGGCGGCTGTCACGCTGGAACAGTTCGGCCCCGCCCGGCAGGCAGCGGGGGCCTATCAGGTCAAGGCGTATGACAGCAGCGTGATCCGTCAGCCCAGCTGTGGGCAAGTGGATCTGAGTTACTTTTCGGATGCGGCCCTGCTGGGCGACAGCCTGACCGTGGGCTTCTCCGATTACAGCATCAACCTGGGCGGGGCGCTCATCTGTGGCTATACCGGCGTGGGCCCCGATGCCATCGTGAACCGCAGCGCGGTCAAGAGCAGCGTGCGCGGCTCAGAGGTGGCAATGGATGTGCTGACAGCGGCCCAGCCGAAAAAGCTCTATATCCTGCTGGGCACCAACACGCTGACCACGCTGGGGGCAGCAGACCGCTTTCTGGCCTACTATGGCCAGATGCTGGATCAGCTCAGGCAGGCCCTGCCCGGCTGCGTCATCTATGTCCAGTCCATCCCGCCGGTGCGGCCCCAGGCCGCTGCGGAAAAGCCCGGTCTTGCGTCCGATGTCCTGCGCTCTGTGAACGAGCAGCTGGCAAAGCTGGCTGCAGACAAGGGCTGTGTCTACCTTGACCTGTGGGAGACCTTTGCCGATGAGAACGGGAATCTGAAGGAGATGCTGGCGGCTCCCGATGGAGTCCACTTCTCGGCCGGAAACGGCTATGGTGCCTGGGTCACCTACCTGCGCAACCACGCAAAGTATTCGGCTTCCAACTCCTGGACTATGGGCAGCGCATACAGCGCTGAATAAAGAGCGAAACACAAAACGGCATCGCAGACCGATCGGTTTGCGATGCCGTTTTTTATGTTGATCGAGAAGGAAAGCAGCTTACTTCAGCTTGCTCTTGGCCTTCATGCGCTGGTCGTGGTTCAGGATCTGCTTGCGGATGCGCAGATTCTCAGGGGTGACCTCCAGCAGCTCATCCTGTGCCAGGAACTCCAGGCAGCCCTCCAGGCTCAGCTTGCTGACGGGGATCAGGCGCAGAGCGTCATCGGAACCGGAAGCACGGGTATTGGTCAGGTGCTTGGTCTTGCAGACGTTGACATCCACATCCTCGCCGGAAGCGGTGTAGCCGATGACCATGCCCTCGTAGACCTTTTCGCCAGCGCCCACCAGCAGGGTGCCGCGCTGCTGCGCGTTGTACAGGCCGTAGGTAACGGCATCGCCGGTCTCAAAGCTGACCAGAGAACCGGTGGAACGGTTGGCGATCATACCGGCCCAGACATCGTAGCCATCAAAGATCTGGTTGAGGATGCCTTCGCCGTGGGTATCGGTCAGGAACTGGTTGCGGTAGCCGAACAGGCCGCGGCTGGGCATCCGGAACTCCAGGCGGACACGGTCGGTGCCCAGGGACTCCATCTGCTGCAGGACGGCTTTGCGCTGGCCCAGGCCGGTCATCACAGCACCCTGATACTGGGTGGGAACGTCGATGACAACGTGCTCCATGGGCTCGTAGGTCTTGCCGTCGATGACCTTGGTCAGAACGTGCGGGGGAGAGACCTGCAGCTCATAGCCTTCACGGCGCATGGTCTCGATCAGGATGGACAGGTGCATCTCACCACGGCCCATGACGCGGAAGGAATCGGTGGTGGGAGAATCCTCCACCTTCAGAGCGACGTCCTTCAGCAGCTCTTTCTGCAGACGGTCACGGATCTGGCGGCTGGTGACGTACTTGCCCTCACGGCCGGCCAGGGGGCTGTCGTTGACGGAGAAGGTCATCTCCACGGTGGGGTCGTTGATCTTCACGAAGGGCAGCGGCTCAACCTGAGAGGGAGCGCACAGCGTGTTGCCGATGGTGACATCGGGCAGGCCGGAGAATGCAACGATATCGCCTGCGGTGATGTTGTCGCAGGGCTGGCGGCCATTGGCCTGGAAATCGTACAGCTTGGTCAGGCGGCCGCGCATCTTCAGGTCGGGGTTGTGCCAGTCGCACACGACCACTTCCTCGCCGACCTTGGCAACACCGTTCTGGATGCGGCCAATGCCGATGCGGCCAACGAACTCGTTGTAGTCAACAGAGGAGACCAGCATCTGGAAGGGAGCCTCGGGATCGCCCTGAGGAGGCTGGATGGTGTCCAGCAGGGTGTCGAACAGGGGGATCAGGTCGGTGCCGGGCACATCGGGGTCCAGGCTTGCGGTGCCCTGACGGCCGCAGCAGAACAAGATGGGGCATTCCAGCTGCTCATCGGAAGCGCCCAGATCCATCAGCAGGTAAAGCACCTCATCGATGACTTCCTTGATGCGGGCATCGGGGCGGTCGATCTTGTTGATGGCAACCACCAGGCTCAGGTTCTGCTGCAGAGCCTTCTGCAGAACAAAACGGGTCTGGGGCATGCAGCCCTCAGCAGCGTCCACCAGCAGCAGCACGCCGTTGACCATCTTCAGCACGCGCTCGACCTCGCCGCCAAAGTCGGCGTGGCCCGGGGTATCAACGATGTTGATCTTGACACCCTTGTAGGTGCAGGAGCAGTTCTTGGCCAGAATGGTGATACCGCGCTCACGCTCGATATCGCCGCTGTCCATGACACGCTCTGCCACGACCTGATTGTCACGGAAAGCGCCGCTCTGACGCAGCATGGCATCCACCAGCGTGGTCTTGCCGTGGTCAACGTGAGCGATAATGGCGACGTTGCGCAAATCGTTACGAACCATAAATAACTACCTCTCTATTTTGAATCTCTGTAGAAGTTACGTCATACGAATAAAGTTTATCTCAGTTGGGGGTGGTTTGTCAAGATTGTATAAAAACTTTTTCAAAATTTCAGCGCTTTGCCCGATAACTCTTTACACGATTTGGGCAGATGGACGCGGCGAGTTATGCTATACTAAGGGTGCAAAACCGAACTGGGAGGTGTATCTATGAAGCTCACATTTTTGGGAGCCAACCACGAGGTCACGGGCAGCTGCACCCTGCTGGAAGCAGCTGGGCAGCGCTACCTCATCGACTGCGGCATGGAGCAGGGGAAGGATGTCTACGAAAACCAGCCCTTTCCTGTGGCACCGGGTGAAATTGACGGCGTGCTGGTGACCCATGCGCATATCGACCACACAGGCCAGCTGCCGCTGCTGGTGCGCAACGGCTTCCGGGGCAGGATCTATGCCACCAAGCCCACGACTCAGCTGTGCAGCATCATGCTGCGGGACTCTGCCCACATTCAGGAGTTTGAAGCTGAGTGGAAGAACCGCAAGGCGAAGCGTGCCGGTGCCGAGCCGGTGGAGCCGATGTACACAGTGCAGGATGCCGAGGCGGCCATGCAGCTGTTCCGGGGCATGGAGTATAACACTAAGATCGAGCTGGCCCCGGGCCTTGTGATCCGCTTCATCGATGTGGGCCATCTGCTGGGTTCGTCCAGCATCGAGATCTGGGTCACTGAGAGCGGCACCACCACCAAGCTGGTCTTTTCCGGAGACATCGGCAACCAGCATCAGCCCATCATCAAGGACCCGACAACGATCCGGGACGCGGACTATGTGTTTATGGAGTCTACGTATGGTGACCGCAGCCACGGTCCCCGCCCGGACTATGTGGGGGAGCTGAGCAGGATCCTGCAGCGCACCTTTGACCGGGGCGGCAATGTGGTCATCCCCAGCTTTGCGGTGGGCCGTACCCAGGAGCTGCTCTACTTTATCCGTGAAATCAAAAAAGAGGGGCTGGTCACCGGCCACGGCAATTTCCCGGTCTACATCGACAGCCCCCTTGCCATTGAGGCGACCCGCATCTTCAAAGATACCGACCCCGACTGCTTTGACGAGGATACCCGGGCGCTGCTGGCCCAGGGCATCGATCCCATCCAGTTCCCGGGGCTGCAGGTCAGCGTGACCAGCGATGAGTCCCGGATGATCAACGCCGACCGGGTGCCCAAGGTCATCATCTCGGCCAGCGGCATGTGCGAGGCAGGCCGCATCCGCCACCACCTCAAGCACAATCTGTGGCGGCCGGAGTGCACGATCCTTTTTGTGGGCTATCAGGCCGTGGGAACGCTGGGCCGCACCCTGATCGATGGTGCCGTCAATGTCAAGCTGTTCGGTGAGACCATCGATGTGCAGGCAGAGATCTGTCAGCTGACGGGCCTTTCGGGCCATGCCGACCGCGAGGGACTGCTGGCCTGGGTGAATGCGTTCAGCCCCAAGCCCAAGAGGGTGTTTGTCATCCATGGCGAGGACGAGGTGGAGAACATCTTTGCCCAGACCCTGACCGAGCAGGGCTTTACCGCCTGTGCCCCTTACAATGGGGAGCAGTGGGCCATTGGGGCCGAGGGTGCGGTCTGCCTGCAGGAAGGCTCCCGTGTCCGGCTGGAGCACAAGCCCAGTGAGGGCGCGTCCCGCGCCGCAACGGTGTTCCAGCGGCTGGTCAGCGCCGGCAAGCGGCTGCTCCGCGTCATCGAGCACAACGAGGGCGGGGCCAACAAGGATCTTGCCAAGTTTGCCGACCAGATCAACGCCCTGTGCGACAAGTGGGACAGATAACCATAGAACCAGAAAAAACAGCACGCCGTTCGGTTTCGGCGTGCTGTTTTTGGTTAAAAGGGAAAAGGCTCTGCCGGGAGAAACGGCAGAGCCTTTTCGGGGTATGGAGAAAAGTGTGTGGGAGAAGAGCATGGAGGGCGCTACTGGTCGTCAGAGAGGCTTTGGGAGGAAGCCTTGTCTGCGGCATCCGGGGAGAAGGGGCGGTGCAGTGTTTTGTACCGCCTGTACCGGATGCCGAGCAACGTGAATACAACGCCGGTGACAAAGGAGCCGACGCTGACCACGATATAAGCATCAGCGCCGCTGTGCAGCAGCACCGAGCCGTACCCGGCCAGAACGATGGAAAGACCCGGAACATGCTCCTGATACAGCAGGGACGCAATGCCGACTGTCAAAAACAGACAAGCTGCGGAGAGAGCGCAGTTGATTCGATGTGCCCGCCTTTGACGAAGCCTGCGTGTGCGGCGGCGAATTTCCTCCATACGAACACTCGCCTTCTGGGTCATGGACAGTCCCTCCTTTTGAGAGATCATCAGAGCGGCTGCTTTCCGTCCTCTCTATCTCCTATAATACAGTTCGCGCCGATTCCTTTCACCCAAATTTGAAAAAAGTTCAAAAAAATTTCCCGCTCCGGAAAAGAGCGGGAAACGGTCAGTGAAAAACAGTGTGCCTGCCCCTGTGGAGCAGCCTTGCCGCAAACAGGGTGACGATGATGGCAGAAGGAAAGAAGTACCCGACCATCTGCCAGAAGCCGTCGGCGGTGATCAGCAGATTGTAGATGCCGTGCAGCACCATGCAGACCCCCAGAATCCCCACCGTGCCGGTGCAGGTGAGCCACGGACGGCGGAACACATAGGCCAGTGCCAGACCGGTCAGGATGCCGCAGACCAGATGCAGGGCCCCGGCGGACATGCCGCGGATGAGCAGGAAAACAAAACTTCCTGCACCGTTTTCGGTCAGGTAGCAGACGTTTTCAAAGGTAGCAAAGCCCACTGCAATGCCAATGGCCGCAGGAGTCAGCTTGTGGGAATCCGGCTCAAAGATCAAAAAGTAGAGCAGCAGAGGCAGCAGCTTCAGGATCTCCTCGCAGACAGGTGCGATCTCAATGGCGGTGGTCACGGCACTGCACTGGTGCCGCCCCATGAAAAAGCTGCTGACATAAGCCGAAAGCAGGCAGGTAGCCATGCCCAGCACCACGAACAGGGTAAAGCGCCGGGGGCTGCCCGATGTGAACAGCAGGGAGAGCAGCATGGGAAGCGCCAGGCACAAAAAGATGTTTTCAATGTAGGTCATGGGGTTCCTCCCGCAGGATATGGGGCAGGAAGCTGACCAGTGTGAGGGTCAACAGGATGTCCACAGCATAGTAAAGGTTGAACCGGGTGTAATCACGGATGAACTCGGAGGCAACGAACAGAAGGATCTGCAAGGACATTTCAAACAAAAGTGCGATCTCATAAGGCCGGAGTCGTTTTTCCTTTTGCAGGGCCGAAAAACAGAGATAGGCCAGCGCGCCAAAGGTGAGCGCCAGCACACCAGACATCAGCGGCGAAGGGCCAAACACCTGCACCCGCATGACAACTCCGGCAATGACCACCCCGGCCGCCAGCGCAAAAGGCGAGAACGGCGGGTGCAGGCCCTCCCAATAGAGGATCTCCAGCGAGAGAAAAAAGAAATACGAGGCCATCCAGGAGCATTCGGCCACATAAAACACCTGCGGCCCATGGCCCAGAATGATCAGATGGAGCAGGTAGTACAAAGTACCCATCATAAAGCTGGCGTAGCCGAACGCCAGGATCAGGCAGGAGCGGCTGCTGCGCCGGAAGGCGAGGAGAAAGGCGAGGAGCGCCATCGCAGCCAGCACGATCACCTGAAAGGTGTTGTCAATGATCTCAAAGCTCATCGTCGTCCCTCGTGTGCTTCTTTTCATTGCTGCGGCGCAGGCGGTAGAGCAGGATGGTCACGCAGGAGCCCAGCAGGAACGAGAGTACGCCCACCAGGATATAACCGTCGGCTCCGCGCTCACTCAGCATCCCGGCGGTGCCGGTGGGGGAAACATGCAGCGCGACCGATGTGCCTGCCCAGCCGGGCATGGCAAGGCCCAGGCAGACCACCAGCACAAGACAGGCCGCCATACAGCCTGCATCGATCAGCAGCATCTGCCGTGCGCGCGCCTGACGCTGCAGCTGGGCCGTGCGCTGGCGGATCAGCGCCATCCGTTCGGCATCAGTTTTCATACTGATATCCCTCCTGTTCCAAAAGTTGTTTCAGCTGCTGCTTGCCCCGGTACACAAGGTTCGTTACCTGCTGCTCGGTACGTCCCAGCACCTGTGCGGCCTGCCGGTAGCTCAGTTCTTCAAAATAGACCAGAAAAAGTGTCTCCCGGTATTCCTTTTTGAGCTTGCCCAGTGCGGCGTACAGCTGCTGGTGCTGTTCGTTCTGGAACAGCCCGGTTTCGGCCAGTGCCTCGTCCGGCAGTTCAAAAGGCAGTTCCTCCAGCGGCAGAAAAAACCGCCGCCGGGTCTTGCAGCGCAATGCGAGATTGCGCCCGGTTTTATAGAGGTAAGCCTTGAAGCAGCCATCCTGAATGGGCCGCTCTCTTGCAAAAATATGGGCAAAGGCTTCGATCATCAGATCCTCTGCCTCGTGGATATCGCCCAGCACGCCGTTGATGTAAAGGGTCAGCGCGTCGCCATACCGCTCCACCAACAGCTGAGCGGCAGCTTCGTCTCCGGCCAGATACTTCCGGTAGGCTGTTTCGTCTGAGACCATCCGGTTGTTCCTTTCCGTGTTGTACACATTTCATCTTGTCTATTTTATATAAGATGAAAGAAATTTGCAAGGGAAAATACGAAAAAGCACTCCATTCTCTTCCAATTTGTGATATAATAAACTGATTTCGCCTGTTTTTCGCGCGGAAGGCGGGCGGCTGAAATTATTGGAGGGGACAAATTTATTATGGAACGTGAAACGCTGAAATCGCGGCTGGGCTTCATCCTGCTGTCGGCAGGCTGTGCCATCGGCATTGGCAACGTGTGGAAATTTCCTTATATGGCAGGTCAGGGCGGCGGCGGAGCCTTCGTACTGTTTTACCTGCTGTTCCTGGTCATTCTGGGTCTGCCCATTATGACCATGGAATTTGCTGTGGGCCGTGCCAGCCGCAAAAGCCCGGTGCGCGCCTATCAGGTGCTGGAAAAGCCGGGTCAGAAGTGGCATATCCACGGCTATTTTACCCTGATCGGCTGTTACCTGCTGATGATGTTCTACACCACCGTTGCAGGCTGGATGCTGCACTATTTCTATATGACCGCCGCTGGAAAGCTCTCCGGCTTGAACGCAGACGAGGTGGCGGGCAAGTTCACCGAGATGCTGGCAAGCCCCGGCATTATGACCTTCTGGATGGTGTTCGTGGTCGTTCTGAGCATTCTGGTCTGCGCCAAGGGCCTGCAGAATGGTCTGGAGCGTGTGACCAAGGGCATGATGATCGCCCTGCTCCTCATCATGGTCATTCTGGCCGTGAACAGCCTCTTCATGGACGGCGCAAAGGAGGGCCTTTCCTTCTTCCTGGTGCCTGACTTTGGCCGTATGAAGGAGGTTGGCATCGTAAACACCTTGGTGGGTGCGATGAATCAGGCCTTCTTCACCCTGAGCCTGGGCATCGGTGCCATGTCTATTTTTGGCAGCTACATCGGCAAGGAACACTCCCTGCTGGGCGAGAGCGTTCGTGTGGTGGTGCTGGATACCTTTGTGGCCATCACGGCCGGTCTCATCATCTTCCCGGCCTGCTTTACATTTGGCGTGGATCAGACCGCAGGTCCCAGCCTGATCTTCATCACCCTGCCCAATATTTTTGCCAACATGGCACTGGGGCGGCTGTGGGGCAGCCTGTTCTTCCTGTTCATGGCATTTGCTGCCCTGTCCACTGTGCTGGCGGTGTTTGAGAACATCATCTGCTGCGGCATGGAGCTGACCGGCTGCACCCGTAAAAAGTCCAGTCTGGTCAACCTGTTCCTCATCATCCTGCTGTCCATGCCCTGCGTGCTGGGGTATAACCTCTGGGCCTGGGATGGCTTTGCCGTGTTTGGCGGTGCAGTGCTGGACTTCGAGGATTTCCTTGTCAGCAACCTGTTCCTGCCGCTGGGCAGCCTGGTCTACCTGCTGTTCTGCGTTTCCCGCTATGGCTGGGGCTGGGACAACTATAAAAAAGAGGTCAACACCGGCGAGGGGCTGAAGATCCACGATTGGATGCGCGGTTACCTGACCTACGGTCTGCCCGTGATCGTGTTGTTCATCTTCGCCTTTGGCATCTACGACAAGTTCTTTGCATAAGGAAATAAACCCTCTCAGTCTCGCATTCGCTCGCCAGCTCCCCAAGGAGGGCAACGCATTTGATGGGGAAGCAGCTTGCACAGCCTGAAGTCAGAGCAGCAATTGCCTCGCCTTTGGGAGAGGCGGCAGTGCGAAGCACTGACGGAGAGGGCGTTTTTGTTGGAGGACACAATGCACATTTTGATCTGTGATGATGATGCGGTATTTGCTGCCCGCGTGGAAACGCTCGTCCGGGATTTTTTTGCGCGGCGGGGCCTGCAGGTGGAATGCACCGTCTGCCACAGCGGGGAAGAGACACTGGCCCGGCGGGACCTTGATCTGTATCAGGTGGCGCTGCTGGATGTGGATCTGGACACCATGAACGGCATCTCACTGGGAAAGCAGCTGCGCCAGTGCAGCCCGGAGATCTGCCTGGTGTATGTGTCGGCCTATCTGGAATTTGCCCCGGAGGGCTACACCGTGAATGCGTTCCGCTATATCCTCAAGCGCGACCTGGACTGCCAGCTGCCCCGCTGTCTGGATGCCATTCTGCACGAGCAGGATCACCGGGCTCCCAAGACCTTGACCATCCGGCAGAACCGCACCGAGACTGAGCTGCCCTACGACAGCATCTACTACCTCGAAAGCGACCTGCGCAAGATCAACGTTTACGGAGATGTGGCTCATCAGCCCCTGTGCTCCTACTATGGCAAGCTGAACGAGCTGCCGCAGGCCCTGTTTGAGAACGGCTTTCTGCGGGTGGGGCGGAGCGCGGTGGTCAATATGAAGTACATCCGGCAGATCAGCAGCTATATGGTTACCCTGCGCAATGGGGTCAAGCTGGGCGTGAGCCGGAACGGCTATGCTGAGATCCGCAGCACCTATCTGGAATGGAAGGGGCAGTTTGGGGATGACTAAGGAAATGCTCTGGTTTCTGATGGGGCATCTGGTCTGCATTGGCCAGTGGGCGGCCTTTATCATGGTGGACCATGCATTTCTGGGCCGCGGCAGGAGATTCCGCTTCCCCTGCCTGTGGGCAGCCCTGCTGGCAGCAGTATTTCTGGCGGCCTCGATCCGGCATGACATTGGCTTTTTCAATATCGGATCTGTAATATTGAACGTCATCTACCTGTTGGTCACGGTGCTCTTTTTCGGCGGAAGCTGGAACCAGAAGCTCTCGGCCTGCCTTGTCAACGGCATTATGTGCCTGCTGACGGAAAATACAGTCAGCTACACCTTTGCCTGGTGTAAGCACATTCCGGTCCGGGAGGTCTGGCGCTACCGCAGCTGTCTGTTCCTGCTGGTTGCTGCTGTTGTGGGGGCTGGCCTGCTTGCAGCCTACATTATCCGGCGCTGGCGGCGGGAGCAGGCGTTGACCCCGCTGCAGATGTTGGTCATGTCCTTCTTTCCTGGCATCGTTGTGGTGCTGAACATCGTGCTGATGGTATCCGGCGGCAGTGAAGTGCCCAGCATGATGAATATGATGTTGACCTTTGGTCTGACCATAGCAGTGCTGATCCATCTGGGGATCGTGCAGATGGTCAACGACCAGATGCTGCTGCAGCAGACACTGATGGTGGAGGCTGTGCGCCAGAAGAAGAGCGCAGAAGCTCTTCTGGAATCCTACAAGACTCAGCGGCGGCTGACCCATGAGTTCACCAACCACACCGATGCACTGGCTCTGCTGCTTCAGCAGGGCGATTACGAGGGCGCAAAGGCCTATCTTTCCACGCTCACAAAGACCATTGCGGCGAATACCACCATTATGAACACCCACAACCCTTTATTGGATGCCCTGCTCAGCAAAAAGTACGAGGAAGCCAGCCGAAAAGGGGTTATGGTCTATTTTGATCTGCCCGATCTGCGGGATATGCCCATGGGCCAGACGGATCTTGTGATCGTGCTCTCCAATTTGCTCAACAATGCCATTGAGGCCGCCGCGCAGGCTGATCCGCCGGAGGTCTATGTGCGGATGCGGAAGAGCGAGGACGAGGTGGTGCTCTCTGTCCGCAACCGGGTGAAAAAGGACCTGAACCTCGTGGACGGCCAGCTGCCCCGCATCTCTCAGAAAGGGGCGGGCCACGGCTTCGGGCTGTGGAACGTGCGGGATGTGCTGAAAAAATACGGCGGCGAATATACCATCAGCTGCCGGGAGTGCTGGTTCCGCTTTACCTGCACCATCCCACTCCGCAAGTTATGACATGAAACCCTGCAGAATATGACATTTGGGGTGAAAGTTTCATCGGAATCTGCTACAATGAAACCAAGTTAAAGGCAGGAGCGCCTCCCCGCTGTATGGTTTGCGGCCGACAGAGGAAGGAACATCCGGGAACGCAGGCGTGTGTGCGTGGGCCGGAACGTCTTTACGAATAAAAAGTCTGACGAAGCTCTGAATGGCGATCTTGGGGGATTGCTGCAGATAGAGACCTTCTGAATGCACTGCACCTGCACGGCATCGTATGTGGGAATGGGATGCCGGGCGGTGCTGCCGGAGGGAGCTTTGTCGGGCTTTTTTTGTTTGAGATCGGGCCGGAAGGAGGACGGTGTGGAGCATGGCTGCACCTGCACGGAAGCGGGCATCCTACTGGATATCTTCACTCCGATGCGGGAGGATTTCGTGTAACAAACAAAAAAGGCAGTGCGCCGCGTGGGACGCACTGCCTTTTGCTTTTGTACCGATTATTCCGGCTTCACCTGCAGCTCCTGCTCACAGTAGATGCAGCGGTATTTGCCGTTGGAGCTCATCTCAAAGATCTGGTCGCATTCCTCTTCAATGGAGGAGATGCAGCGGGGATTGCGGCACCGCACAATGTTCACCAGACGCTTGGGGGGCTTCGGCTTTTCCTTGCGCACAGCCTTGCCGTTTTCAATCACGGTCACGCTGATGTCAGGGTCGAGGTAGGCCAGCACGTCCAGGTTCAGCCAGGAGGCATCCCCCTCAACCTTGATGATATCCTTGCGGCCGCAGTCGGCCTTGTGAGAGCGCGCATTCTGGATCAGTGCCACGTTGGCGGTCTTGTTGCCGGTGATGCCCAGCAGCTCCATCAGGCCCACAGCGGTGCCTGCCTTGATGTGGTCGATCACAATGCCGTTCTGGATCTCGTCAATATTCAGCATATCAGTTGCCCTCCTTCGGTGCCTTGGGGTCAGCAAGACCCAGCAGCGTCATGATCAGTGCCATGCGGATGTATACGCCGTTCTGCACCTGCTCAAAGTAGGCAGCACGGGGGTCATTGTCCACATCCAGCGCAATCTCGTTCACGCGGGGCAGGGGATGCAGCACTGCCATTTCAGGCTTGGCAAGGGCCATCTTTTCGCTGGTCAGAATGTAGCTGTTCTTCAGGCGGATGTAATCCTCCTCGTTGAAGAAACGCTCCTTCTGCACACGGGTCATGTACAGGATATCCAGCTCGGGCATGGATTCCTCCAGGCTCCGGGTCTCACGGTACTCGATGCCGTTGGCCTCCAGCACATCCTTGATGATGTAGTCGGGCACCCGCAGTTCCTCGGGGCTGATGAGCACAAAGCGGATGTTCTTGCAGCGTGCCATGGTCTTGATGAGAGAATGGACGGTGCGGCCGAACTTCAGATCGCCGCACAGGCCGATGGTCAGATTATCCAGCCGACCCATCCGGGTGCGGATGGTCATCAGATCGGTCATGGTCTGGGTGGGGTGCTGGTGGCCGCCGTCACCGGCATTGATGACCGGGATGCGGGAGTAGCGGGAAGCGCGGAACGGCGCGCCCTCTTTGGGATGGCGCATTGCCACGATATCAGCATAGCAGGAGACCACACGGATGGTATCTGCAACGCTTTCTCCCTTGGAAGCGCTGGAGACGGTCTCGCTCGGGAAGCCCAGTACATGGCCGCCCAGGTTCAGCATGGCCGCCTCAAAGGAAAGGCGGGTGCGGGTAGACGGCTCATAGAACAAGGTGGCGAGCTTTTTGTGAGCCGCAACGTCCTGATAAGCGGCAGGGTCGGAGCGGATGCGGTCGGCCAGATCCAGCAGAGAGGTGATCTCCTCCTGGCTGAAATCCAAGGGATCGATGAGATGGCGCATGAATTTTACCTCCGTCAAAGTAATTTTCGTAGAATGGAAAAATCGAAGAAATTTGTGTAATAACTCAGTGAGCGCATGACCGGGTGGCACAGACGGTTGAAGCAGATCTCATCCAGCAGCAGCATGGCCTCGCCGGGGGCAAGACGCATGGCAGCCCGGATGGCCTCGTCGCCGCAGCTGGCCTTGAGGTGGGCCACATTCGAGGAGATCTGCTGGTTGCATTCCTGCTCCAGGATATCGAACACGCCGCCGCTCAGGTCGATGCGGGTGTAGTCCCGGCTGCCAAAGAGGGCGCGGGGCAGATAATCGATGGAGTAGATGACCGGGGTGGTGTCGGCCAGGATGCGTTTTTTGATGCAGATGACCTCATCCCCCGGTGCAATGGCAAGATCCCGGGCAAGCTCGGCCCCGGCGCGGATGGGATAGATCTGGATGCCATCGGCGTGGGGGTAGCTGCCAAAGCTGCGGATCAGCGGGTAATATTCCAGCTTCTGGTCAAGGCGGCTGCGCAGGCCGAGCACGGTGCGGTTGACCACTGTGCCAATGCCGCGCACGCGCTCGATGTAACCGGCGCGCTCCATCTCGCTCAGCGCGTCCCGGATCACGGTACGGCTGACACCGAGTTCCGCGGCCAGATCGACCTCGGCGGGCAGGCGGTCGGCATCGGCGTAGCGGCCGGTGCGCAGTTCTTCCAGAAGCGCCGCGACGACACGGTCACTGATGACCGCACCGCCCAGGCGGATGGATGACGAAGAGCTGGATTCTTTCATGGGCTGTTCCTCCGGTTCGCGGGCGGGGCAGTGCCCGCCTGGACTTGGGAAAACCTGCCCTGCATCCCAAAAGCTGCGCCGGACAGATTCTCTTACTTTCATTATAGCATGATTTGACTTTATTTTGAATGGTAATTATACTGGAATCCAGCAGAAAGTATGATTTTATTTTTGGAGGGTTCACAAAATGGAACTGATACTGCAAAAAGTGTGTGGCCGGTCTGCACAGCTTCCCATTCGCCTGCGCCGGTGCGGCCCTGCGGATGCCGCTGCATTCTTTGCTTTGCAGAACGAAGTGCGGGCCGCCATGCCCCACCCGGAGCAGTTTGTGCCGGACACACTGGAGAATATCACGGCCTACCTGAGGGAGGACCTGTGCATCGGGGCATACGACGGCGAACGGCTGGGAGCGTACTTTATCCTGCGCTACTGCGGCCGGAGCGCACACAACTATGCGGCCTTTCTGGGGGTGCCCCGGGAGGAGTGGGAGCACTGGGCCAATGCGGACAGCGCAGTGGTCCACCCGGACTGGCGGGGCAACGGCCTGCAGCGGAAGCTGCTGGAAGCTGCGCTGCCCCTTGTCCGGCCCGGCATCGTGGGCATCGGGGCCACCGTCAGCCCGGAGAATCAATACAGCCTGAACAATGCCCTTGCCTGCGGTTTTGTCATTGCCGACCGCCGTGAGATGTACGGCGGGTATGACCGATATCTGTTAAAGAAGATGCTGTAAACAAAAACGCTCTCCTGCTGAGCACAGGAGAGCGTTTTTTGTTATGCGACCAGGCGGCTCTCTTCCTTCAGCTGATCGTTCATCTTTTTGCGCACGACCAGCAGGCAGATGAGATGCACCCCTGCGGTCAGGGCCCAGCTGATGGGATAGCTGATGTACAGCGTGCCGGTGGAGCGGAACATCCGGAAGATGGTTGCGATCCAGACCAGACGGAGCAGGCAGCTGCCCACCAGGCTGACGATCATGGGGATCACCGAGTAGCCGCGTCCGCGCAGGCAGCTGGCCAGAGTGTCCATTATGCCGCACAGGAAGTAGGCAGTGCAGATGATCTGCATCCGGGACAGGCCGGCGGCCACCACGGCTTCATCCGTGGAGTAGAAGTGCAGCAGGACTTCGCCGCCAAAGTAAGCGCCGCAGCCCAGGAACAGGCCCGCCACAGTGACGCAGAGCAGGCAGTTGCGCATGACGCGGTCGAGGTTGTCGTACCGGCGGGCACCCACGTTCTGGCTGGTAAAGGTCACGGCCGCCTGCGCAAAGGCATTCATGCCGGTGTAGATGAAGCCCTCGAGGTTGGATGCGGCAGAGTTTCCGGCCACGACCGTGGAGCCAAAGGAATTGATGGCCGACTGGATCACCACGTTGGACAGGCTGAACACAGTGCTCTGCAGACCGGCGGGCAGGCCGATCTGGATGATCTGCAGCATGGCTTTCTTGTGGATGCCCAGATGCCGCAGGTCAAGGTGCATGGCACCCTCTTCCCTGACCAGCAGCACCGTGACCATAATGGCGGATACCGTCTGGCTGAGGATGGTGGCCAGCGCCACGCCTGCCACGCTCATCTGGAACACGATGACGAACACCAGGTTCAGCACCACATTGATGACACCTGCCACCGCCAGACAGACCAGCGGGCGGCGGGTGTCACCCACGGCACGCAGCAGGGAAGCGTTGAAGTTGTACAGCATGGTCATCGGCATTCCGATGAAGTAGATCTTCAGGTAAAGGGTGGCAAGGTCAATGACATCCTCAGGGCTGGACATCAGTTCCAGCAGGCCGTGGGCTGCAAAAAAGCCCACAAAAGCCATCAGCACGCCGCCCACAAGGCTCAGGGTAACAGCGGTCTGCACCGCTTCGTGCACGCCCTGGTCATCCTTTGCGCCATAGCAGCGGGCAGCCACAACATTTGCACCCAGCGCAAGGCCGACAAACAGGTTGACCAGCAGGTTGATGAGCGCACCGTTGGAACCAACTGCTGCCAGCGCGGCGCTGCCGGCGAACCGGCCCACCACGACCACATCGGCAGCATTGAACAGCAGCTGCAAAAAGCTGGATGCCGCCAGCGGCAGGGAAAACAGGATGATCTTTTTCAGCATCGGGCCGCTGGTCAGATCACCGGCCTGGGACATTTGTGCCATGAAAGCTCCGCCTCCTTTGAAACTTCTCTCATACTCTTGCACCAAAATTGAAGCGTAAAAAATGCGCCGTGCCGTTTTGCGGCACAACGCAATTTGTAAAGAACATCTATATTATAATACAGTTTTCTGTAAAATACAAGATGCTGCGCAGGGGAGATCCTGCCTTTCCGGGACACTTCGATCAGGAATGATGGATCTGCAGCGTTTTCCAGTGCTCTTTCTTCTCATATTCTGTTGTCACGCCGTCATCCCGGTACATCCGGTACTCCGCAGATTCGCCGTCGGGCAGGAAGCTCCACAGGGTCAGGCTGGCATCATCCAGCTCAGAGGTGTTGTTGGCGGGCTGTGCCACGGGAACGATGTGACCCGGACGGAGGAACAACAGCACTTCGTCCAGCGCACAGCGGATATAGTGGTGTCCGGCGGGCAGGATCTCTTCATCGTAGTCGTCCACAGCCCGCAGGCGCAGGAGCTTCATGGGTTCGGGCAGATAGACATGCCGCCCGTGGGCATTCTGGACATAGACAGGCGCTGCCATCAGGCCCTCGCCCAGCAGAAGCTGATCTTCCACCTCCCGGGCATCGGGGTCATCCGGGTAGTCGAAGGCCAACGGCCGGAAGTAGCTGGTGTTTTCCAGCGCGGCCTTCATAAATTCGCTGTACAGGTAGGGCAGCAGGGCGTAGCGCAGACGGATCATATTGCGCACAGCGGGCAGCACCTCGGGGAAGCGGTAGTATTCCTGCATCCGGGTGCCAACTGCGGAGTGGTTGCGCATCAGCGGGGTGAGCAGACCGAACTCAAGCCAGCGCAGGGCAAGATCCGGCGTGGTATCGGAGGAGAAGCCGCAGAGGTCGGCACCGCTGTACAGGAAACCGCACATCTGGACACTGGGCATCATCTGGATGTTGGCCAGCAGCTGGGCCCAGCTGGAATTGTTGTCGCCCAGCCAGATGCCGCCATAGCGGTGGCTGCCAATGAAGCTGGAGCGGCTGTAAAGCAGGGTGCGCTGGCCCGGGCGCAGGTCGGCAAAGGCCTCGCCAGCGGCGCGGGTCATGCTGCCGCCGTAGAGGTTGTGGACCTGATCGTGGCGCACCTTCTGGCCGTCCACCTCGTGGTAGAAGCTGGCGTAGTCTGCCGGGCTGTTCATCAGTCCCATGGCACCGCCCACCACGCGCGGGAAAAACTCCTCCTGCTCAATGTTGTCCTTCTCCCGCAGGGCGGCCATATCGTTCAGAAAAGCGCGCAGCCGCTCGGGTGAGTAGAAGAGGGAGGGCTCATTCATATCGTTCCAAAAGCCCTCGATGCCGCAGTCGGTCAGGGCCTTGTATTTGTGGCCGAACCACTCCCGCACCTCAGGGCGCAGGAAGTCGGCAAAGTAGGCCTTGCCGGGCCAGACTGCCGCCACAAAGGGGGTTCCATCGGCCTTTGTGCAGAAGTATCCTTTTTCCAGCCCTTCGGTGCAGGTGGGGTCGTTGGGGTCGATGCGTACGCCTGCATCGATGATGGGCACCAGACGGATGCCCTGCGCTTTCAGGTCGGCGGAGAGCTTCGCAAGGTCAGGAAAACGTTCCTTGTTTACGGTGAAATCGGCATAGTCCTGCATATACTCGATGTCCATGCAGATCATGTCCAGCGGCAGGTCGTGCTCCTTGTACTGGCGTGCAACCTCCCGCACGTCCTCCTCAGTCTTGTAGCCCCAGCGGCTCTGTGCCAGACCGAATGCCCACTTGGGTGGGATATAGCTGCGGCCGATGAGGGTGCGGAACTCCTTGCAGATCGCATTCTCGTTCCCGCCGGAGAGGAGATACAGATCATAGTCGGGAGTCTCGGTGTGGAAAGAGAATAGATCGTGGCGGGTATAGCCGATGTCGTAATACACCTTGCCCGGGAAATCCACGAACAGGCCAAAGCAGGTGCTGCCATCCCGCACCAGCAGGAAATTGTGCGCACCATAGAAGGAAAGCTTGTCCTCGCTGTGGCGGGATTCGTCGGTGTTGTTGGTGATGTAGTGCCAGCCGCGCTTGTTGATGCCGCGGGGCATTTCGCCCAGACCGTAGACGGCAGCCTGCTCACTGAGGGTGAACCGCCAGCCGGTGCCATCGGGAGTCAGAAAGGGAACGGGGCCGCTTTCCGCCGGAAGAGACAGCACAACGCTCTGGGTGGGGAAGGGATGCCCGAAAGAAAAACGCTGGATCACAGAATAGACCTCCTGTTTCAGATAGAGTGGTTACTGTAATGATACGGCAGAAATCGTTCCGGAACAAGAGAGAAAACAGGATAAATAATGCAACAAAACAGGCGTTTTGTGGTCTGCGCAACAGCCAATACTTCTGCTGCACCTGCCTGAGCCCCTCGGGCGTGAAACTGCACGGAATGGATTGCAAACTGTCGAAGGGCTTGCTATAATAAAAGGTACTCTGAAAAGGGAGGATCTTCCATGTATCGAAACGGCATCAAGCGGCTGCTGGCGGTCATTCTGTCCCTCTGCGGCATGATCGTGCTCTCGCCGCTGCTGCTCATCCTCTGCCTTGCCATCAAAATCGATTCCCCGGGACCGATCTTTTTCAGGCAGAAGCGGGTGGGCATCCACAAACAGCATTTCAATATCCTCAAGTTCCGCACCATGCGCATCGACACCCCCCACGATATGCCCACCCACATGCTCAAGGACCCGGATCAGTATATCACCCGGGTGGGGCACTTCCTGCGCAAGACCAGTCTGGACGAGCTGCCCCAGCTCTGGAACATCTTTGTGGGCGATATGGCAGTCATCGGCCCGCGCCCGGCGCTGTGGAACCAGTATGACCTGCTGGCCGAGCGGGACAAGTATGGTGCCAACGATGTCCGCCCCGGCCTGACCGGCTGGGCGCAGATCCATGGGCGGGATGAGCTGGAGATCGTGGACAAGGCCCGGCTGGACGGCTACTATGTGGAGCACCTGAGCTTTGGCATGGACGTAAAGTGCTTCTTTGGCACCATCAGGGCGGTGCTCGACCACGACGGTGTGGTCGAGGGCGGCACTGGCACTTTGCACGAAGGGGAAAACCACAAGAAGTAAGACTGGCCCGGGCAGAATACTTGATTTATCCCCTGAAAAGCGTATAATAAAACGGTATAAGACATCAAAGGAGGATTTCCATGAATCGCACCTACATCAACGAGGTACAAAAGGAAATTGGCAATACGGTCAAGGTACAGGGCTTTATTGAAAACCTGCGCAACAGCAAGTATATGGCCTTTATCGTACTGAAGGATATCACCGGCAAGCTGCAGATCACGGTTGAAAAAGAGGATCATCCTGATCTGGTGGGCACCATCGATCAGTTGACCCCTGATTCTGTCATCACTGTCACCGGTAAGGTGGTCGAGAACGACTACGTCAAGATGGGCGGCATCGAGATGATCCCCGAGGCCATCGAGGTGGAGAGCATTGCGGATGCACTGCCCATTGCCCGCAAGGCCATTGCCGCCACCAAGAAGAAAAAGGCGGTGGAGCGTTCCAGCATCGACCAGCGCATTGATTACCGCTGGGTCGATCTGCGCACCGACGAGAACCAGCTGATGTTCAAGGCCCAGAGCTGCATGGTCAACGCCATGCGCAAGTTCCTGCTGGACCAGAACTTCATCGAGATCCACACCCCCAAGCTGATCGCTGCTGCCAGCGAGAGCGGCTCTGAGGTGTTCAAGGTGGATTACTTCGACCGCAATGCCTATCTGGCACAGAGCCCCCAGTTCTACAAGCAGATGGCAATGGCTGCAGGCTTTGAGCGCATCTTCGAGACCGGCCCTGTGTTCCGCGCCGAGAAGAGCTATACCAACAAGCATGCCACGGAGTTCTCCGGCTTCGATCTGGAGTTCAGCTACATCACCTCTTACAAGGATGTCATGGCCATGGAGGAGCAGCTGCTCAAGGCTGGCCTGCAGGCTGTGAAGGACGCATACGGCGATCAGATCCAGGAACTGTTCGGCAAGGAAGTCATCGTGCCCGAGACCCCGTTCCCCGTGGTCAAGCTGGCTGACCTGTACAAGGGTCTGGAAGAGGACTTCGGCTATGTGGTGGACGATTCCGAGAAGGGCGACCTGACCACTGAGGCCGAGCGCCTGAGCTACGACTGGGTGAAGAAGCACTATAACCACGAGTTCCTCTTCGTCACGGATTACGATGCTGAGAAGCGCGCTTTCTACCACATGCGCGACGAGAACGGCGTGCCTCAGGGCTACGACCTGATCTGGCGCGGTGTGGAGATCACCACCGGTGCCCAGCGCGAGCACCGCTATGAGGTGCTGAAGAAGCAGGCTGAGGAAAAGGGTCTGGCTGAGGATGTCAAGTTCTATCTGGAGTTCTTCCAGTATGGCTGCCCCCCGCACGGCGGCTTCGGTCTGGGCATCGACCGCCTGACCATGCTGCTGGTGGGCGAGAGCATCAAGGACGCGGAGTTCCTGTTCCGCGGCCCCAACCGTCTGACCCCGTAAGGACGGGGGTGTTCGTATGAACGCCGCAGACCATTATCTGACCCGTTATCTGGAAGCGAAGGATCTTGATCAGTACAATGCACTGCTCCGCTACACCTTTCAGGTCACGGAAGAAGAGCTGACTGCCACAGGCTGGAAGGACGATGAAATCAAGCAGTCCAAATTCCCGGTGCTGGAACGTGCCGATGTACTGGGCTGCTTTGATGGAGACACGCTGGTGTCCCAGTTTGCCGTCTATCCGCTGAAAATGAACATCTACGATACGGTCTACCATGTGGGCTTTGTCACCAGTGTCTGCACCTACCCGGAGTACACCGGGCAGGGCATTATGAAGCACCTGATGATCAAGGGTCTGACCCAGATGCACGAAGAGGGCAAATCCTTCGCCCTGCTCTACCCGTACAGCATTCCGCTGTACCATCACCTGGGCTGGGAGATCGTTTCCAACAAGATCTCGTTCAACATCAAGGACCGGCAGATCCCCACCAAGGTCAAGGCTCCCGGCTATGTCCGGCGCGTCAGCTGGGATAACACCGAGTTCCATGAGCTGCACTCCCACTTTGCGTCCATTACCCACGGCTGTCTGTTCCGCAACAGTCTGGCCTGGGAGGAATACTGGCGCTGGGATGAGGACGATACCAATGTTGCGGTCTACTACAACGTCAAGGATAAGCCCTGCGGCTACATGGTCTACCTCATCAAAAACGACATCATGCACATCAAGGAGATGGTCTACCTCAACCGCGAGGCCCAGAAAGGCCTGTGGGAGTATATCCATGCCCATGATTCCATGATCGATGAGGTGCACGGCAGCACCTATTTCAGCGAACCCATCGCCTTTGAGATGGACGACGGTGACATCAAGGAGAGCATCCGCCCCTATGCCATGGGACGCATCATCGACGTGGAGGATTTCCTCGCCGATTATCCCTGTGACCCGGACGGCGGCACCCTGTGCATCGAGCTGGAGATCGAGGACACGCTTCTGCCATGGAACGACCGGACGTTCAACGTTCGCTTTGCGGATGGGCACTGCACCATGACCCGTGAACCCGCCGAGTATCACCTGAAAATGGGCATCGGCACCTTTACCACCCTGCTGCTGGGCTACAAGACCGCAGAGCGTCTGTATGAGCTGGAGCGCATCGAGGGCAGGGAAGAGGCTGTGGAACGGCTGGATGACGTGCTCTTCCATAAGATTCCGTATATTTCGGATTACATCTGACAAAAGAAAACAACCCTCTCCGTCAAAGCCTTTTGCTTTGCCTGCTTCCCCCGAAAGGGTGAGGCGGCATTGCGAGGCAATGACGGAGAGGGTTGTTCTTTTTGACTCAGAGCAGCGTCGGCACCAGCTCGGCCAGCTTCTCAGCCAGTTGTGCGTGGCCCTTACGGGTCAGGTGCATGAAGTCGATCTGGTTGAACTCGCAGCCTTCAGCGTCCAGAAAATGGACGTTGTTGCGCTCTGCAATGATCTTGTACCAGCCGGCAACGCCCTTGGACTTCTCCACACAGCCGTCGCCCATGACCTCATCGTGGAAGCCCTCCTTGATGCGCGGAGGAGCAACCACAAGAATGTTGGGTTCCTTGCCGCCCCAGCAGTCCACGGTCTTGCACTTCTGGATCAGGCGCTCCATGCCAGCGCCAATGCAGGCGGCGTTTGCGTTAAAGCGCTCTTTCACATCGTTGGTGCCCAGCATGATGATGAGCAGGTCGATGACTTCATGGCTCTTGAGCAGGGGATAGGCCACGCTCAGAGCATCCATGGACTCGTGGATGGGGTCAGCAAAAACGGTGGTGCGGCCGGAAAGGCCCTCTTCGGTTACCAGATACTTGTCGCCCAGAGCAGTCTGCAGGCGGCAGGTCCACCGCTCGTCCTCGTTGAAGCGGATGCCGCCGTCGGCGTTATCCTTGGGGTCGGCACAATAACCGTGGGTGTTGGAATCGCCCAGGCAGAGAATATGTGTTTTCATCTCAATACACTCCTTTGATCGTTCAGATGATCAGGTTTCGCCGTGCTGCTGGCGGAAGTAATAGACTGCGCCTACCATACCGGCATCATTGTGCAGCTGGGCGGCGCGGATCTCCAGCCCTTCGGCAAAGGCGGGCATAACGGAGGCCCTGACTTTGGCAGCAATGGGCTCGATGAGCAGCTTCTGCTGGGCACTCACGCCGCCGCCGATGAGAATGAGCTGCGGGTTGAAGATGTGCACCATGCCTGCAAGGCCCTGTGCGATCTCATCTGTCCAGGCATCCAGCAGGGCCAGAACGGTCTCGTTGCCAGCCTCTGCGGCAGCAAAAATGGCGCGGCCGTCTTTCCAGGCCGGGTCCTTTTCCTGTGCGGCCCGTACCAGAGCCGTGGTGGCGGCGTAGCGCTCCCAGCAGCCGGTGGCACCGCAGGTGCAGGGGATACCGTCCAGTGCATGGGTGCGGTAGTGGCCCAGCTCACCGCCCAGTCCGCGGGCACCCTCCAAAAGGCGGCCGCCGGTCAGGATGCCGCCGCCCACGCCGGTGCCCAGGGTCACACCGATGACATCGGTATAACCCTTTGCGCCGCCGACCCAGACCTCGCCCAGCGTCATGCAGTTGGCATCGTTGGCAACGGTGACGGGTAGGCCGAAGAGCCGTTCCAGTTCGGCCTGGATGGGGCTGTTGATGTAGTTGGGAAAGTTGCCGCAGGTACCGGCCACGATGCCTTTGCGGCTGTCGATCTGGCCGGTGGCCGAAACGCCTACGCCTTCCAGCGTGTTCACGTCGATGTTCTGGGTCTCCACAAAGGCTCTGGCGGCTTTGAGCACGGTGGCCAGCACCGGGGTCTGGTAGCCGTCAAAGTTGACACTTTCTTCGGCCTTGGGGCCTACCGCGCCGGTCTCATCCACGATGCCCAGCTTGACGGCAGTGCCGCCGATATCGATCGCAAGATACTGTTTCATCTCGGTGTCTCCGTTTTACTTGTTCATGGCGTTGATGGCACCGGTGAAGCGGGCCGTGATCTCGGCAGGGCGGGTGATGGCACCGCCCACCACCAGTGCAAAAGCACCGGCTTCCAGTGCCTTGACGGCCTGTTCGGGGTAGTGGATGTGGCCCTCGGCAATGACTTTGGCGGGGCACTCGGTGGCCAGCTTGTGGACGAAATCAAAATCGATGTCGTCAATGCCCTGGGTCTCAGGGGTGTAGCCGCGCATGGTGGTGCCCACAAAGTCGGCACCGGCCTCGGCACAGGCCATGGCGTTCTCAAAGTTGTCGCAGTCGGCCATCACCAGCTGATCCGGGTACTTTGCCTTGATGGCGCGGATGAATTCAGCGGAGGTGGAACCGTCCGGGCGGAGAGCTCCCGTGCCCTGCACCGCCAGAATATCCACGCCGCAGGCCACCAGCTCGTCCACTTCCTTCATGGTCACAGTGATGTACATGGGGGTGCCGGGGTAGTCCTTTTTGATGATGCCGATCACGGGCAGGTCCACGACCTCCTTGATCTGGGTGATGTCCCGCACGGTGTTGGCACGGATGCCCACCGCGCCGCTCATGGCGGCAGCCTTGGCCATCAGGGGCATCACGCCGCCCTCCTTGGTGTACAGGGGCTCGTGCTCCAATGCCTGGCAGGAGACGATCAGCCCGCCCTTGATCTGAGCAAACAGTTTTTCCTTATCCATGATACTTATCCTCCATCTTAATCTTGACAACAGCTTTGCGGACACGATCGCAGCCGGGCATTTCCACGCCGGGGCGGTGCAGTTCACCGGGGAAGAAGAGGACGAACCGCCCCTCGCCCAGAGCGCCGAAAACGGCATCCTCGCTGTCCTTTTTGCCGATATCCGGCTGGTAGGGCTCCACCTCGGTGCCGGGGGCGGTCTCGTAGCCCCAACCCTCGCCGCCGGTCAGGTCGATCTGCAGATCGGCGTAGAGCCGGTGATATTCGGCGTGGGAACCGGTGTGGGGTTTGAGATCGGCATCCATCACATTGATGAACACCTCATCGCCGTCCACTTCGGTACGTCCCAGCGGCAGGGTATCCAGCTGGTGTGCGGCCAGAAACTCAATGGCCGTGTCGAGGTTTTTGTGGAACCCCTTGTACAGATGCAGTTGATCCAGGGTATCGCAGATCATACGCTTTCCCTCCAAAAAAGAAGCGCCCGCCTCCCCTCTGAAAAGAGACGGAGAGGGGGCGCTTGTTCAGCTTACAGTTTTGCGATGGCGGCTTCGATCATGGCCTGTGCTTCGGCCACGATGGCCTCATCCTCGGGGATCAGGCTGGGCATGGGCTCACGCACGCCGCCCAGCTCCAGACCGTACATCCGGCGCAGGATCTCTTTCTGCACGGCGTACAGGTTGCCGTGGGCCTCACACATCTTGTAGATGATGCGGTCGGCCTCATACTGGAGGGCCTGTGCTTCCTTGACCTCGCCCTTGTTGATATGCTCGTTCATGGCCAGATACAGCTCAGGCATCACGGCGTAGGTGCCGCCGATGCCGCCGTCTGCGCCGATGACGCGACCGGAGACAAACTGCTCATCGGGGCCGTTAAAGACCACAAAGTTGCCTTCGCCGCGGGCAGCGATACCGGCATCCTTGAACATCTGGATGTCCTGGGTGGGCATGGAGCTGTTCTTGACAGCCACCACGTTGGGGTTCTTGAGCATCTCCTTCAGCAGGCTCATGGTCAGGCCGGTGCCAGCCAGCTGGGGAATGTTGTAGATGACGAATTCGGTATTGGGAGCAGCAGCGGACATGTCATTCCAGTATTTTGCAATGGCATACTCGGGCAGGTGGAAGTAGATGGGGGGGATGGAGGCGATGGCATCCACACCCACGCTCTCGGCATGGCGGGCCAGCTCCACACTGTCGGCGGTGTTGTTGCAGCCAACATGTGCAATGACGGTCAGCTTGCCTTTGGCTTCGCTCATCACTGCCTCCAGCACGGCCTTGCGCTCGTCCACATGCTGGTAGATGCACTCACCGGAGGAACCGCCGACATACACGCCCTTAACGCCCTTGGCGATCAGGTGGCGGGTGAGGGCCTTGACACCCTCAGTGGAAATATTGCCCTCTGCGTCGTAGCAGGCGTAGAAAGCGGGGATAACGCCCTGGTACTTAGTGATATCTTTCATGGTTTGTCTCCTTAAGCTCCTATATGCTTATTTGTTCTGTTCACTGCATCAGCGCCCTCTTGCGGTGCCCTGCATCCGCTTCGCCCTTGGTGCGGGCCTTGCGTCTTGCAGACCGCTGCGCCAAAAATTGCTTCCTGAACATCAAGCTCCAACGCTTTTCGTTCGGTCAACGGGATCAGCGCCCTCTTGCGGTGCCCAGCGTCTGCTTCGGCCCTTGGGCGGGCCTCGCATCCTGCTGACCGCTGCGCCAAAAATCCCTCCCTGTTCCCGCCGCAGGCGGCGGTCGGGATTTTAGCCCTTAACAGCACCCATTGCGATGCCTTTGGTGAAGTACTTCTGGAAGATGAGGAAGATGATGATGATAGGCACAGCAGCCAGTGCAGCACCTGCCATGATCAGACCGAAGTCAGTGCTGTTTTCCGCCTGCAGCTTTGCAATGCCCAGAGAAATGGTCAGGTTGCTGGTGCTGGACAGCATGATCAACTGCATGAAGTAATCGTTCCAGCTGTTGATAAAGGTGAAGATGGCCAGAGCACCGATGCCCGGCTTGACCATGGGCAGCACGATGCTGATAAAGGTCTTGGCTTCACTTGCGCCGTCAATGCGGGCGGCCTCCAGCATTTCTGTGGGGATGCCCTCGCTGAACTGTTTCATCAGGAACACACCGAATGGCCAGCCGACAATGGGGAAGATGACGGCCCAGATGGTGTTGTAGAGGTTCAGGGCACTCATCTCACGCAGCAGGGGAATCAGAATGACCTGCTTGGGCAGAGCCATTGCGCACACGATCAGGGTGAACAGGAGCTGACGGCCCACAAAGCGCTTCTTGGCCAGTGCATAACCGGCCATGGCGGCGGTGATGCAGGTCAGGATCATGGAGACAACAGCCATGAACACGGTGTTGATCATCCAGCGCAGGGCAGCAGGAGCGGTGGGTCCGACCGAGAAGTAGATGGGATCGCCGTCGGCACTGAAGCGTGCACTGAAGGGGATGGCCAGCTGCCACAGCGGAGCGCTCTTTCCGGCAAACAGCTTCTGGTAGTTGGTCAGCACCCACTCATGGGGCCACCACTCGGGGGTGGTGGAGTTGATGGCTGCACCGGTTTTGAAGGAACCGGTGATGATCCAGTACAGCGGGAAGGCAAAGGTCACGGCCACGATGCTGATCAGGATCAGGGTCAGGATGGTATAGGCGCTGGCCTGCTTGAGCTTGCTGGGGTGACGCTTCAAGGGCTTTTGCTTTTTTGCGGTTGCAGCAGTTGCACTCATTGTTACGCACCTCCTCAATTATTCTGGTTGCCAGCCTTGAACTGGATCGCAGACAGGATGGCAATGATGATGGCAAGCACAACACCCATGGCGTTGCCGTAGCCGTAGCGGTACAGCTTGAATGCGGTGTAGTAGATGTAGTACATGATGGTATCGGTGCTGTGGTTGGGGCCGCCGGAAGTCAGCAGCTGGATCAGCGCAAAGCACTGGAAGGAGTTGATGGTGGTGATGACCAGGATGTACAGGGTGGTGGGCATGATGGCAGGCCACTTGATCTTCCAGAAGCACTGGAAATCGGTCGCGCCGTCCACTTCGGCAGCCTCCACGATGGATTGATCCACGTTGCCCAGGGCAGAAACATACAGAACGATGGGCTGGCCCACAGAGGTGGTCAGCAGGATGAGGATAATGCAGCCCAGAGCGAACCGCTCATCGCCCAGCCAGTTGATGTTCTTGTCGATCAGACCCAGCGTCTTGCCCAGATAGTTGAAGATGCCGTAGTAATTGTTGTACATCCACTTCCAGACAACGGTAACGGCAACGGAACCGGTGACAACAGGCAGGTAGAACACGCAGCGGAAAAGGCTGGTGGCCCACTCGGGCAGATCCACGATGGCGGAGCTGACCCACAGCGAGAAGGCGCAGGTCACAGGCACCGACACGATGACGATGATGAAGGTGTTCTTCAGAGCACCCAGGAAGATCTTATCGGCGAACAGCTCTTTGTAGTTTGCAAGGCCGACAAAGACATCGGCGCGGTTCATGGTGGAATCAAAGAAGCTCGTGACCACGCAGAGGATCATGGGGTAGATGACGAACCCCAGAAAGAAGATCAGGCTGGGCAGAAGGAAGAGATAAGATGCGATGGTCTCCTGCCGGACCAGTGCGCGGCTGCGCTTTGGCTCTTTGACTTTTACGGTGGTAGCAGCCAAGAAAATCACCAAACCTTTCGTTTAGCTCCGGTAAAATGACCGGCTCCCGACGGAACTTGCAAAAAGAATGCCCCTCCCTCGCCGGGATTATCGAGGAAGGGGCAAGGTTTATAACGTTACGATGAAAAACTCAGGTGGTGCGCTTATGCCTCGGCAGTAGCGGCAGCATTTGCGTTCTCAACAAAGGTAGCAACGGCCTGCTCAACGGGCTCGCCGGTGCCAACGCGCTGCAGCATGTTCCACCACTCGGTACGAGCAGTTGCCCAGCCCGGGGTGATCTGGTAGTAATCGCCCAGGAAGCCCATGAACTTGGTGTACTCGCTCATAATGTCGTTGCCGGCGTAGATGTCGCCAACGCTCTCGCGAACGGGGAAGTAGGTGGAAGCCAGAACGCTTGCGCCAACCTGATCGGGGTCAGCAGCGATGAAGTCGATAAAGGTCTTGGCTGCCTCGATCTTGGCCTCATCGCCGTTGTCGAAGATGCCAAAGCCCCAGATGCCGCCGCACAGCTTGGGATCGCCGCTCTCGGTGGGGAAGGCCATGGGGAAGATCTCGTCGCCGCTGTTGGTCAGGCCGGCATCGTTGTTGTCGGAGTTCAGCTGCTGTGCAATGTTCCAGCAGAATGCCATCTGCAGGGTACCGTTGCGGAACAGGGTGATCTCCTCGCCGCCGTTGATGGAAGCATCAAAGTTCACGCCCTTGGCATCGTACAGAGTCTGGATGGCCTTGATGTTCTCGGGGGAGTCGGCAGTGTACTTTGTGTGCTCAGCATCGGTGAAGGTGCCGCCGTACATGTTGTTGATGATCGCGCGGGTGCCCTGGTCGCCGCCCTGGCCGCTGCAGTAAATGGCTGCAACATTCTCATAACCGCCATTGTACAGTGCGTCAACGGTCTTGAGGAAGCCGTCGGTGCTCCAGGTGTGCTTATCAGTATCAATGTACTGGTCTGCGCCCACTTCCTTGACCTTGGTCATATTCACGGCCATGCAGTGTGCGGTCATGCACAGGGGATACTCATAGTAGTCGCCGGCTTCGTTCCTGCAGGCGGACTCAACGGAAGCGTAGATGTCCTTCTTGGCATCGTCGGTCCACAGGTCGTTCAGGGGAGCCATAACGCCCTTCTTGCCCCAGTTGGCAACCAGACGCTCGGGACCTTCCATGATCAGGTCGGGTGCGCTGCCGCCCTCGATGGCGGTGTTGACCTGGTCATCACCATTGGTGTAATCCAGGTACTCAACAGTGACCTTGATGTCGGGATATTTTGCGTTGAAGCTGGAGATCAGCTCCTGCACAGTCTCGTCCTTGCCCCAGCCGCCGATGGGGTATGTCCACAGCTTGATGTTTGCGCCAGCTGCGGTGCTTGCCGCTGCAGAAGCTGCAGTGGAGGAAGCAGCAGTGCTGCTGGAGGAGCTGCCGCCGCATGCGGCCAGTGCACCGGCTGCACTCAGGGCACCCACGGCCTTCAGGAAAGAGCGGCGAGAAATACTGTTTTTCATAAGAAACTTCTCCTTACTCATTGATGTAGTGCGATTCTGCTCTGCGGCCCTCGTGTGGGAACCGCTTCTATTGGCCTTATTATAGAAAAATATTTTCATTTTGTCTATCGGCTGTCTGCCCAATAATGAAAGAATTTTCTTGTGGATGTCGCACAATTTTAGCGAAAAAACTGACCTTTTGGGCAGGATTCACGGAAATTTTGAAAGTTGTAGCTATTTTGTAACCATTGTAGAAAAATTACACTTTTCGCTGGTGAAAATAGTTTTCACTCAAAAAAGAGGGAAAAATCCGGTAAATTGAAAAGGATTTTCACAAATAAGTCATACTAATACGGCGAATTTGGGCGCTCTGCACAGAAACGATCGCGAATTTGTAGTCAAAGCCCCTCTTGCCAAGCGGCAGGGATTCTTTTATACTTTTCTTAAAGGAAAACTTCCCGACAATGGTGTTGGCGTGTGCGGCCGGCCCTTCCGGCGGGAAACGGAGCAGGAAAAAGGAGACCATCATGTCTACGACCACAAACTTCTGGGAGCTGCTGCAGCAAAGGCAGGACGAACTGACAAAATCCGGCCGTGCTGTGGCAGATTACCTTGTCCACCATGCCGACGAGGCACAGTACCTTTCCATTTCCTCCCTTGCGCGGGAATGCAAGGTAGCAGAGGCAACGGTGTTCCGCTTCTGCCGGGCATTGGGTTTTGAGGGCTACCATGAGATGCGCATTTCGCTGGCGCAGGCCAACGCCACCGGTGCGCTGGTCAACCAGCATGAGCCGGAGCCGGGCGCTACCACCGCCAGCCTGTGTGAGCACGCCAGCGGCCTGTTTCTCACTGCCATCAACGGCACCCAGAATTCTCTTTCGCCCGAAGCCGTGGAGCAGGCTGTGGATCTGATGCGTGCGGCACGGCAGGTGTTCTGCCTGGGTCAGGGCGGCAGTATGCTGCTGGCCAACGATATCTGCGCCCGCTTTTCCAGCCTGTCCAACAAGTTCCGCACCGCAGGGGACAGTCATCTTCAGATCCTGGCTGCCAGCCTGATGGGCCCGGAGGATGTGGTGCTCTTTATCTCCTATTCCGGCGCGACCCGCGATATGCTGGAAACGCTGCGCACGGCCAAGGCATCCGGCGCAAAGATCATTCTGCTCACCCATTATGAGGATTCGCCCGGTGCAGCCATGGCAGATGTGGTGCTGCGGTGCGGCGCGCAGGAGAGCCCACTGGATTCCGGCAGCATCCCCATCAAGGTGGCGGTGCTTTATGTGGGCGAGGTGCTTCTGCTCCGCTATATGCTGGATGACCCCGAGCATACCAACGAAGCCCAGGACCGCACCAGCGAGGCGGTGGCCATCAAGTTGATCTGAACAGTAAAACAGGCGGCATCCAACTTCGGTTGGTGCCGCCTGTCTTTTCGTTATAAGAGCGCTATAGTTTCATCCGGGAGCTGCTTCTGGTAGTAGGTCACCTTCCACCGGATATTTTTCGGTTCCACCGGCGCAAAGTGGAGCGAGGAACAGGCGGTGCGGGTATCACCCTGCTGCTTTCCGCTCACAAAGATCGCCGTTGGGCCGTCTGCCCCGCCGATGATGCCAATGGCTCCATCTTCCGTGGGTGCGTCGCTTTTCCGGATGGGCTTATCACTAGAGGCGCAGTCGTTCACCTGCACCCAGCCGGTGGTCACGGCGGGGGTCAGGGTGTAAGTCATTTCCACAAATTCCCGGGGCCATTCCATGGGCGGCCCCATGTGGGGGAGGTCATTCTCCGGCAGCCGGGCCGGTTTCAGGTCTTTGACCGTCAGCACGCAGGGCACACCGGTGACGGGGTGGGCAAACTCCACAACCTTTCCGGGCGCTGCCGTGAACTGCACCGCTTCGGCAGGCTGTTCCCGCTGGGTGAGGGTCAGTGTCAGGCTGGTGATGTGGGCCGGCCTGCGCTTTGTCGCCCAGGGAAAGCTCCACTGCCGGAGATCCCAGCCCTGTTCCGGGTCAAGCCCGTAGTGCTTCACGATGTCCCGCGCGGCCTGTTCACCGCTGCAAACGATCTCCTCTTCGGAGCGGAGGGGGTTATAATACTCCCCGGCACCGCGGCTGTACTCCACGGTTTTGCCGTTGATGGCTACACTTGGCAGATAGTCAAAAGAACCAAACGGGTCCTCGGCTTCGGCCAATTCGACAACTTCCGGCGGGCATTCGTCAATATCCATCCCTTCATAAGCGGCCAACTTCTGGTAATGCGCTTCGATCGCTTCACGCTCCACCCGGCGGCAGATGTCTACAACCAGCCCTTTTCCACAAAGGTAAATCGCCGGGATGATGAAATGCTGCCCGCCCCACACCGAGTGTGCCCCGCAGGACACTTCCTGCCCGGGGCGGCCCCGATGCGGGCGGTAACAGCCCGGATTGTCCTCAAAATAAACCTTCCATTCCATCTGCGTTCCACCTTTCTGCTCAATTTTTCTCTATTGTAGCGCAGAGGGATTTTTCCGTCAACCGACGCTTTTTCGCTAGGTGCCGCTCATATCTCGCCGCCTGTCCGAATAGACTGTTTCCGAGAAGCAGACGCAGAAGGTGCGGCCTTGCCGCCCGGTGCGGACGGGAGAGAGGAGAGAGCAATTTGGAAAAACAGGAGTGTTTGGAAGCCACTGTCTGCCGGGAGATCGGGGCACGCACCGGCGGGGAGATCCTGATTGGCGTGGTGGGACCGGTGCGTACCGGCAAGAGCACCCTCATCAAGCAGTTTATGGAGCAGCTGGTGCTGCCTGCCATCGGCCCGGCGGACGCAAAGCTCCGGGCCCGGGATGAGCTGCCGCAGTCGGCGGCAGGGCGAACGATCATGACCACAGAGCCGAAGTTCATCCCGGAGCAGGCAGTGCCGCTCCAACTGGAGGGCGGCGGGGAATGCCGCATCCGGCTCATCGACT
The DNA here is from genome assembly GCF_010509575.1 of Faecalibacterium duncaniae. Taxonomy (NCBI): domain Bacteria; kingdom Bacillati; phylum Bacillota; class Clostridia; order Eubacteriales; family Oscillospiraceae; genus Faecalibacterium; species Faecalibacterium duncaniae. The sequence goes on along the minus strand of NZ_CP048437.1, from coordinate 1,654,567 downwards.
GTGTGGGATATATGGTGGAGGGAGCTATGGGCCACGAGGAGGACGAGAAGCCCCGCATGGTCAAAAGCCCCTGGTTCGAGGAAGAGATCCCCTTTGACCTTGCCGCTGAAACCGGTACCCGCAAGGTCATCCGGGATCACTCCACCATCGGCATCGTGGTCACCACCGATGGCTCCATCAGCGAGATCCCCCGGGAAAACTACCTGCCCGCCGAAAAGCGGGTGGTGGAAGAGCTGGAAGCGCTGGGCAAACCCTTTGTCATCCTGCTCAACAGCACCCGCCCGGATGCTCCGGAGACAAAGTCACTGGCCGCAGAGCTGGAACAGGCCTACGGACGCACGGTCCTGCCGGTGAGCTGTCTGGATCTGCAGAGAGATGACCTGCTGTCCATCCTGCAGCGTGTCCTCTACGAATTTCCGGTGCGGGAGCTGGATTTTGCCATTCCCCGCTGGGTGACGATGCTGGAAAAGGGTCACTGGCTCCAGAACGAGATCTACACGGCGGCACTCCAGTTTTCAGAGAAGATCAGCCGGATGAAGGATGTTCCGGCCCAGAACAGTGCCGGGGCGCTGGCTGGGGATTCGGTGCAGGAGTCTGCTCTGAGCGGCATGAACCTTTCCGACGGCGTGGTGCGGGTGACCGTTCTGCTGAAGCCAGAGGTGTTCTACCGCGTCCTCAGTGAGCAGACGGGGCTGGAAATTGGCGACGAAGCGGGCCTGATGCCCTGCATCATCGAGCTTTCCCGGGCAAAACGGGAGTACGAGAAGATCCGCAGTGCACTGGAACAGGTGGAAGCCACCGGCTACGGCATCGTGATGCCCAGCATTGAGGAGCTCTCGCTGGAGGAACCGGAGATCGTCCGGCAGGGCGGACGGTACGGTGTCCGGCTGGAAGCCAGCGCACCCTCCATCCATATGATGAAAGCCGTCATCCATACCGAGATCAGCCCCATTGTGGGCACCGAGAAGCAGAGCGAGGATCTGGTTCAGAGCCTGCTGGGTGATTTTGAAGCCGACCCGGAGAGGCTGTGGGAATCAAACATCTTTGGCAAGAGCCTGCATGAACTGGTGAATGAGGGATTGCAGAACAAGCTCCTCCACATGCCGCAGGAAGCCCGCACCCGCCTGCAGGAAACGCTGGAACAGGTCATCAACGATGGCTGCACCGGATTGATCTGTATTCTGCTGTAACATAAAACGACCCTCTCAGTCACGCTGACGCGTGCCAGCTCCCCCGAAGGGGGAGCCAACGCATCTGACAGGAAGAAAACTGCTGATTTGCAGAATCTTACCTCGAAGCTGCAATTGCCTCTCCTTTTGGGAGAGGTGGCAATGCGGAGCATTGGCGGAGAGGGTCGTTCTTATTTTTGATAAAACCTCAAACAGCCTTCAAAACTGCTCAATGTATCATGGAATCGAATCCCCTGTGCGGCCAGCTTTGAGCTGTCCATCACAAGGTTGCGGGAGAAATCAGCAGGCTCGATCTGCACCTGCACGCCCAGCGCTTCGGCAAACTGCCGGGCCGTTGTGACCATGTCGGCATCGTTCCCGCTGCCAAAATTGTATACACCGCCGGGCAGCTGCAAGGCGGGGAAGAGATGTTCCACCACTTCCCGCACCCAGCTGACACCCCGGTGATCGTGTGGCGAAAAGCGAACGGGAGTACCGTTTTGTGCGGCCTGCAGCAGGTTCAGCGGCAGATTGCCCCGGAGGGGCAGGCCATCACCGGGCAGATCGTACATCCACGGAGCCCGCAGAAGCACCGCCTCCGGGCAGAGCGCAAGGACCCGCTCCTCGGCCTCCAGCTTGTGCTGACCATAGGTATTGGCGGGGGAGAGCGGCAGCGTTTCGGGCAGGGGGCCGGGCTGGGTCACACCTGCGTACACCTGATCCGAGCTGAATGAGATCAGTTTGGCCCCGGTGTCCCGTGCGGCCTTTGCCATCCAGACAGGCAGTTCGGCGTTGGCACGCTGGGATTCCTCCGGGTGCTGCTGGCAGTAGCCGGTATCAGACAATGCCGCCAGATGCAGGATGACATCCGGCTGCACGGTTTCCACAAAACGGCGAATGGCGGATTCATCGGCAGCAGCCAGAGATCCGCGCGGGAAGGTGAAAAGCTCTGCACGGCCCTGCCACTGGTGCAGTACCCGGGAACCCACAAAGCCGGAGGATCCGGAAATTAAGATTTTTTTCATGATGTTTTCCTTGCGCGTACTTTTGCAAAACGCACTTGTTCTAAAAGAATGCTGACGGTCTTAGAAGTATCAGTCCACGAGAAACCGCCATCGTAACGGGTCAGCGTTGCATCATCTGCCAGAATGTCAATCAGTTCATCCTGCTCTGGCATGAGCCGGGCAGCCCGCAGGGTCAAATAGGTGTCCCGCGTAACAAACAGCGTGTAAGGACTTGAAACCTCAAACCAGATAGGCTCGTTGTTTTTACTGAACGTGCGCATCAGGGCTTCCCACCGGGTCTGTGTGACGCTCAGGAACACAATGGGGGTGTCCCTGTAATAACGTACCTGATAGCCGACTGTGGTGTAATAAACTCCTGTCTTTGCATTCCTGACTGCATTTTTCTGAATGGTGTGGATAGACCCGTAGGAATCAGAGGGAAGTACTTCATGGGTCTCTTCTACTACAAGATCTTCGACCGGCAGGTCCACATAAGAGTGCATCATCCAGTAGCGCCAGCCAAAGAAAGCACAGATCAGGGCCAGCAGTCCGCCCACAGCGGCCAGCGTGATTTTTACCTGCCGGGCGCGCAGATTCTTTTTTACGGTGCTCAGGGCCTCAGCGGCCTCAGCGGCCTGCTCCTCCTGTACCGCAGTTTCCTGGGGCGGGGCGTCCATTTCAGCCAGCAGGGCAGAGCAGGCGGCACAGTCGCTCAGGTGCTCTGCCACATCGGCGGAAGTCTGTTCGTCGCAGACGTGATCTTTATAAAGGGGCAGAAGGTCCTGAACCAGGTAGCAGGGTAGTTTCATAAGATGGCCTCCTTCATTTTCATTCGGGCGCGGTAAAAGGTCACCCGCGCCCAGCTTTCGGTCTTGTGGTGCAGTGCGGCGATCTCTGCAAAGGTCAGTTCGCCGTAGACCCGCAGCCAGAACACCTCCCGGTACGGTTCGGGCAGGGCATGAAGCTTCTGGTAAAGGCTCAGTGCTCCTTCCAGCTGCTCCAGTTCCTCCCCCGGCAAGGGGGCGGGGCTGGGCACATCCGTCAGAGTGTCGTCCAGCGGGGGCAGTTCCCGCTTCTGCCGCCGGTATGTATCGTCAGGGTGTTTTTGGCAATCTGACACAGCCAGACATTCAGTGCACAGCCGCCCTTGAACCCGTCAATGGCATCCAGCGCCTTGTAAAAGGTCTCCTGGGTCAGTTCTGCTGCCAGTTCCTCGTTTTGGCACAATGTCATCAGGTAAGCGTACACGGGCTTGTAATACTGTAGATAAATCTGCTCAAAACTGCGGTGCTCCATGTGCGCATCCCTCCTTTTTGGTGTGTTTTGGAACCGGTTCGCCCATAAGACGGCAAAACCGCCGGAACGTTACAAGTTTTCCGAAAAAATTTTCAAAGACCCAAAAGCCGCCATGGCCTACCCAGAACCACAGCGGCAGAAAGCTCAGTGCACCAAAAACAGTTCCAGCACAAGCACCACGGCACAGCAGGAGACGGACACCTGAAACAGACTGGCTCCGAACCATGCGGCGGCGATGCCCACTACCAGCGCGGCGGCACCGGCAATGGGGCTCTGGGTGGCGTTGATGATGGCCGGGAAGGTCATCACGGCCAGCGTTACATAGGGCACATAGTAGAGGAAGGACTGGATGAACTGGTTTTTGATGGGTTTGCGGATAAGGGTTAGTGGCAGCACACGGATGGCGTAAGAAACGGCGGCCATCACGGCGATATAGACCCAATTATTGTAGGTCATGCCTGCACCTCCTCAGTTCTGGCAGCTTCCGGTGCTTCGGGTGTAACAGGGAACAGAATGGCTGCCCCGCAGGAGATCAGCACCGTCAGCAGGATGGTGCGGGTGCCGTCCGAAAGGGAGGCGATGCCGGGCAGGCAGCCGCAGGCGAAGCTCAGGGCAAAGCTCAGCATCACCAGCACGGCAACGACCCTGTTCTTCCGGGCAGGGGGAATGATGATGGCCAGGAACATGCCGTACAGGGCCACGCTCAGGGCGCTGACCACACGCACGGGCAGCAGATTGCCTGCAATGATGCCCAGCGCTGTGCCCATGGCCCAGGCGGGGGCCGCCAGTGCTATGGCACCGTAGGTGTAGAACGGGTTCAGATAGCCGGGCCGTGCGATCGTGATGCCAAACAACTCGTCGGTGACATCGTAGCCGATGATGAGCCGGTGGAAGAACGGTGTGCCTGGGGCAAATTTCTGGGCCAGAGCGCAGCTCATCAGCAGGTAGCGCGCGTTGGCGATCAGGGTGATGATGGCAACTTCCAGATAGGTGGCACCGGCAGCGATCAGCGAAAAGGCTGCATACTCACCGGCAGAAGCATTGTTGAACAGGCTTGCAAAAAAGCCCTGAATGGGGGTCAGCCCCGCATTGCGGGCTGCAATGCCCAATGAGAACGAGACAGCAAAATAGCCCAGCGCAATGGGCACACCATCCCGCATCCCTTCGCAGAATACCTTGCGGCTGAATGCGTAGGGCTTTTGAGTGGTTTCCATGAGTGGTTACTCCTTTCCTACTTCAAGACACAAAAATAAGTATAGCACATCCGGTAGGAATTGACAAAAGAAAAAGGCTCAGGTTTTTGATCGAAACCTGAGCCTTTTTCAAAGAAGGGAGCGTGGCTTAATCCACAACATCCTCAAACTGGCTGTTGTACAGGTCAGCGTAGAAACCGCCGGCCTCAATGAGCTGGTCGTGGGTGCCCTGCTCCACAATGTCGCCGTCCCGCATGACTAGGATGAGGTCTGCATCCCTGATGGTGGACAGGCGGTGGGCGATGACGAAACTGGTACGGCCCCGCATCAGGTTGTCCATAGCAGTCTGGATGCGCTGCTCGGTGCGGGTGTCCACACTGCTGGTGGCCTCGTCCAGGATCAGGATGCGGTTGTCGGCCAGAATGGCCCGGGCGATCGTCAGCAGCTGCTTCTGGCCCTGACTGACGTTAGATGCATCCTCGTTCAGCTCCATCTGGTAGCCGCCGGGCAGGGTGCGGATGAAGTGGTCAGCATTGGCGGCCTTGGCGGCGGCAATGACTTCTTCGTCGGTGGCATCCAAACGGCCATAGCGGATATTCTCCATGATGGTGCCCTTGAACAGCCAGGTGTCCTGCAGCACCATGCCAAAGCCCTCGCGCAGGGCACTGCGGTCAAAGTCGCGGATGTCGTGGCCGTTCAGGGTGATGGAGCCGGAATCTACATCGTAGAACCGCATGAGCAGCTTGACCATGGTGGTCTTGCCGGCACCGGTGGGGCCAACGATGGCGACCTTCTGGCCGGGCTGCACATTGCAGCTGAAATCGTGGATGATGGTCTTTTCGGGCACATAACCGAACCGGACATGGTCAAAGGTGACCTGACCATCGATGCAGGCAGGGTCTGCCCGGCGGGCAGGGTCGGCCAGCTGATCCTCTTCGGGCTCGTTCAGGAACTCGAACACGCGCTCGGCAGCGGCGGCCATGCTCTGCAGCATGTTGGACACCTGTGCCAGCTGCTGGATGGGCTGGGTGAAATTGCGGACATACTGGATAAAAGCCTGGATATCGCCGATGGTGATGATGCCGTTGGCGGCAAAGATGCTGCCGACGATGGCAACAGCCACATAGCCCAGGTTGCCCACAAAGTTCATAATGGGCTGCATCAGGCCGGAGAGGAACTGGCTCTTCCAGGCAGATTCAAACAGCTTGTCGTTGGCGGCGTTGAAGTCCTCCAGCACGGCGGCCTCCCGGTTGAAGGCCTTGATGACGTTGTGGCCGGAGTAGACTTCCTCCACCTGACCGTTCACAACGCCCAGAGTAGCCTGCTGGGCCTTGAAGTATTTCTGGCTGAACCTGACCACCAGCATCACCAGTACCAGAGAGACGGGCAGGATGAGCAGTGCGATCAGGGTCATTTTGGGGCTGATGGACAGCATCATGATCAGCACGCCGATCATGGTGGTAATGCTGGTGATGAGCTGGGTCACGCTCTGGTTCAGGCTCTGGCCCAGGGTGTCCACATCGTTGGTGATGCGGGAGAGCACTTCGCCGACCGTCCGCTTTTCAAAGTAGGCCAGCGGCAGGCGGTTGATCTTCTCGCTGATCTGGCGGCGGAAATCATAGCAGACCTTCTGGGAAAGGCCGGTCATCAGCCAGCCCTGAATGAAGCTGAATGCCGCGGAGCAGAGGTACATGGCCAGCAGGGTGAGCAGGATCTTGCCGATGTAGGCAAAGTCGATGCTGCCGATCCCCCGCAGCTTGGCGATCCAGCCGGTGGCAAGGGCCGTGGTGGCCTTGGCCAGAATTTTGGGGCCTGCGATATTGAAGATGGTGGAAAGGATGGCAAAGACCATCACAACGATGAGGGAAAGCTTATACTGGCGCAATGCGCTGAGGAGCTGCCGCAGAGTGCCCTTGAAATCCTTGGCGCGCTCGGTGGTCTGTTTTCCGGGTCTCGGCATATCACTCATCCTCCTTTCCGGTGTTCAGGTCTTGCAGGTTGAGCTCCTTCTGGCTCAGCTGGCTCCTGGCGATCTCCTGATATTCAGGGCAGGTGGCCATGAGCTGCGCATGAGTGCCCTTGCCCACCAGCCTGCCGTCATCCAGCACCAGGATCTGATTGGCGTGGAGGACAGTGGAAATGCGCTGTGCCACGATGATCACAGTGGCATTGTCAGTTTCTTCCTTCAGCGCACGGCGCAGGGTGACATCTGTCTTGTAGTCAAGGGCAGAAAAGCTGTCGTCGAACAGATAGATCTTCGGGTCCTTGGCAATGGCACGGGCAATGGAGAGACGCTGCTTCTGGCCGCCGGACACGTTGGAGCCGCCCTGTGCAATGGGGCTTGCATAGCCCTCGGGCTTTGCGTCGATGAACTCGGTGGCCTGTGCGATGGAAGCCGCCTTCTTCATGCCCGCATCGGTGATCTGCGCACCGCCGAATTTCAGGTTGCTCTCGATGGTGCCGCTGAACAGAACGCCCTTCTGGGGAACATAGCCCAAAAGGCTGTGGAGCTGCTCCTGCGGCATCTCCCGCACATCGATGCCATCGATGGTCACGCGGCCGCCGGTGATATCATAAAAGCGGGGGATGAGGTTGAGCAGGCTGGATTTGCCGCAGCCGGTGGAGCCGATGATGGCTGTGGTCTCGCCGGGATTTGCGGTAAAGCTGATGTGCTCCAGTGCGTCGCTGTCGGCACCGGGGAAGCGGAAGCTGACATCCTCAAACCGGACCACGCCATCCCATTCCTTCTTTTCGAGGGAGGGCTTTGCGGTGGCAGCATCGGGATCATGGATGGAAGCCTTGGTGCGGCAGACCTCGTCGATACGGTCAGCAGCCACACCGGCACGGGGAAGCATCACGGCCACCATGGCCAGCATCAGGAAAGACATGACGATCTGCATGGTGTAGGTGATGAATGCGATCATCTCGCCCACCTGCATGTTTCCGGCATCCATGGCCTTGCCGCCGAACCAGACGATGAGCAGGCTGGTGCCGTTCATGATCAGGGTCATAAAGGGCATCATGGCCACCATGGCGCGGTTGGTGAACAGCTGGGTGCCCATCAGCTCCCGGCTGGCGGCATCAAAGCGCTTTTCCTCAAAGGATTCGCGGCTGAACGCACGCACCGGCATCACACCGGTCAGGATCTCGCGGCTGACGAGGTTCAGCTTGTCCACCAGCGTCTGCATGATCTTGAACTTGGGCATGGCGATGCTCATCAGAACCGTGATGAGCAGAAGCAGAGCGGCCACGTCCAGTACGATGATCCAGGCAAGGCCGGTGTTGCCCTGGGTGACGTGCATCACGCCGCCGATGCCCAGAATGGGAGCGTAGGCCACCATGCGAAGCAGGATGACACAGGTGAACTGCACCTGCTGGATATCGTTGGTGGTGCGGGTGATCAGGGAAGCGGTGGAGAAATTCTCGATCTCCGCGTTGGAAAAGTGGATGACCGAGGAGAAGGTCTCTCTGCGCAGCTCCCGGCCGATGGAAGCCGAAACGCGGGAGGCGATCAGGCCCACCAGAATAGCAACGACCACCATCAGCAGGGTCAGGGCCAGCATCTGGCCGCCCACACGGAAGAGGTAGGCCATCTGTACATCATGGGAAACGCCCTGTGCCTCATATTCCAGGCTGACCAGCAGGGTGGCCTGACTTGCCATGCTGGAAAGGGTGGTCTCGTCCACCTGTTCCATGGCGCTGGCCAGTTGCTGCTGGATCATTTCCCGGGAAAAACCGGGCATCTGGGCCAGGGCTGTGAACTGGGCACAAACGGCATCCAGATCTTCCGCCGTGGGAGCAGCGGTCATGGTCTCTGCTTCATCCCCGGCAGTCTCGTCCTCGCTCTGATAGCCGGACAGCGGAGCCATGGCGGCAGCGTTCTGCCTGGCAGGGGCGCTGGCATTCTGCGCCGCCGCCATATACAGCACGATATCCGGTGTGGTAACGGCCTCCTCCAGAGCGGTGCGCTCGGCATCGGTCAGGTCACTGCGGAGCTTCAGAACACCGTCGTCCTGAAGATAATATCCGTAGGCATTCTGCAGTGCATCCGCATCCTCTTCGCTCATCAAAAGCGAGAGGGCATCCAGTGTGCTTTGGCGCACAGTCTCCGGCAGGGGGCTTTCAATGCCGCCCTGCTGGATGCCGGTGTCCACGATCTTGCTCGTGTAATCCGGCAGGGAAAGGTCGCAGTAGGCTTGCACGAACAGCAGAGCCACCACGGCAAGGCAGGCGGCCCAGTGGCGGGCCAGCTGCTTGAAAATTTTACCCATTTTCGTTTTCTCCCTTCAATTTTGCTTGTTGCTCCGCATTTTCCGCTTCCACAGCCTCCAGCAGTACACCGGTCAGGGAAAACAGCTGCTCCCGCTGCTCTTCCGGGATGCGGCAGATGACCCGCTCAAAGTAACGGCTGATTGCGGCCTCGACCTGGCGGCTGGCATCCAGCCCCTTTTCCGTGGGGCGCACCAGCGTTTTGCGGCGGTCATTGGAGTCTGTGATCCGCTCAATGAGTCCATCCTGCTCCAGCTGGCGCAGCGCGCGGGAAACAGCGGGCAGGGGCTGTTTGACGGCGGCAGCCAGATCGGAAACATAGATGGTGCCATTCTGGCCATGCTCTTCAATGGTCATCAGCACGCCTTCCAGCATGATGAAATGACACTTGGGGCAGCTTTCCAGTGCCATTTTGGCACCGCGTTTGCCTTCCGTGCTCAGCCGATGCAGATAATGGACCACGGCGAACAGTTCCGGTGCGCTCTTCTGCGGCATACGATCCCTCCTTATCACTTAACAGATACAAACACTTAACACATGATAACTATTTGCTAATGACAATAATATACCCGCCTGCATCGGAATGCAAGCGGGTAAAAATGAACTTTTTGAAAACTCTGAAGATCCTGCGCATCAAGGAGAAAAAATCACTCGTGGAGCTGACGTTCTTCCACCAGACTCTCTCGTTTGCTGCTGATACGTCCCAGCCCGTAGGCCAAAAACGTGGCGCAAAGCAGGTTCAGCCATGCCAGCGATGCACCGCTGAAGGTGTTGGTAACGCCGATGAGAAGGTTTGCCAGACAGAGCAGCCTCACCATCTGTCCAATTTTGTTCAGGTGGGAGATACGGGAATCCACATCCGAAAACATATCAAAGGGACCTAGCTGGGCGCTGCGGCGGAAATATCCCCAACTGAAGCAATGCCCAACGCTCTGTGCTTCCAACTCTTCCATGAAACTTTCAAAATCCGGGGAACTGTCCAGCATGGCAAGCCGGATGATGTACTGGCCGGGTTCCGTCTTTTCAAAGGTGTAGGTGCAGAACCCGGCATTCTGCAGGGCCCAGCCCTCCTGCGCCATTTCGTTGAGCCAGCGTTCTTCTTTTTCAAATTCCCAGACCCAGAAATTCCGATGCAGCGTTTTTGTTTCACTCATACCTGTTCCTCCTGTAAAATGGCGCGGCCATTGGCAGCAAGCTCCTCCAGCCGGACCAGCTCCTGTTTGAGCACCTTCAGCCCGGCGGAGGTCAATTGGTATTCTTTTTTGCGGCTTCCGCTTTCCATGGGCAGGGGAGAGATCCACCCCTTTTCGCACAGGGCATTCAGGGCACCGTACAGGGTTCCGGCAGCCAGCCGTACCCTTCCGCCGGAGAGCTGCTGGGTTTCCTGCATGATGCCGTAGCCATGCTGCGGATGATAGAGGGAAAGCAGGATGTAGTAGGTGGATTCCGTCAGTGCCGGATGATCCATTATATCACCTCGCTTTGTATCGCTATGCGATATATCATGGATGCATTATATCGCTTCACGATATAACTGTCAAGGGGCTGAAAATAAAAAAGCTCTCCCGGAGGGGAGAGCAAAGACAAACAACCAGAGAAAACCGGTCAACGATCGTGGAACAGTCGGTTATCCACCCAGATGCAGACGCAGGCACCCAGTACCGAGATAACAAAGGAGCTGATGCTGCCGGTGGCATGGATGCCGATGAGGCCGAACAGGAACTCGCCCACAAAGCTGCCCAGAATGCCCAGCACGATGTTGCGGCCGGTGGAGGTCTGGGTGCCCATAAAGCGGTTGGCGATGTGACCGGCCAGAGCGCCTACCAGCACGCCCACGAGCAGGGAAGCCAGCAGGCCGATCAGAGAGAACAGGCCCATCAGCACGCCCACCAGAGCGCAGATCAGGGCAAGGACAATCAGGATAGACAAAGTGATCATACAGAAGCCTCCTTGGTTTCTTTTGTGGGAACGGCATTTTCTGCCGCGTACCGGCAGATGTCGTTCAGACAGCACTTTTCACATTCGGGTTTGCGGGCATTGCAGACAGCACGGCCATGCATCACAAAGCGGTGGCACAGGTCACTGCCTTCCTCCGGCGGAATGATCTTCCATAGGGCCATCTCCACCTTCTGCGGCTCCTTGATGCCATCCACCAGTCCGATTTTATTGCACAGCCGGATGCAGTGGGTGTCTGTGACGATGGCGGGCTTGCAGAACACATCACCCATGATCAGGTTGGCGCTCTTGCGGCCCACGCCGGGCAGTGCCAGCAGCTCTTCAAAGGTGGTGGGCACTTTGCAGTTGTATTTATCCCGCAGTACCCGCATACAGGCCGAGATATCCCGGGCCTTGCTACGGCCCAGCCCACAGGGCTTGACAATGGCTTCGATCTCATCGGGCTCTGCCGCAGCCAACGCTGCTACATTGGGGTATTTTGCAAACAAGTCCTGTACCACAATGTTCACCCGGGCATCGGTGCACTGAGCCGCCAGCCGGACACTGACCAGCAGCTGCCAGGCGTGGTCGTAATCCAGCGTGCAGGCTGCATCCGGATATTCTGTTTTCAGCCGGTCGATGACCTGGAGCGCCAGCTCCTTTTTGGCAGAGAGATCTTCTGCCGCAGCAGCTTTCTTCATCTGAACCCCTCGTTTCCCGTAAATGTACTATGATAATAGCATGTTTCGACTTTTTTGTAAATGGGGTTTGTGGCATCCATCTGAGAATGATTTTCATTATTGCTCTTGCTGTTCGTGTAAAAATGAGGTATACTATTTTTATATAAGGCCCATGCAGAACAGCAGGGCAGTACAGGAGGGAACGCCCGATGAATGAACCGCTGGCGCAGCGTATGCGCCCCAAAACGCTGGCCGAAGTCTGCGGCCAGCAGCATCTGCTGGCCCCGGGGCGGGTGTTCCGCCGCACCATCGAGAGCGGCCGCATCCCCAACATGATCTTTTACGGCCCGTCCGGCACTGGCAAGACCACCGTGGCCCGCATCATTGCCGAGAACAGCGGCATGACGCTGCACAAGCTCAACGGCACTTCCTGCGGCACGGGGGATATCAAGGCAGTGCTCAAGGATATCGGCACACTGGCCGGGGCGGGGGGCATCCTGCTGTACCTCGATGAGATCCAGTATCTGAACAAGAAGCAGCAGCAAAGCCTGCTGGAGTGCATTGAGGACGGAACTGTGACCTTGATCGCCTCCACCACTGAGAACCCATATTTTTACATTTATAATGCACTGCTTTCCCGCTGCACCGTGTTCGAGTTTAAATCGCTGACAGCTGCAGATGTGGAGCAGGGGCTGCGGAACGCCCTGAAAAAGCTTTCAGAGAGCGAGGGTACGCCCATCCGGATGGAGGACGATGCCTGTGCCTATCTTGCCGAGAGCGCGGGCGGCGATCTGCGCAAGGCACTGGGTTGCCTTGATTTTGCAGTGACGGCGGCGGCTCCCGAACCGGAGGGAAAACACATCACGCTGGACATGATCCAGCAGGTCACCCGCCGCACTGCCATGCGGTACGACCGGGACGGCGATGACCACTATGATATCGTGTCGGCTTACCAGAAATCCATGCGCGGCTCCGACCCGGATGCAGCGCTCCACTATCTGGCCCGGCTGCTGGAAGCCGGGGATCTGCCCTCTGCCTGCCGTCGGCTCATGGTGTGCGCCTGCGAGGATGTGGGCCTTGCCTACCCGCAGATCATCCCCATCGTCAAGGCGGCGGTGGATATCGCCAACGCGGTGGGCCTGCCCGAAGCGCGGCTGGCCCTGGCGGATGCAGTTGTGCTGGTGGCGACCAGCCCAAAATCCAACAGTGCCCATGATGCCATCAACGCCGCCATTGCGGATGTGCAGGCCGGGCGCACCGGGCCCATTCCCCGCCAGCTGCAGAACAAGCACTATGACGGCGAGGATGCGCTGGTAAAGGGCCAGAATTACAAGTATGCCCACGATTACCCCAACCACTGGGTCGAGCAGCAATATCTGCCGGATGTGCTCAAGAATACAAAATACTACACCTTTGGAGAAAACAAGAACGAGCAGGCCTCCCGCGCATATTGGGCGCGGATCAAGGGCGAAGAGAACGTATAAAGGGAAGAGAAGGAGAGAGGAAGATGCGTTATTCCAAACAGCGGGAGCTGGTGCTGCGCACCGTGGAGCAACTTTGCGACCACCCCACCGCCGAAGAGATCTTTGATAAGGCGGCCCCGGAGTGCCCGGGCCTGAGCCTGGGCACCGTTTACCGCAACCTGAACAGTCTGGTGGAGGCAGGCAGGGTGCGCCGGGTGTCCATTCCGGGCAGGGCGGATCGTTTTGATCACACCCTGTGCTGGCATAGCCACCTCTACTGTACAGCCTGCGGTGGCGTAGTGGATGCCGATGTGGATGAGAAACAGGTGATGAGGCTGGTGCGCCGCCAGAAGGATGTTGTGGTGCAGGACTGCGCTGTGGTGCTGTTCGGCCTGTGTGAAGCATGCGCCAAAAAGCAGGCAGAAGGCTGAATTGCCCCGAAGGATTCTGAAATTTGCGGTTTCCCACTTGCCCTTATGGCAGAAAGAGGGTATACTAAAAAGAGCTTTTGAAAAATAAGGATGGTTTTTATTGGAATACATTAACTTTGAACACAACGAAACGGCTGCGGAGCTGGTGCGTGCGGCTTACGACACCCCGCCGCTGGCCTTTGTACACAGCTATGGCTGTCAGCAGAACGTCAACGATGGCGAGCGCATCAAGGGCGTGCTGGTGGATATCGGCTACGGCCTGTGCGATAAGCCCGAGGATGCAGACCTCATCCTCTTCAACACCTGCGCCGTGCGTGAGCACGCCGAGCAGCGCGTGTTCGGCAATGTGGGTGCACTGAAGGGCCTGAAGGAGAAAAAGCGCGGCCTGATGATCGGCCTGTGCGGCTGTATGGCCAACCAGAAACATGTGGTGGAAAAGCTGCGCAAGAGCTATCCCTATGTCGATCTGGTCTTTGGCGTGGATGGCATCGATACGCTGCCCCAGCTCATTGCTCAGAAGCTGCAGAAGCATAAGCGCGTGCTGATGGAGCCTGCCCAGCGCCCGGTCATCGTGGAGAACATCCCCATCCGGCGCGAGAGTGAGTTCCGCGCCTGGCTGCCTATCATGTACGGCTGCGACAATTTCTGCACCTACTGCATCGTACCCTATGTGCGGGGCCGTGAGAAGAGCCGCAAGCCCGGCGATATCCTGGCGGAGTTCCGGGGGCTGGTGGAAGCAGGATACAAGGAGATCACTCTGCTGGGCCAGAACGTGAACAGCTACGGAAAGGGCCTGGAGGAACAGGTGGACTTTGCTGATCTGCTCAATCTGCTCTGCGCTGTGCCCGGCGATTACCAGATCCGCTTTATGACCAGCCACCCGAAGGATGCCAGCCACAAGCTGATCGATACCATTGCGGCCCAGCCCCACCTGTGCAAGCACCTGCACCTGCCGGTGCAGTGCGGCTCGGATGAATTGCTGAAAAAGATGAACCGCCATTACACCATCGGGCAGTACATGGAGCTGATCGAGTACGCCCGCAAAAAGGTGCCCGGCATCACCTTCTCCAGCGATATCATCGTGGGCTTCCCCGGGGAAACGGAGGAGGATTTCCAGGACACGCTGGAACTGGTGAAGAAAGTCGGCTACATGCAGCTGTTCACCTTTATCTACTCCAAGCGCACCGGCACCAAGGCAGCGGAAATGCCCGACCCCACCCCCCGCGCGGAAAAAACTGACCGGATGACCCGCCTGCTCAAGGTGCAGGACGAGATCGCAATGGATCTGGTCCGGCAGCAGGTGGGCCAGACTGTCCGGGTGCTGGTGGAAGGCTATGGCCGCAGCGACGGAACCCTCTCCGGCCGGTTGGACAACAACCTGACCGTGGAGTTTGCCGCTGACCCCGCCCTGATGGGCAGCTACGCACAGGTGCACCTGACCGGTGCCCGCGCCACTGTCCTGCTGGGCGAACTGGAAACGTGATCCCGGGGCACACCGGCCTCAATGATAATATAACTATAAAAACAAACACATCAAAGGAGATTTTTGATTATGGATTGCATCGATCTGTTCAAGCGCGCCGCCATGGCACTGCAGACTGACCCCCGTTACCTGGCTTTGGATCAGGCCCGCAAGGCAAACGACAAGGATGAGGAGCTGCAGAATCTCATCGGGGAGTTCAATCTGGCCCGCATGGATCTGAACAACGAGATCAGCAAGAGCGAGCGCAGTGATGAGCGCATCGCCGAGCTGAACACCAAGGTCAACGACCTGTACGGCAAGATCATGGCTGACGAGGGTATGACTGCTTACAACGAGGCAAAGCGCGACTGCGAGAACCTGGTCAACTACATTGATGCCATCATCAACACCGCAATGAACGGCGGCGACCCCATGACCGTGCAGGAGCCCAGTGAATCCTGCACCGGCAGCTGCTCCACCTGCGGAGGCTGCCACTAACAGGTAAAATGAGAACGCGGCTGCAAATCGCAGGCCGCGTTTTCCTTCCATTCGCAGTTACTTACTGCAAACCGACGGAAAGAAGCAAAGCGGCATAGCCCGCAGGAAAGGTGAACGATTATGGCAGAACTGTCGCCCATGATGCAGCAGTATATGGACATCAAGAAGCAGTATAAGGACGAGATCCTGTTTTACCGCATCGGCGACTTTTACGAGATGTTCTTTGACGATGCGCTGACCGCCTCCCGGGAGCTGGACCTGACCCTGACGGGCAAGCAGTGCGGCATGGAAGAGCGTGCCCCCATGTGCGGCGTGCCCTTCCACAGCTACGAGGGCTATGTGGCCCGCCTGATCGCCAAGGGATACAAGGTGGCGATCTGTGAGCAGATGGAGGACCCGTCCAAGGCAAAGGGACTGGTCAAGCGCGATATCATCCGGGTGGTCACGCCGGGCACTGTCATCGAGAGCAGTATGCTGCAGGATGACAAAAACAACTACATTGCAAGCATTTTTCTGAAAGGAAATGCGGCGGGCATCTGTTTTGCCGATGTTTCCACCGGCACGGCCCACATCACCGAGCTGAAACGGGAGAAGATCGTGCCTGCCGTGATCGCGGAGCTCTGCCGCTACCATCCCAGCGAGGTGCTGATGAATCCCGGAATGCTGGACTGCCGTGAGCTGACCGGCTATATCAAAAAGAATATGACCTGCTCTGTGGAGCTGGTGGAAGAGGAACGCTACGCCCCGGGTCTGGTGGCCATCTCGCTGGAAAACCAGTTTGGCCGCAATTGGGATGAGACGACCTCTATTGATAAAAAAGGTCTGGTGCGGTTTGCCATGGCCGCACTTCTGGAATACCTGCACACCACCCAGATCAAAGGTGTGGAGCGCCTGAAGACCGTCATCAGCTACAACGAAGCCCAGTATATGCAGCTTTCGCCTGTGACGCGGGCCAACCTTGAACTCACCGAGACCCTGCGGGGCCGCGAGAAGCGGGGAACCCTGCTCTGGGTGCTGGACAAGACCAGCACTGCCATGGGCAAGCGGCTGCTCCGCACCTGGATTGAGCAGCCGCTGCTTTCCAGCGATGCCATCAACCACCGTCTGGATGCTGTGGAAAGCCTGGTCAATCAGACCGTACAGCGCGGCGATCTGATCGAAGAACTGCATTACATCGCTGATCTGGAGCGTATGATGACCCGCACGGTCTACGGCTCGGCCACGCCCAAAGAGATCTATGCCATGGCACAGACCTGTGAGCGCCTGCCCAGCCTGCGCCAGCAGGCTGAAAGCTGCGGCTGCGCCGAACTCAGCGAGATCGTCTCCAGGATCGACCCGCTGAGCGATATCAAGGACAAGATCTATGCCGCTGTGGACCCTGACGCACCCTCTACCCTGAAGGATGGTGGCGTCATTGCCAAGGGCTACCACCCTGAGGTGGACGAGCTGCGTTCCATCCGCGATAACACCAAGGGCGTGCTGGCTCAGCTCGAGACCCGCCTGCGGCAGGAGACCGGCATCCCCAAGCTGAAGATCGGCTATAACCATGTGTTTGGCTATTTCATCGAGGTCAGCAACTCTTATAAGGCACAGGTGCCGGAGAGCTACATCCGCAAGCAGACCCTGACCACCGGCGAACGCTACATCACACAGGAGCTCAAGGAGCTGGAAAATAAGATCCTGGGTGCTCACGAGCGGCTGATCGCTCTGGAACACCGGCTGTTCAATGAGCTGCTGGAAAGCATTGGTGCCCAGCTCGACCGCATCCAGCGTACGGCCAACGCCGTAGCAGAGCTGGACGTGCTGGCCGCTCTGGCTCAGGTGGCAGCAGAAAACAACTACTGCCGCCCCGCTGTGGATGAGAGCGACCAGCTGACCATCGTGGAGGGCCGCCACCCTGTGGTGGAGCAGATGCTCAAGGGCAGTCTGTTCGTACCCAACGATACCACCCTGAACTGCGGCGAAGATCGCTGCCTCATCATCACCGGCCCTAACATGGCGGGCAAATCGACCTATATGCGCCAGAATGCGCTGATTGCCCTGATGGCACAGATCGGTTCCTTTGTTCCGGCCAGAGAGTGCCATGTGGGTGTAGTGGATGCCATCTTTACCCGCATCGGTGCGTCGGATGACCTTTCGGCAGGTCAGTCCACCTTTATGGTGGAGATGACCGAGGTGGCAGAGATCCTGAAGAACGCTACCTCCCGCAGTCTGGTGGTGCTGGATGAGATCGGGCGCGGCACGTCCACCTTTGACGGCATGAGCATTGCCCGCGCCGTGGTGGAGCACATCAGCGACCCTGCCAAGGGACTGGGCTGCAAAACCCTCTTTGCCACCCATTACCACGAGTTGACGGACCTTGAGGGCACCATCAGCGGCGTGAAAAATTACAACATTGCGGTGAAAAAGCGGGGTGAGGACATCACCTTCCTGCGCCGCATCGTCCGCGGCCCTGCCGATGACAGCTATGGCATCGAGGTGGCAAAGCTGGCCGGTCTGCCCGGCACCGTGACCCGCCGCGCCCACGAGGTGCTGCGCGCACTGGAAGCCACTGCCCCCAAGAACAAGGTGGAGCAGATGGACTTTGATGCGCTGCAGGAGTATAATTCTCCCGCAGTGCCCAGCGAGGTGCTGGAAAAACTGGATGCGCTGGATGTGGAAACGCTGACCCCCATTGAAGCGCTGAATTTCCTGTACGAGCTGAAAAAGACCTTGAAGGGCAGCCTGAACGGCTGATTTCCTGAAAAATCCTAAAAAACAGGGGAGGGAACGAATATGGCAGTCATCCATGTTCTGGACAAGCACACGGCAGAGCTCATTGCAGCCGGTGAGGTGGTGGAGCGGCCTGCTTCCGTGGTGAAGGAGCTGCTGGAAAACGCCATCGATGCCGGGGCAAGCCAGATCACCGTGACCATTGAATCAGGCGGCGTGAAGCTGATCGAGATCAGCGACAACGGTTCGGGCATTGAAGCAGAGTATATCCCCACGGCATTCATCCGCCACGCCACCAGTAAGATCCGGACGGAGGATGATCTGAACCATATCCACACCCTGGGCTTCCGTGGAGAAGCGCTGGCTTCCATTGCCAGCGTGGCGCGGGTAGAAGTACTGACCCGTACTGAGAACGACGAGTGCGCCTCCGTCTACCGCATCGAGGGCGGCGAGGATTATCCGCTGGAGCCCGGTGCACGCGGCGTGGGCACTACCATCCGGGTGCAGGATCTGTTCTACAACACCCCGGCCCGGATGAAGTTCCTCAAAAAGGATTCCAGTGAGGGTACCTTTGTGGCGGATATTGTGGCCCATGTGGCCCTGAGCCACCCCGAGGTCAGCTTCAAGTTTGTCCGGGAGGGTAAGCTGCAGTATGTCACCCCCGGTGACGGCAAGCTGCGCAGTGCCGCCTACGCGGTGCTGGGCCGGGAATTCAGCCGTGACCTCATGGAGCTGGACAATCAGGAGGGGGTCTACCGGGTGTGGGGCCTCATCACCCAGCCCAGGAGCTGCCGCGCCAGCCGCAGTATGCAGTATTTCTATATCAATGGGCGCTATGTCCGCAACCGCACCATGATGGCAGCCATGGAAACAGCGTTCAAAGGCACCACGATGCAGGGCAAGTTCCCTGGAGGAATCTTGCTTCTGGAAATGCCCGCTGACCTTGTGGATGTCAATGTCCACCCGGCCAAGACTGAGGTACGCTTTGCCCGGGAAAACGATATCTTTGACCTCGTTTATCACGCTGTCAAGCTGGCACTGGCCCAACCGGGCACCGGAGAGCGGCGTTTCGCCTTTGAAGAGGATAAAAAAGATGAAGAATCCAACAAATCGGAAATAAATGATAACGCGGCAGAAAATGATGTAAAGAAGAATAACTTTACAGGGCTTTCTGCCATCATTCCGGGCCAGGCTGAGCCGGGAACGCTCCATGAGCATACCCCTCAGCCCCAGCGGAGCTTCCGGAGCTTCACTCCGGCACCGGCAGCAGTACCGCTGTCCCGTCCGGCAACTGCAAGCCACCCGGATATCCTGCCTGTGCCGGGCACTTCCGAGGAAAAGCCGACAGAGCACAGCTGGACAACGGTTGCATCGGGCCTGCCCATCCGGCAGGATGCCACCCTGCACAGCCCGGCACCAGCTCCCACGGTGAGTGAGCCTGAAGCACCCGCCTTTGCCGCAGCGCTGGGGGAAGGTGCATTGGACATTGAACCGGACAGTGCAGATCTGCCCGAACATCAGGACCACATGGCGGCATGGGATCCTGCCCCCAAGGAGGAAATGCCTGCCGCCCCGGCTCCGCAGCAGACCTCTGCTGCAGAGGACACGCCGGAACAGCTGGGCTTTGACGTGCAGGAAGGCCCTGCCCCTCTGCGCTATGTGGGTGAGATCTTCAAGACCTACATCCTTGCCGAGCGCGGGGAGGAGATCTGCATCATTGATAAGCACGCTGCCCACGAGCGCCAGCTTTTCGAGAAGCTGGCGGCAAACTATGGGGATGTTCCGGCCCAGCTGCTGCTGGAGCCGCTGGTGGTGGAGCTGTCGGCGGAGGAAAAGACTGCCCTCCTCTCCAACCTTGAGCTGCTGGAAAGCGCAGGACTGGAGATCGATGACTTTGGCGGCAACAGCGTGTTCCTGCGCTCTGTGCCCGCGGATGTGGAACAGGGCAGCGCCGAGGATCTGCTGGTGGAGCTGGCGGATAAGCTCTCCAAAGGCAGCCGCGATGCCTTGAGCGAAAAGACCGAGTGGGTGCTCCATTCCATCTCCTGCCGCGCGGCCATTAAGGCGGGGGATAAGACCTCCCCGCAGGAGCTGATGGCATTGGCTGAAAAGATCCTCTCGGGCGAGGTGCCGCCCTTCTGCCCCCATGGTCGGCCTTGTGTTCTTAAATTGACCCGGAAGGAGCTGGAAAAACAGTTTGGACGGATCGTGTAACAAAAAGCACCCGGTGCTGGCCGTGGTCGGCCCCACGGCTTCCGGCAAGACCGCGCTGGGTGTTGCACTGGCCGAGCAGTTCGGCGGTGAGATCATCAGCGCCGATTCGATGCAGATCTACAAAGGGCTTGATGTGGGCACCGCTAAGGTGACCCCCGAGGAGACTCGCGGCATTCCGCACCATGGGGTGGATATCCTGCAGCCCGATGAACCGTTCAGCGTGGCGGATTTCACCGCGCTGGCCGGAGCGCTGGAGCATGAGATCTCCGGCAGAGGACATTTGCCCATCCTTGTGGGCGGCACCGGGCTCTATGTCCAGAGCTTTTTGTATGGTGTCCGCTTTGCTGCTGAGAAAACGCCGGACGGTTTGCGGGAACAGCTGGCCGCGGAACTGAATGAAAAGGGTCCGGAAGCCATGTATGCGGAGCTGCAGGCGGTGGACCCCGAAGCGGCGGCGGCCATCCATCCGAACAACCATGTCCGGGTGCTGCGGGCGCTGGAACATTACCGCGCCACCGGGAAAAAGCTCAGTGAGCAGAAAGCAGACTCACTCCCGCCCGAAAAGCCCTACCGGTCTCTGATCCTTGGGCTGGATTTCCCGGAGCGCGCCCAGCTCTACCGCCGCATCGACCTGCGGGTGGATCTGATGATGGAGCAGGATCTGCTGAACGAGGCAAAACGTGTGTGGGAACACCGGGACACTTATAAGACGGCGGCCCAGGCCATCGGATACAAAGAATTCTTCCCCTACTTTGCGGGGGAGAGCGCGCTTGCCCCTTGTGTGGAGAAGCTGAAACAGGCTTCCCGCAACTATGCCAAGCGCCAGCTGACCTGGTTCCGCCACATGGAGGGTATCCACTGGCTGGATGCCTCGGCCCCGGATGTCCGGGAACAGGCCGCACGTCTCACAAATGAATTTTTAGCGAAAGGATGAGCGATATGCAGGAAGAGAACCGCGAGGGCATCTCTGGCGCACTGAAAACGCTGGCCGCTGTCGTTATCGTGTTTTTGCTGCTGGCGGCATTGTATGTGGGCTATCAGGCAATGCAGGTGCTGTTTCCGCCCAATACCTACGAGACCGCCCTGCTGGCTACGGTGGAGGACACCGTGGATGCCGAGGGCGTGCTCCTGTTCGAGGAAAGCTACGTTGCGGGCGGCGGCACGCTGGGGTATCTGGTGGCAGACGGCGAACGTGTTTCGGCAGGCACAGCGGTGGCTGAGATCTACAGCGATGCAGCACAGGCCACCCTGCGCCAGCAGCTGACCCAGATCAATGACCAGATCGACCTGCTGCAGCGCTCCCAGAACACCACTTCGGTGCAGCTGGAATCCCTGCGCAAGAACCGTTCCGCTGCTCTGTACGACCTGATGAATTCGCTGGATGCAGGGGACTACGAGGATACCGATGCGGAGAAGGAAAACTACATTCTGGCCCAGAACAAACTCTGGGTCATCACCGGCGAGGTGGCCAGCTTTTCCGACCAGATCACCGCGCTGACCCAGCAGGCCGCCACGGTGCAGTCCCAGCTGGGCAATCCGTCCCAGATCACGGCCCCGCAGACGGGCTATTTCATCCGCAGCTCCAGCTCCGGGCGGCTGAACGCAGGTTCTGCCGATATCCTTGCCCTGGATGCAGCCAACCTGAAAGCCTACGTTGAGTCCTCCCCGGAGATCGCGCTGGACGGCTGCGCAGGCAAGATCGTTTCGGGCTTTACCTGGTACTATGCCGGGGTGTGCTCGGCCAAACAGGCGGAAAAGCTGCTGGGCAGGGACGGCAAACCCTTGACCAAGAGCGTTGAGATCCGCTTTCCCGGTCAGGTGGAGACGCCCCTCAAGGCAAAGGTCAGCGAGGTGAACATTGATGCGGAAAACGACATTGCACGTTTCGTTCTCTCCTGCGAGATCATCAACGGCGATGTGCTCCGGCTGAACTGTGCCGATGCCCAAATCATCGTGGGACGCAACACCGGCCTGCGGGTGCCTGCTGCTGCGGTGCACTACCTCAAGGAGGACGGCTCCGAGGCAGAGGGTCAGGGCGAGAACTACATCCCCGGCGTGTATGTGAAGTACGGCAACCTGGCCCGCTTCTGCCGCATCGACCCTGTGGACGATGCCCACCCGCAGATCACGGATGGCAATGACCTCATCGTTTTGCCCAGCGGAACGGCTGGTTCTGTTAGTCAGGTTCGGCTTTATGACGAGATTATTGTCTCCGGACAAAATTTGTATGATGGAAAACTTTTGTAGTTATTGACATCTGCGGCAAAAAATCCGATAATAGTAAAAGCTATTTGCATCTCTTTTGCAAAAGGCGCCAGGCAGCTGCGGCTGCCCGAATGAAAGGAGCAGATACTATGTCTTTCGTGGATAGTCTCAAAAAGGGCCTTTTCGGCGGTGAGGACGATTACGACGATCAGTACATCGACGATGGCCCCCAGATGGTGAACAACAACAGCGGTCTCGGCGTTGGCATGGACGATGCAGAGGAAGAGCCGGTGGAGGGTGCCCAGAAGAAGAACAAGGTGGTCAACATCCACGCCACCACCCAGCTCAAGGTCGTTCTGGTAAAGCCCGAGCGCTTTGAGGATGCCAGCACCATTGCAGACCACCTGAACAACAAGCGCACGGTCGTGCTGAATCTGGAGTCTACCAACAAGGAAGTTTCCCGCCGTCTGGTGGATTTCCTGTCCGGTGTGGCTTACGCCAACAACGGCCAGATCAAGCGCGTTGCCAACAGCACCTTCATCATTACCCCGTACAACGTGGACATTATGGGCGATCTGCTGGACGAGCTGGAGAACAATGGCGCGTTCTATTGATCCTGCTCCCAGGGCAGTGCGGGGCTTTGTGCCCGCCCGCACCGATGAAGAGCGCTTTTTGATGCGGCATGTAGAAGATCTGGCCCGCGCGGCCGAGGGACGCGGCATTGCCCGCTACTCCGGCTTTTTGAGCGACAGGGAACAGGATCTGGCCCGCGCGGCGCTGAACCGTGCCGATGTGCCGGAGAGCGACCATCATTTTGAGGGCGGCTGGCCCGGAGCAGAGCGGAAGCTGCTCTGCCTGGAGCCGGAGGGCTGCTACCCTGCAAGCCCGCTGTGCTGTGTGAAGCTGACCTGCCGCACCCTTTCCGGGGCGGCACTGCCGAGTCACAAGGATTATCTGGGCAGCCTGATGGGGCTGGAGCTGCGTCGGGAAGCGCTGGGAGATATTGTGCTCCCGGCCGATACGCCGGGCACTGCCTATGTCTTTGCGCTGGAAACGGCGGGGGAGCTCATCTGCCGGGAACTGCTGCAGGTGGGCCGGACAGAGGTCACCGCCACGCTGCTTTCGCTGGATGAGGTACCCGAATTCCCGCAGGCAGAGCGCAAAACGCAGACAGCCACCGTGTCCTCTTTGCGGCTGGACGCTGTGCTTGCGGCCATGCTCCATTGCAGCCGCGGGCAGGCGTGTGAGTGGATCGCGGCGGGCCGGGTGGAGATCAACCACCTGCCTGCAGAGAGTGCCCACGCCCCGGTGTATGAGGGTGATGTGTTCACGGTGCGCGGAAAGGGGCGCTTTGGCCTGACGGCCCTGCCCGGAAAAAGCAAAAAAGACCGATCGATCATCGAGTTTTTTCAATATTGAATGAAAAGGGAGGAAACCACTATGCTGACCCCGCAGGATGTGCGTGCTGCACAGTTTGAAAAGAACATCCGCGGCTACCGGACCGAAGAGGTGGACCGTTTCCTGGATAAAGTAGAGGAGCAGCTGAAGCAGGATGAAGATCAGGCTGAGGAGCTGCGCCGCCAGATCGCTGAGCTGACTGCCGAGAATCAGCGTCTGCACAAGGAAATGGAGAGCTACGAGGCTGACGGCGATATGCTCAAGAGCGCGCTGATCAATGCCCAGCGGATGGGTGAGAATGTCATCCGGGAAGCAAACCAGAAGTCGGAAGAGATCCTGCATCGCGCAAATCTGCGCGGTGATGATATTATCCGTGATGCCAACGAGCTGCTGCAAAAAGCCAGTGACCGCGCGGATGAGATCATCAACGAGGCAAACGAGAAAAAGCTTGCCCAGGAGCGCGAGTATGACCGCGTCCGGCTGGAAGTGACCCGCTTCAAGTCCGATGTGCTGAACCTGTACCGCAGCCATGTTGAGTCTCTGAGCCGCCTGCCTGAGTTCCAGAAGGAGGAGCCCGCTGAGGATGCTCCTGCCGAGGATGAGGCTGCAGCCGCCGATACCACTGCCGCCGCTGTGACCGAGGAGATCGCCGAGGCACAGCCCGCTGCAGCGGATGTGGATGCTGAGGATGAGGCTCCTGCGGATGAAAAGACCAGCGAGGAGTTCTGGGCACAAGACGAGAGCCAGCTCAAGCTCGACCCGCCCCCGGCCCCTGCCGCCGAGGATGAGGCTGCAGCGCCGGACTACGCCGCTTTTAAGGGCGTGAAGTTCAGCGAGTGATTCCAAAGCGTTTTAGTAAATTAGAGGAGTGTGTAACCATTGGCTAAGAATAAGTCTCAGTACGACAGTACCCTGAATCTGCCCAAGACTCTGTTTGAGATGCGTGCCGGTCTGCCCAAGAAGGAGCCCGCCATGCTGGAGGATTGGGAGAAGAACGACCTGTACAACAACCTGATCAAGCACAACGACGGCAAGCCCAAGTTTGTCCTGCACGACGGCCCTCCGTATGCAAACGGCAACATCCACATGGGCACCGCCCTGAACAAGATCATCAAGGATATCATCATCCGCGACAAGAACATGGAGGGCTTCCAGGCTCCCTATGTGCCCGGCTTTGATACCCACGGCCTGCCCATTGAGCTGAAGGCTCTGTCCTCTCTGGGCGAGAAGAAGAAGGACATCTCCAAGCTGGAGCTGCGCCAGATCTGCGAAAAGTTCGCCACCGAGCATATCGACATTATGAGCGACCAGTTCAAGCGTCTGGGTGTTATCGGTGACTTTGAGCACCCCTACCTGACCCTGAAGCCTGAGTTCGAGGCCCGCCAGATCGAGATTTTTGGCGAGATGGCCAAGAAGGGCTACATCTACAAGGGCCTGAAGCCTGTGTACTGGTGCCCCGACTGCCGCACCGCTCTGGCTGAGGCCGAGATCGAGTACGGTGAGGACGACTGCGATTCCATCTTCGTCCGCTTCCACGTTTCTCAGGACCCCAACGGCGTGCTGGCAAAGCACGGCATCCCGATGGATAAGACCTACTTCGTGATCTGGACCACCACCACCTGGACCCTGCCCGCCAACGAGGCCATCTGCCTGAACGGTGCCTTTGAGTATTCCTTTGTCAAGATCGGCGAGGAGTACCATATCATGGCCACCGAGCTGGTCAAGAGCGTGATGGATGCCTGCCATATTGAGAACTACGAGATCGTGGGCGAACCTGTTTCCGGCGCTGAGTTCGAGCTGATGCGCTATCATCACGTCTACCTGCCCAAGGAGGGTACTGTCATCCTGGGTGACCATGTCACGCTGGAAAGCGGTTCCGGCTGCGTCCACACCGCAGGCGGCCACGGCGTGGATGACTTCAATGTTTCTCAGAAGTACAACGTGCCCATCACTGTTCCTGTGGACGACGGCGGCTGCCTGACGGAGCTGGCCGGTAAGTACGCAGGTCAGCGTGTCTGGGCTGCCAACAAGACCATTCTGGCCGACCTGACCGAAGCCGGTGTCATCATGGGTCAGGTGCACATCAAGCATCAGTACCCCCACTGCTGGCGCTGCCACAACCCCATCATCTTCCGTGCCACCGAGCAGTGGTTCTGCTCTGTTGCCAAGTTCCGTGACGATGTCTACAAGGCCATCGACACCGTGAAGTGGATGCCTGACTGGGGCCACGACCGCATGAAGGGCATGGTCCGCGACCGCAACGACTGGTGCATCAGCCGTCAGCGTACCTGGGGCGTGCCCATCCCGGCTTTCTACTGCAAGAAGTGCGGCGCTTACCACATCACCGATGCCACCATCAAGGCTGTCAGCGAGCTGTTCCGCAAGGAGGGCTCCGATGCCTGGTACAAGTATGAGGCAGAGCAGATCATCCCCGCAGGTGAAGTCTGCGAGAAGTGCGGCGCTTCCGAGTGGACCAAGGATACCGACATCATGGATGTCTGGTTCGATTCCGGTTCCACCCACGCTGCCGTTCTGGAGGAGCGCCCGGAGCTGCGCTTCCCGGCCGACATGTATATGGAGGGCGGCGACCAGTTCCGCGGCTGGTTCCAGTCCAGCCTGCTGACCAGCGTGGCTGCCAAGGGCTGCGCACCTTATAAGTCCGTTCTGTGCCACGGCTGGGTCGTGGACGAGCAGGGCAAGCAGATGCACAAGAGCGCCGGCAACGGCGTGGAGCCCAGCGAGATCATCAAGGACTACGGTGCGGATATCATCCGCCTGTGGGTCGCTTCTTCCGACTACACCGTGGATGTGCGCGCCGGTAAGAATATCTTCAAGCAGCTGAGCGAGGCTTACCGCAAGATCCGTAACACCGCCCGCTTCATTCTGGGCAATCTGGATGGCTTTGACCCCAACACCGATTGTGTGGCGGATGACCAGCTGCAGGAGATCGACCGCTGGGCACTGGCCGCTCTGGATGACCTGATCGTGAATGCCAAGGCCGGCTACGATGTGTATGACTTCAACAAGGTCTATCACGCCGTCTACAACTTCTGCGTTGTTGCCATGTCCAACTTCTATCTGGATGTGACGAAAGACCGCCTGTACTGCACCAACGGTGTGGGCCGCAAGGCTGCCCAGACCACCATGTACAAGATCCTGGTCGCACTGGACAAGATCATTGCCCCCATCCTCTGCTTCACCAGCCAGGAGATCTGGGACTTCCTGCCCAAGACCGAAGGCATGAACAAGTACGTTGTGTTCGAGGCAATGCCCAAGGCAGGCCAGTACGCTGCAGACGATGCCTTCAAGGCCAAGTGGGCACAGCTCATTGCTGTCCGTGACGAGGTCAAGAAGGTGCTGGAGCAGGCCCGTGCAGAAAAGACCATCGGTGCTTCTCTGGAAGCTTCCGTTACCCTGTACTGCAATGATGCCGTCTATGACCTGCTGAACAGCATTCCCATGGACGAGCTGGCTGACCTGATGATCGTTTCCCATGTGGAACTGGTCAAGGGCGAGGGTGGTTCCGCCTCCGCTGTTGAGGGCCTGGGCGTTGCTGCTGCACATGCCACCGGCGAAAAGTGCGAGCGCTGCTGGAAGTATTCCGCGGACATCGGCACCCACGCCGCACATCCCACCCTCTGCGCACGCTGCGCAAGCGTGGTGGAAGCATAAGCCTTCCTGAAATAAACGCTGCGGCGCTCCTTTCGAGCAGGGAGCGCCGCTTTTTGGTATCAGAACACAGGCGGCAGCATGCCGCCGTTGGGAGTATTTTTATGGCATTTGTGATCTTCAATCTGCTGTGCGTTGCGGCGCTGGTCGGCCTCGATCAGGCCATCAAGTTCTGGGCTGTCAGCGCTTTGCAGCCGGTGGGCGCAATGCCGCTGATCCCCCATGTGGTGGAGCTGCGGTTCGTGCTCAACCAGGGCATGGCATTCAGCCTGCTCAGCGGCAAGCAGTTGTTTTTGATCGTTGCAACCAGCGCAGCATTGCTGCTGGTTGCTTATTGGCTGTTCTTCCGCAGCCGGAACAACCGTCTGCAGCAGGCCGCACTCATTCTGGTGCTGGGCGGCGGCATCGGCAACCTGATCGACCGTGTGCTGAACGGCGAGGTGGTGGATTACATCAACCTGCTGTTCATGCGGTTTGCGGTGTTCAATTTTGCAGATATCTGTGTCTGCGTTGGTGTGGCACTCTGGGTGCTGGTCATTTTCCTGGAGGAGCTGCACGAGGATACGAAAAAGGGCCCGAAGGAGCAGTAAGCCATGGAGCAGCGTGAATATATCGTGGAAGCCGAGGGCGCAGGCCAGCGCATCGATCGCTTTCTGAGCGGCGAGGACACCGGCCTTTCCCGCAGCGCCCTGCAGGGCCTAGTGGCTGAGGGTCATGTGCTCTGCAACGGCAAGGCCCCGGCCAAGAGCCTGAAGCTCAAGGCAGGGGATATCATCCTGCTGGAGATCCCCGATGCAAAGCCCATCGAGGCTGTGCCGCAGGAGATCCCGCTGGACATCATCTATGAGGATGCGCACCTTCTGGTGGTCAACAAGCCCAAAGGGATGGTCGTCCATCCGGCTCCCGGCAACCCGGACGGCACCCTGGTCAACGCTCTGCTCTGGCACTGCAAGGGCAGCCTTTCCGGCATTGGCGGCGAGATCCGGCCCGGCATCGTCCACCGCGTCGATAAGGACACCAGCGGTCTGCTGGTGGTGGCAAAGGATGATGCAACCCACATCGGCCTTTCCCAGCAGATGGCAGTGCACAGCGTGGAGCGGGCCTACAATACCATCGTCTATGGCGGCTTTGCCCAGGATGAGGGCTTTGTGGAGAGCAACCTGGGCCGCAGCAAGACCGACCGCAAGAAGATGGCGGTCTATCCGGCCAGTGAGCCCCACACAAAGTATGCCTATACCGGCTACAAGGTGTTGGAACGGCTGGGCGAGTTCACGATGCTGGAGTGCCGCCTGAAAACGGGCCGTACCCACCAGATCCGCGTTCACATGGCTTCCATCCACCACCCGGTGGCGGGTGACCCGGTGTACGGCCCCCACAACTGCATCACCAGCCTGCATGGGCAGTGCCTGCATGCAAAAACGCTGGGGTTTATTCACCCCATCACGGGGGAACACCTGCGGTTCGATTCTGAGCTGCCGGATTACTTCACCCGCTTCTTGACCACGCTCCGTCAGCGCACAGGAGGAAATACCCTATGAAAGAGACGACCATTGACCAGACCTTAGTCCTCTGTGATCTGGACAGCCTGCTGCTGGATGCCGCAGGCAATCTGCCCCAGCTCCAGCGGGACGTGCTGCAGCTTTTTGCCAGCAGGGGCGGCAGGCTGACCGTTTTCTCTCAGCGCTCGCCCCGGGCGGTCCGCTCTCTGTTGGGCGGGGTGCGGCTCAGTGCGCCCGCACTGGTCTGCGGCGGCACACTGGCCTACAACTTTTCGGAGGGCTCCGGCACCGCGCTGTGCAGCTTTGAGGGGATGGAGGAGTCTGTCCTGAAGATGCTGCCCTCCCTGTCCGGCGTTGGCATTGCCCTGCAGATGCGCGATGGCTCCACCCGCGCTGTGCGGATGAGCGAGGGGCTGGTGTTCCACCTCAAGCAGGAGTGGACTCCCTTTGTGCTGAGCAACGCCGCAGATGTCAAGGGCGAGGACGTTCTGCGCATCCTTTTCTATCAGGACAAAAAGCAGATGCCCATTCTGCCCACGCTGCAAAAGGCGCTGGGGGACGCGGCAGCCTTCCTGCATGCGGAGCGCCTTGCACCGGATACGCTGGTGCTTACCCCGGGCCTTGTCTCAGGCAGTGCCATGCTCAACGCCGTCTGCCCTCCCTCCGGCTATGCCGCCGAGCAGCTGACGGTGCTGGCCGGCTGCACCCAGATGCTCGACCTTGTCCATCTGGCGGGGGAGAGCGTTGTGCCTGCGGATGCCGCGCCTGAACTGCGCCTTGCCGCCAACCGGATGACCCTGACCGACCACGATGCCGGTGCAGCGGCAGAGCTTTTGTACGGCATGGTGCGCCGTGCGGAAACTTCTGCGTAAAAACATTGTAAAGCTCTCTGCAAATTCTCCGCAGAGGGCTTTCTTTTTTAGAGAAAGTCGGGTACAATGGGATGAAGAAAGCCAGTCTCACAAAAACAGAACAGAGATTTCTGTGGACAGCGGCCCTTGTCTGCGCGGTGTGCGTCGCGCTGGCGTTTGGGTTTGCCGTTCCGCGGCAGACAGGGCCGGGCCGTGCAGCCGGGAGTGAAACACCGCTCATCCAGCTGGCGCGGGTCGATCTGAACACCGCCGGGCAGGACGTTCTCTGCACCCTGCCGGGGGTGGGGGAACAGCGCGCCCAGGCCATCATCGAATACCGGGAGCAATATGGGCGCTTTGCCGCGGTGGAAGAGGCCGCCGCCGTGCCCGGCCTGACAGAAGCGGTGGTGGAAGAGTGGGATGGGCTTGCTTACGTGAGCTGAAGCGCTGCGGCGAAAGCCGCAGGTCAGGGAAAAAGGGAGTAAACTACTATGAAAGAGGATACGATCTTCATCAACCGTGAACTCAGCTGGCTGGACTTTAACCGCCGTGTGCTGGTGCTGGGCAAGGACAAGAATGTCCCGCTGGCGGAGCAGGTGAAATTCCTTGCCATTTATGGCTCCAATCTGGATGAATTTTTCATGGTGCGTGTGGGCTCTCTGCAGGAGCGCGCCAACCTTGCACGCAGTCAGAAGGACAAAGACAAGCGTGAGAACAAGACCAACATGACGGCCGAGGAACAGCTGAACGCCATCATGCCCAAGGCTGCCCATCTGCAGGAGGACTGCGATAAATACTACGAGAAGGCGCTGGAAAATCTGGATGCCTGCGGCTATAAAAAAGTGGATTTCGATGGGATGGATAAGGAGCAGGAGCGCTTCTGGAAAAAGTACTTCCAGAACGAGCTGTTCCCCATCCTCAGCCCGCAGATCGTGGACAACCGCCACCCGTTCCCGTTCCTGCGCAATAAGGAGATCTACCTCGGTGCTCTGCTCAAGGAGAAAGAGGGCCAGAGCCTTGGCATGATCCCTATCTCCAGCCAGATGGAGCGGCTGATCCTGGTGCGCCGGGAGGGAAAGACCGAGTTTGCCCTGACAGAGGAACTGGTGCTGCACTATGCGTCCCTCATCTTCGGCAAGGATGCCGTGCAGGAAAAGTGCCTGTTCCGCGTCACCCGCAACGCCGACATTGATGTAAAAGAGGGCATGATGGACCATGATATCGATTACCGCGAGATCATGGCCGACCTGCTCAAGCGCCGCCGCAAGCTGGCCGCTGTCCGCCTGCAGGTAACTCCCACGGCTCCGCAGGAGATCCTGCGTCTCCTCTGCGATAAATTAGAGTTGAGCCATAAGCGGGTGTTTGCCCAGAAGAGCCCACTGGATCTGAGCTTCTTCTACAAGCTCACCGGTAAAATGGAGGCCGAGGGCAACCCGGAGCTGTTCTATCCCTCGGCCCGGCCCATGCTGCCGCCCCAGGATTATGACCTTGCCGCTGAGGTAGAAAAACACGATGTCCTGCTCAGTTATCCGTATCAGTCCATCCGTCCCTTCATCGCGATGCTGAAAAAGGCTGCGCGGGATCCGGAGGTCATCTCCATTAAGATGACCCTTTACCGGATGGCGCGGGAATCCCAGATCGTGCAGGCCCTGATCGAAGCCGCCGAAAACGGCAAGGAAGTGGTGGCTCTGGTAGAGCTGCGTGCCCGCTTTGACGAGCAGAACAACATCGACTGGTCCAAGCAGCTGGAAGAGGCTGGCTGTACCATTCTCTATGGCTTTGATGATTACAAGGTACATTCCAAGCTGACCCTCATCACAAAAAAGGGCCCGCAGGGATACAGCTATATCACCCAGATCGGCACCGGCAACTACAACGAAAAGACCAGCGAGCTCTATACCGATTATTCGTTCATCACGGCAGATCTGGGCATCGGTGAGGAAGCCTCCAACGTGTTCCAGAACCTTGCCGTGCAGAAGCTGACGGAGACCACCGAGAAGATGCTGGTGGCTCCTCTACGCTTCAAGAGCGTGCTGCTGGACGAGATGGACCGGGTCATCAATGCCGCCAAGCTGGGCCGCCCGGCATCCATGATCCTGAAAAACAACTCCATCTCGGATCGGGATATCATCCTGAAACTTGAAGAAGCCAGCTGTGCGGGGGTCCGCATCGATATGATCGTGCGCGGCATCTGCTGTGTCCGCGCCGAGGTGCCGGGTAAGACCGAGAACCTGCATATCCGCAGTCTGGTGGGCCGCTACCTTGAGCATGGCCGCATCTACAGCTTCTACGATGGCGTGACCACCCGCATCTATATCGCCTCCGGCGATTTCCTCACCCGCAATACGGAGTGCCGCGTGGAGGTTGGTGTCCGGGTGGAGGACCCTGTCCTCATCCAGAAGCTGAGCAATATCCTGCAGCTGCAGCTGCGGGATAACGTCAATGCCCGGGAGATGCGGGCAGACGGCAGCTATCAGAAGGTGAAAGCGGCCCCCGGTGAGCCCCTTGTCAACGGACAGATGGACATGTACGATCTGCTCCGGGATGACTGGCTCGCCCGGGATGCTGCTCCTGCGGCAGAACCGGAGCAGCCTGAAATAAAGGCATCGGAACGGCCGTCTGAGCCCGAAACGAGACCGGAGCCGGTTCAGGTGGCGGAGCAGCCCGCAGAACCAGCAAAACAGCCTGCCACGGTGAAAGCAGCACCTGCTCCGGCTGTGCAGAGTACACCCATTCCGCACGCTGTTGATCGCACGGAACGGCACGGCCACCCCAGCCTCTTCCAGCGGCTCCATGACTGGCTCCGCCGGTAAATACGGAACAAGCACCCTCTGGGAAAACTCCCAGGGGGTGTTTTGGTTCTCAGTGATCTTCCTTCTGCATACACTTTCCAGAACGGAGGGCGAAAAGATGCAGGCAAAACATGGACGAGCAGGGAAACACAAGCGATATCAACGGGCGGCGGTGCTGGCTCTGACGGTGCTGCTGATCATTCTGCTGGCGGGCAGAGTGCTCCCGGTCTGTGCGGGCAAAAATGTCCCGGCGGGAGCCAGCCTGAAACAGGCAAAGCCGGGGCAGATCCTCTGCTTCCCGCTGGAAACGGCGGCGTGGCGTGTCTCTGACCCTTATGGCTGGCGGAAGGATCCCTTTACCGGGGAAAAAGCCTTCCACCGGGGCGTGGACCTTGCCTGCGGGGAGGGCACACCAGTCCTTGCGGCACTGGACGGCGTGGTGACCGCCGCCCGGCGTGGAGCCGCTTACGGCAACTATGTCCGGCTGACCCATGGAGACGGGCAGGAAACGCTCTATGCCCACATGCAGTATCTCTATGTCCGGGCCGGGGAGGTGGTTGCAGCAGGCCAGCGGCTGGGCACTGCCGGACAGACGGGCCGTGCCACCGGGGCACACCTGCACTTTGAATTTCTGACAGGCGGCATCCGGTATGATCCTTCTGCCGCACTGAGCCTGCCATGATGCGGCATCGGCTCCGGTACGGGCCGCTTGTGTTCCGGGACCCACTGCTGCTCTGCGGGACGCTGTACGTTCTGCTCTATTTCGATGCAAGCGGGTTTCTGCGGCTGGGGCTGCTGGCAGCATTCCTGCATGAGTGGGGGCACATTGGGGTATACCTTGCCCTGTTTGGGCAGTTTCCGGTCATTGAAGTCACCCTTACCGGCTTTTGTATGCGCACCCGGGGCAGGGAAATGACCCTGTGGCAGACCGCTCTCCTTGCCGCGGCAGGCCCTGCGGTGAATTTTGTGCTGGCCGGGCTCTGGATGCTTCGGCTGGAACAGCGGGCCACCATCCGGGCCAGTGCCTTTCTGGCGGCCAACCTCCTGACCGGGGCTTTCAACCTCCTGCCCATCCCGCCGCTGGATGGGGCACAGCTGGCGGCGTGCGGATGGTGGTGCCTCCAAAACAATGATTGCATTTCCCGGCAGAATCGGGTACAATAAAACGAATGAAGTAAAACTGTTCTGTCAATGGAGGAACTTGATGTTTGATCCCAAGCTGAAAGAAGCGCTGGGCCGGGTGCAGAAGCCGGGCCGTTACACCGGCGGCGAACCGGGCAGCGTGTATAAAGACAAAGAAAAGGTGGATGTCCGGTTTGCATTCTGCTTCCCGGATACCTACGAGGTGGGCATGTCCTTCCTCGGTGAGAAGATCCTGTATGAGCTGCTCAACAGCCATGAGAACTGGTGGTGTGAGCGGGCCTTTATGCCCTGGCTGGATATGAAGGCTGAGATGGAGCGGCTGGACCTGCCCCTGTACACTATGGAGAGCAAGGACCCCCTGACCGATTTTGATGCGGTGGGCTTTACCCTACAGTACGAGCTTTCCTACACCAACATTCTGGCCATGCTCGATCTGGCTCACATTCCGTTCTACGCAAAGGACCGCGACGAGCACTGGCCCCTGATCGTGGCGGGCGGTCCCTGCGCCTGCAACTCGGAGCCCATTGCGGATTTCTTTGATGTCATCCAGCTGGGTGAGGGTGAGAACCAGCTGCCTTCCATCTGCGCCGAGATCGAGCGCGCCAAGAAAGAGGGCGGTGTCTCCAAAAAGGAGCTGCTGCGCCGCATTGCAAAGATCCCCGGGGTCTATATCCCCGCCTTCTACGATGTGACCTACTTTGAGGACGGCCGGGTCAAAGCCATTACCCCCAACGAGCCGGGCATCCCGGCGGTCATCACCAAGGCCATCATCAAGGATCTGAACGAGTTTGCTCCGCCAACGAACTTTGTTGTGCCCATGGTGGGTGCCATCCAGGATCGCGCCAGCATTGAAGTGCTGCGCGGCTGTGTGCGCGGCTGCCGGTTCTGTCAGGCGGGCTTCCTGTACCGCCCCATGCGCCAGCGGGATGCCAGCCTGCTGAATAAGGCGGCACAGGATCTGTGCGCCAACACCGGCTATGAGGAGCTGAGCCTGTCCAGCCTGTCCACCTCCGACCACGGCCAGCTGGAAGAACTGCTGGATGATCTGAATGAGTGGGCCCCCAAGGAGCACGTCAGCCTCTCGCTGCCCTCCCTGCGGATGGACAACTTCTCCCAGAGCCTGATCGAAAAGACCACCAAGGTGCGCAAGAGCGGCCTGACCTTTGCGGCCGAGGCCGGTACTCAGCGCCTGCGGGATGTCATCAACAAGAATGTTACCTGGGACGAGATCGAAAAGACCTGTTCACTGGCCTTTGCCAACGGCTATTCCTCGGTCAAGCTCTACTTTATGATGGGCCTGCCCACTGAGACAATGGAGGACATCGAGGGCATTGCCGAGACCGCCCAGAAGGTGGTAGATCTCTATTACTCCAACCCCAGGCACGCCAAGGGCAGGGGCGTGCAGGTGACCATCAGCTGTGCCTGCTTTGTGCCCAAGCCCCATACGCCTTTCCAGTTCGTGCCCATGGACACGGAGGAAAGCCTGCAGGCCAAGCAGAAGCACCTGCTGGAAAGCGTCCACAGCCGCAAGATCAAGGTGAACTATCACGACAGCACCACCAGTTTTCTGGAGGGCGTATTCGCCAAGGGCGACCGCCGTCTGGCTCCTGTTATTCTGGAAGCCTACAAACGAGGCTGTTACTTTGACGGCTGGGAAGAGTGCTTCAAGTATGATACCTGGATGCAGGTGTTTGAGGATCTGGGCATTGATCCCAAGTTCTACTGCCAGCGCCCCATTGGGCTGGACGAGGTGACCCCGTGGAGCCATATGGACTACGGTGTGACCCACGAATATCTGGTGCGGGAGTACAACAAGGCCCTTGCCGCCCAGACCACCCAGCCCTGCAACCGCGCCTGCCATGGCTGCGGTGCCAATCATCTGTTAGGAGGTCCCTGCTTTGATTACAGTCAGAATCTCGTTTGAGAAAAAGAATGAGGCCTCCTACATCTCCCTGCTGGATCTGCAGCGGGTGATGCAGCGGGTGCTCAAGCGCAGCGGCCTGCCTGTGTGGCACACGCTGGGCTTCAACCCCCACATCTACATGACCTTTGCCTGCCCGCTTTCGCTGGGGCAGGAGAGCGAGTGTGAGTGCGTGGATATCAAGACCGAGGCTGAGAACCCGGACTTTGCCCAGTGGCAGACCGAACTGAACGCCATCATGCCCACCGGCATCCGCATCACCCATGTGGACCCGGTGCAGATGAAGGCTGACCTCATCGCCTTTGCCTGCTACCAGATCACCTACCCGGCAGCGGCAGCGGCTGTGCTGGAACAGTATAACGCGCTGGAAAGCGCCCCGGTGGAAAAGCACAGCAAAAAGGGCAAAAAGATCGTAGAGCTCAAGGATCACATTCCGCAGGTGGAATATACCACCGCAGGGGATCGTGTCTGCATGGAGCTCTGCCTGCCTGCCGCACAGGAGCTGAACCTGAATCCCTCGCTGCTCACCGGCTTTCTGGAAGAAAAGTTTGGTCTGCCTGCCGCCAGCGCAGGCATCCTGCGCAAGCGCTTCCTGACGGCGAATCGGCAGCTCTTTGCCTGATTTCCCGGGCAAAGAATGCCTTTTGGGCAGAACAGAAAATTTTTGGGATTATTTTGGGCAAATCGCTTGATTTTACGGGCGTTTTGTGCTATCCTATTAAGGCGTTAGTGTCCGCTGATACCACAGCGGGGTTAATGACAATATCATTAAACGGGCGGTCCTCTGACGGCAAGGTGCCGTGCATGAACGTCTAAAAACAAATGGAGGATTCAAAAATGGACGCACTGAAGATTATTTCTGAAGGCAGCATCAAGGCTGAGAAGCCCCAGTTCAACGTTGGCGATACCGTCCGCGTTGACGTTCGCATCAAGGAAGGCGAGCGTGAGCGTATCCAGGCTTTCGAGGGCACCGTCATTGCTAAGAAGCACGGCGGCGTTGCAGAGACCTTTACCGTTCGCCGCGTTTCCTACGGTGTCGGCGTTGAGCGTGTCTTCCCCATCAACAGCCCCTTCGTTGAGAAGGTCACCGTTGTCCGCAAGGGCAAGGTCCGCCGCGCCAAGCTGTTCTATCTGCGTGGTCGTACCGGCAAGGCTGCTAAGGTCAAGAGCGATATTTGATGATCCCCGCGTAAAACCGGGAGAAAAGGGACAACTTGTTGTCCCTTTTTTCTTTATTCCGGGCCAGACAAGATTGTGAGGTGCATCGGGAAATGGAAAAGCATACTTCAACACAGGAAACTGTGCGCGGACAGAATGTGTTTGAGTGGTACGAGGCGCTGATCTCCGCCGCGCTGGTGCTGGTGCTGGTATTCTCGCTGTTCTTCCGCATCATTCAGGTGGACGGCGAATCCATGGTGCCCACCCTGCAGAACGGCGATAAGCTGATCGTCTGGGGCGCGGGCTACGAGCCCCAGCGGGGCGATGTGGTCATCGTGGACAGCTACACAGCCTACGGTAAGCCGCTGGTCAAGCGTGTCATTGCCAAAGGCGGCGATGTGGTGAACATTGATTATCAGGCGGGCACGGTTTCGGTGAACGGGGAAGTGCTGCAGGAAGCCTATATCGCTGAACCGACCTATCTTGGCTATGACGTAACGTTTCCGTACACGGTGCCGGAGGGCACGGTGTTTGTGATGGGCGATAACCGCAACGCCTCGCTGGACAGCCGCTCGTCCTATGTGGGCTGCATTGATGAACGCGATATTCTGGGCAAAGTGCTGCTCTGCTTTTTGCCCTTTTCGGATTTTGGGGTGGTAAAATGAACAACGATACCCGCTTTGCAAATCAATATAACATCCAATGGTTCCCAGGCCACATGACCAAGACCCTGCGGATGATGGAGACGGAGATCCAGCATGTGGATGCCAGTCTGGTGCTGCTGGATGCCCGCATTCCACTTTCCAGCCTGAACCCCGAGGTGGAGCGCATTACGGCCCGCAAGCCAAAGCTCTATGTGATGAACAAGGCAGATCTGGCCGATCCTGCTGTGACAGAGGAGTGGATCAAATACTTCCACGCCGCCGATGCAGGCTGTGTGGCCATCAGCGCCAAGCAGAAGGGCGGTGCCAAGGCGGTGCAGACCGCCATTGAAAAGGAGCTGGCCTCGCTGCTGGAGCGCCGCCAGAACCGTGGTATGGGTGGTGCCAAAACTCAGGTGATGCTCTGCGGCATCCCCAACGTGGGCAAATCCACCTTCATCAACACCTTTGCAGGTTCTGCCCGTGCCAAGGCGGCCGACCGCCCCGGCGTGACCAAGGGCAAGCAGTGGGTCAGCACCGAAAAGTTTGACCTGCTGGATATGCCCGGCGTGCTCTGGAAAAAGTTTGATTCCAAGACCATTGCTTCTAATCTGGCCTTCATCGGCTCCATCAAGGATGATATTCTGGATGTGGAAGAACTGGCCATGAACCTGCTGGATGAGGTGCGCCGCAATTACCCCGATCTCGTGGCCCAGCGCTACAAGCTGGATGCAGAGACGCTGGCTCTGCCGCCCTACGAACTGCTGGAGGCCATCGGCCGCAAGCGCGGTCTGCTGGTGCGCGGCGGCGAGGTGAACACCGAACGCTGTGCCATCATGCTGGTGGACGAGTTCCGCGCCTGCAAGTGGGGCCGCATCTCTCTGGAGCGCCCGCCCCAGCGGGATGATCTGGCGGATTTTGCCGAGGAGGACGACGAATGAAACGGCGTTCTGACGAGGAGATCTCTGCCCCTCTGTACGAGTATGATGCCGCCATCCGTGCGCAGTACGGCTTTTTTGCCGGTGTGGATGAAGCGGGCCGCGGCCCGTTGTGCGGTCCGGTCGTTGTGGCGGCCTGTATCCTTGATCCGGAGAAGCCGGTGTACGGCATCAACGACTCCAAGAAGCTGACCGAGAAAAAACGGGAAGCCCTCTTTGATGAGATCTGCGACAAGGCGCTGGCCTATAAGATCGTCTTTGTAGGCCCGGAGATCATCGACCGGGATAATATCCTGAACGCCACCATGAGCGGCATGAAGCAGGCTGCGGAAGGGCTGGACATTGTGCCGAACCTCGTGCTGGTGGACGGCAACCGTGTCCCGGCTGCGCTGGAGATTCCCGCCCAGCCGGTGGTCAAGGGCGATGCCACCAGCGCCAGCATCGGCGCAGCATCGATCCTGGCAAAGGTCAGCCGTGACCGCTATATGATGGAGCTGGACAAGCAGTACCCGCAGTATCAGCTGGCAAAACACAAAGGTTACCCGACCAAGCTCCATTATGAACTGATCGAGCAGTACGGGATCCAGCCCTTCTACCGCCGCAGCTTCCTGAAAAAGCAGGGCTATTGGCCGGAGGGCAAGTGATGGATCGGGCCGAGACCGGCCGCACCGGCGAGGCTGTGGCTGCGCGGTATTACCAGAAGCAGGGATGTGAGCTGGTGGCCCACAACTACCGCACCCGGATGGGGGAAATCGACCTCATCCTGCGGGAGCCGGACGGCACACTGGTGCTCTGTGAGGTCAAGACCCGCAGCCCCGACCCGCTGGCCGCGCCTGCTGCGGCCGTGACCCCTGCCAAGCAGCGCAGGCTCATCCGCACCGCGGAATATTATCTCCAGCACACCGGACAGAGTGATGAACCGGTTCGTTTTGACGTTGCCGAAGTGACCCCTCTTGACAGCGGGCGCTGGATGGTACATATTATAAAGGGTGCATTTACCGCGTAATGCGGGGTGCATTGGTGGGAAAAGGCAGAAAACGGCTTTTGCCGCTGCCACAAACATGGGGTCAATGCGGGCCCCGCTGGCAAAAAGGAGCGACGACAATGCAGTTTTTCAGCACGAGAGATCATAACCGCGTGGTAAGTGCCTCTCAGGCCATTGCACAGGGCCTGTCGGATGAGGGCGGTCTGTTTGTTCCGCAGAGCTTCCCGCAGGTGGATGTCAAGGCGATCTGTGCGCTGGATTACCCCGAGATGGCTGCTGCCATCGTGGGGCAGTATCTGACCGATTATTCGCAGGAGTTCCTGCAGGAGGCCGCCAAGGCCACCTATGGTGCGGCCTTTGGCGGAAAGGCGGGCTATCTGGCCCCTGTTTCGGATGAGGTGTACTCTCTGGAACTGTGGCAC
The DNA here is from genome assembly GCF_010509575.1 of Faecalibacterium duncaniae. NCBI lineage: Bacteria > Bacillati > Bacillota > Clostridia > Eubacteriales > Oscillospiraceae > Faecalibacterium > Faecalibacterium duncaniae. The sequence continues at coordinate 1,614,619 of NZ_CP048437.1, read as the reverse complement.
GGCCCGACCTGCGCCTTCAAGGATTACGCCCTGCAGCTGATGCCGAAGCTGCTGGTGGAGGCAAAGAAAAATCTTGACCGCACCGAGAAAACATTGATCCTGGTGGCGACCAGCGGCGATACCGGCAAGGCCGCGCTGGATGGCTACCACGATATCCCGGGTGTGGAGATCGCAGTGTTCTTCCCCACGGGCGGCACCAGTGAGATCCAGCGCCTGCAGATGGTGACCCAGGAAGGCGAAAATGTGGCGGTCTACGCTGTGCGTGGCAACTTCGATGATGCCCAGACCGGCGTGAAGAAGGTCTTTGGCGACCCGGCCATTGCTGCCGAGCTGGCAAAGCGGAACATCCGCCTGTCCAGTGCAAACTCCATCAACTGGGGCCGTCTGGTGCCGCAGATCGTTTACTACTTTGCCGCCTACGCCCAGCTGCTCAAGGCAGGGAAGGTGCGCTTTGGTGACAAGGTGGACTTCTGTGTGCCTACGGGCAATTTTGGCGATATTCTGGCGGGCTACTATGCAAAGCAGATGGGCCTGCCGGTGGGCAGACTGATCTGCGCTTCCAATGAGAACAATGTCCTGACCGATTTCCTAACCACCGGTACTTATACTGCCAAGCGGGAATTCTTCAAGACCACTTCTCCCAGCATGGATATTCTGGTGTCCTCTAACCTGGAGCGCCTGCTCTATCACGTCACCGGCAGCGATGCCGAGGTGGCGGGCCTGATGAAGAGCCTGTCTGAAACCGGCAGCTATACCGTCCGGCCCGAGACGCTGGCCGCCATTCAGGAAAGCTTTGGCTGCGGCTGGAGCAGCGAGAAAGAGGTGGCAGGGGAGATCCGTGCCCGCTATGAGCAGGATGGCTATCTCTGCGATACCCACACCGCTGTGGCCTTCCATGTGGCGGGCCGTCACAAGCGCGAGGGTGTGCCCATGGTGGTGCTGTCTACTGCCTCCCCCTACAAGTTCCCCCGCAGCGTGCTGGAGGCTCTGGGCCACACTGCCCCGCAGAACGACTTTGAGGCCATGCAGGAGCTGGAAGCAGCCACCGGCCGCACTGCACCCGCAAGCCTTGCTGCCCTGCGGCAGAAGGCCGAGCGGTTCAATACCGTCATCGACCCGGAGCAGATCGCGCAGGTGGCGCTGAGCTATCAGGAATAAACCTTGTCCTGCCGGACTTAGAACAGGAGAAAAATGAATGGCACTTTATGTGCTTGGCGATACCCATCTTTCACTGGGCGCTTCCAAACCCATGGATGTTTTTCCGGGGTGGAGCGGCTATGTGGAGCGGCTGGAGCGCAACTGGCGCAAGCTGATCAAACCCGAGGACACCATCGTGCTGGCGGGTGATATCAGCTGGGCCATGCGCCTGAACGATACGCGCAGGGATTTTGCGTTTTTACAGGAGCTTCCCGGCCAGAAGCTGATCATGAAGGGAAACCACGATTACTGGTGGACCACGGCCAACAAGATGAACGCCTACCTCAAGGCTGAGGGCTTTGACACCCTGCACATCCTGCACAACAACTCCTACTCTGTGGAGGGGTATGCGCTGTGCGGCACCCGGGGCTGGCTGTTCGATGTGGGAGAACCCCACGATGAAAAAGTGATGAACCGCGAGATCGGGCGCTTAAAAATGAGCCTGGATGCTGCGGAACCGGGGTTGGAGAAGCTGGTGTTCCTGCATTATCCGCCGGTCTACACCGGCACCAGTGCTCCTGAGATCGTGGCCACCTTGAAGGCCTACGGCATCACCCGCTGTTACTACGGCCACCTGCACGGAAACGCCATCCGGTACGCGGTGCAGGGCGATGTGGACGGCATCCGGTATAAGCTTGTCAGTGCCGATGGCCTGCGTTTCTGCCCCTACCGCATCAATTAAAGGCGGGAAGTGTGGGCAAAAAGAACAAAAAGTCAAAATTTGGTCTGGCAATTGTGTCTGGAACGTGCTATAATAAGTTTTGACGCGATTGTTGCACCCAATTGAGCGCGCGCGTCCCCGCATTTCGCAAACAGAAGATACAGGACGCGGTGCGCGGTTGCAGGAGACAGGGAAGAAAACCTGTCCCCAACGCAATAGAATTTTTGAGTGGAGGATACACAAAATGAATTTCATCAAGTGCGAAAAGCTCGAGAAGAGCATGGCAGAGCTGCAGTTCTCCATCGACGCTGAGGCCTTTAAGGGCGCAGTGGCCGATGTCTTCAAGAAGGAGGGCAAGAAGTACTCCGTGCCCGGCTTCCGCAAGGGCAAGGCTCCCCGTTCTCTGATCGAGAAGATGTACGGCGCTGATGTCTTTACCTATGATGCCATCAATGAGCTGTTCCCCGCTGCTTACGAGGCAGCTGTGAAGGAAGCCGGCATCGAGCCCGTTGGCCGTCCCGAGGTTTCTGTGGATGCTGCCAGCGAGACCGAGGGCGTGACCCTGACCGTCAAGGTCGCTGTGATGCCCGAAGTCAAGGTCGGCAACTACAACGGTCTGACCGTTGAGAAGACTGTCCATACTGTTACCGACGAGGCCGTCGATGCAGAGCTGAAGCGCGTGCAGGAGCGCAACGCCCGTGAGCTGACCCGCGAGGGTGCTGCTGAGAATGGCGATATCGCTGATATCGACTTCGAGGGCTTTGTGGACGGTGTCGCTTTTGAGGGCGGCAAGGCTGAGCACTACAACCTGACCCTGGGCAGCGGCTCTTTCATCCCCGGCTTCGAGGATCAGATCGTTGGCCACTCCGCCGGTGAGGAGTTCGACGTGAACGTCACCTTCCCCGAGGAGTATCAGGCTGCTGAGCTGGCTGGCAAGGCTGCTGTCTTCAAGATCAAGCTGCACGAGGTCAAGTACAAGGAGCTGCCCGCTCTGGATGACGAGCTGGCCAAGGACTGCTCCGAGTACGACACTCTGGAAGAGTTCAAGGAGTCCATCCGCAAGAACAACCAGGAGCAGCTGGACAAGCAGGATGACCTGGCTGTTGAGAACGCTCTGGTCGATCAGGTCATCGAGAGCATGGAGGCTGAGATCCCCCAGGCTATGTACGATACCCGTATGGACGAGATGGTCAATGACTTCGCCTTCCGTGTGGAGCAGCAGGGTCTGCGCCTGGAAGACTACCTGAAGTATATGGGCCAGACCATGGATCAGTTCCGTGCTTCCTTCATGCCTCAGGCTGAGAAGCAGGTTAAGATCCGCCTGGCTCTGGAGGCTGTTGCCGCTGCTGAGAACATCGAGGCTTCCGAGGAGGATGTTTCCGCTGAGATCAAGCGCATCGCTGACCAGTACAAGATGGAAGAGGACAAGGTCCGTGAGCTGGTCAACGTTGACGACCTGAAGAAGGATCTGGCAATCAACAAGGCCATCGACTTCATCAAGAGCCACGCCAACATCGTAGAGAAGGCCGCTGAGGCTGAAAAGACCGAGGACGCTGAATAATCCAGCTGCCAAGGCCGCAATTTGCAGGAAACGCTGTTTGAAGCGTACCCTGTAAACAAAGGTTGTTAAAATTGACCGATACGGCCCTGTTTCTTTTGCCGTATCGGTCAATTTTGCAAATAGAATTATTTTTCGTATCAGGAGGCGAACTTTATGAGTTTTGTTCCTTACGTTGTCGAACAGTCGGCACATGGTGAGCGTTCCTATGATATCTTCTCCCGTCTGCTGAATGACCGCATCATCGTTCTGAGCGAGGATGTCAACGACACCTCCGCAAGCCTTGTGGTGGCGCAGCTGCTGTACCTGGAAGGGCAGGACCCGGACAAGGATATCAGCCTGTATATCAACAGCCCCGGCGGCTCTATCAGCGCAGGCATGGCCATCCACGATACCATGCAGTATATCAAGTGTGATGTCTCCACCATCTGCATGGGCATGGCCGCTTCCATGGGTGCCTTCCTGCTGGCAAGCGGCACCAAGGGCAAGCGCTTTGCCCTGCCTAACTCCGAGATCCTGATCCATCAGCCGCTGATCGGCGGTCAGGGCGGCGGCCTTTCCGGCCAGACCACCGATATCAAGATCCACGCCGAGCACATGGTGTATATCCGCGATAAGATGAACCACATGCTCAGCGAATACACCGGCCAGCCGCTGGAGAAGATCCAGCTGGACACCGAGCGCGACAACTATATGACCGCGCTGGAAGCCAAGGAATACGGCCTGATCGATGAGGTCATCGCCCACCGCTGAAACTGAAAGGCGCGGGGGAGAGCCCTGCGCGCAAAGACCCAGAATAAGGAATAACAGTTATGGCAAACAACAATTCCGGCAAAAATGAAAAAGACCTGGTGTGCAGCTTCTGCGGCAAGCATCAGGACGAAGTGGAACGGATGATCATCGGCCCCGGTGTCAACATCTGCAGCGAGTGCATCGGCCTGTGCCATGATCTGCTCTCGGATCAGCCGGAGCACCCGGAAGCAAACGGCCGCCCGGGCCGCGGCGCAAGCCGTACCCGGATGCAGGCTGTGGATGGTCTGGATATCAATATCCTGACCCCGGCTGAGATCAAGAACGGGCTGGACCAGTATGTCATTGGTCAGGATGAGGCCAAGCGTGTGCTGGCGGTCTCCGTTTACAACCATTATAAGCGCATTCTGAGCGGCAAAGGTGCGGATGTGGAACTGCAGAAGTCCAACGTTCTGCTGTTGGGCCCCTCCGGTGTCGGCAAGACTCTGCTGGCTCAGACCCTGGCCAAGATGCTGGGGGTGCCCTTCGCCATTGCGGATGCCACCACCCTGACCGAGGCGGGCTATGTGGGTGAGGATGTGGAGAACATCCTGCTCAAGCTGCTTCAGGCGGCGGATTTTGATGTGCAGAAGGCACAGGTGGGTATCATCTACATTGATGAGATCGACAAGATCACCCGCAAGAGCGAGAATCCCTCCATCACCCGTGATGTGGGCGGCGAGGGTGTGCAGCAGGCGCTGCTGAAGATCCTGGAGGGCACCGTGAGCAACGTGCCGCCCAACGGCGGCCGCAAGCACCCCCAGCAGGAGTTTATCCAGATCGATACCACCAACATCCTGTTCATCTGCGGCGGTGCCTTTGATGGCCTGGATAAATACATCCTGCGCCGCACTGATCGCTCTGCACTGGGCTTCGGCAGCAGCCTGAAGGACAACTCCGAGGATGCCCAGCGTGCCCTGCTGCGCAAGGTGGAGCCTCACGATCTGGTCAAGTTTGGCCTGATCCCTGAGCTGATCGGCCGTCTGCCGGTCATCACCGTGCTGGATGATCTGGACGAGGACGCACTGGTGCGCGTGCTCAAGGAGCCCCGCAACAGCCTGGTCAAGCAGTACAAGGAACTGCTGAGCATGGACAGTGTAGAGCTGGAGTTCACCGACGAGGCCCTCCACGCGATCGCCCGCAAGACCATTGAGCGCAAGACCGGTGCCCGCGGTCTGCGCAGCGTCATGGAAGGCATCCTGCTGCCTGTCATGTATGATGTGCCCAATGACCCCACCATCATCCGTGTCACCATCGACAAGGACACCGTGGAGGGCGGCGAGGCCCATCTGGAATACGGCGCTGTGCGCAAACGGTATAAGAACCAGACCGCCCTGAGCTGATATCTGCACTCTGCAGACAGCAGGAAAGGGATGCCCTGCCAAATGCTTCGGCTTTGGCGGGGCTTTTTTTGTAATTTGCTTGTTTCGCGCCCGGAGTTGCGGTATAATATTAAAGTCTGGATGACGGTGGTGGGAGAACTCTCTGGCAAGAACTCCTGAAACACCCGGCATCGGATACTGTGGGAAATTGGAAGTACGATAAAGGAGTGTGTTTTTTAATGGCAAACTATCTTGAGATGAATCGTGAGGAGCTCACTGCCGAAAAGGCAAAGCTGAATGAGCAGTACAAAAAGTTTCTGGCCATGAACCTGAAGCTGAACATGGCCCGTGGCAAGCCCGGCCCTCACCAGATGGATCTGGCAATGGGTCTGCTGCAGATGAACGATTACACCACCGACGCAGGCACCGATGCCCGCAACTATGGTGATCTGGAGGGCCTGCACGAGGCTCGCGTCCTGTTTGCAGATGTGTTCGGTGTCAAGCCTGAGGAAGTGTTCGTGGGCGGCAACTCCAGCCTGCAGCTGATGTACAACCTCATCAACATTGGCTATGTGTTCGGCTTCCCGGAGTCTCCCTGCCCCTGGTCTCAGGTGGAAAAGCGCAAGTTCCTCTGCCCGGTGCCCGGCTATGACCGCCACTTTGCCATCACTGAGGAGTACGGCTTTGAGCTGATCAGCGTGCCCATGACCCCCAATGGCCCCGATATGGACATTGTGGAGAAGCTGGTGGCCGAGGATGACACCATCAAGGGCATCTGGTGCGTGCCCCAGTATTCCAACCCGGATGGCTATACTTACAGCGATGAGACCATTGACCGGATGGCCAAGATGAAGACCGCTGCTCCTGATTTCAAGATCTTCTGGGATGAGGCTTACATCGTCCACCACCTGACCGAGGAGATCATCGAGACCCCTGTTCTGTTGAACGAGAGCAAGAAGTACGGCACGGAGAACCGTGTGTTCATGTTCACCTCCACCAGCAAGATCACCTTCCCCGGTGCAGGTGTTTCCGCCATTGCATGCAGCGTGGACTCCATGAAGTATATCTGCAAGCGCTTCTCCGTGATGATCATCAGCTATGATAAGATGAACCAGCTGCGCCATGTCCGCTTCCTGAAGAACAAAGAGGGTGTGTTGGCCCACATGGCAAAGCACCGCCGCCGCCTGATCCCCTGCTTTGATGCGGTCAAGACGGCCTTTTCCGAGGAGCTGACCCCCTGCGGCGACATCGCTCACTGGACGAACCCCAAGGGCGGTTACTTCATCAGCCTGTACGTTATGCCCGGCTGCGCCAAGCGTGTGGCCCAGCTGTGCAAGGAGTGCGGTCTGACCCTGACCGGTGCCGGTTCCGCCTATCCTTACCACAAGGACCCGCAGGATTCCCACCTGCGTATCGCGCCCACCTATCCCAGCCTGGACGAGGTGGAGACCGCATCTGATCTGCTCTGCGTCTGCGTAAAGCTGGCAGTCATCGAAAAGCTGCTGGCCGAAAAGGCAGAGTAAGCGTTTTATTCTGCAAAAAATCTCCTCCGTGCAGAGGTTTTTCTGCGCGGCGGAGGTTTATTATATTTTGGAGGTTTCCTGTTTTTTATGAAGACGAAAGGCAAAGCATGGCAGCTTGTTGTCACAGTGCTCCTGATCGCCGCGTTTGTCTACATGGCATTCTTTGGTGTGGCAGTCAAGTACGGTGATGTGACCAAGACCTACATCAAGGGAGCGCAGGATATCCGCTTTGGCGTGGATATCAAGGGCGGTGTCAACGTAACGTTTGCCCCATCGGACAACTACGACGCCACCGATGATCAGCTGGACGCTGCCCAGCTGGTCATTGAGAATCGTCTGGTCGGCCTGAACGTGACCGACTACGAGCTGTATGTGGATTATGACTCCGACCGCCTGATCCTGGAGTTTCCGTGGCAGTCTGGCGAGACCGATTTTGACCCCGAAGCCGCCATTGAAGAGATCGGTAGCACCGCCTACCTGACCTTCCGCAAGGGGAGCAGTGCAGACGGCGAACTGATCCTGGACGGTTCCATGGTCGAGAGCGCCGCTGCTCAGTACGGCCCGGTGAGCGGCAGTACATCCGAATATTATGTGGCCCTCAAGTTCAACGACGAGGGTGCCAAGGCCTTCGGGGATGCCACCACGGAGCTCTACCAGAGCAGTGGAACCATCAGCATCTGGCTGGATGATCAGAACGTGAGCACGGCAACGGTCAATGCGGCCATCACCGATGGTGCCGCCATCATCACCAGTTCCGCGTCCAATCCCTTCACGCAGGAGGACGTGGTCAAGATGGCCCGCCAGATCAATTCCGGTGCACTGCCTTTTGCCCTGACTGTGGACAGCTATTCCACCGTCAGCCCCAGCCTGGGCGAGAACAGCCTGAGCGCCATGGTGCTGGCCGGACTCATTGCCTATGCCCTCATCGTGGTACTGATGACTCTGCTGTATCGTCTGCCCGGCTTCCTGGCCTGCATTGCACTGGCCGGTCAGGTGGCGGCAACGCTGGCCTTCGTCTCCGGCTATTTCCCGGTGTTTGAGAGCTTTACCCTGACTCTGCCCGGCATCGCAGGTATCATCCTGGCCATTGGTATGGGCGTGGATGCCAATGTCATCACCGCCGAGCGCATCAAGGAGGAGCTGAACAACGGCAAATCTCTGGATGGCGCGCTCAAGAGCGGCTTTGCCCGCGGCCTGACCCCCATCATTGATGGCAACGTGACCATCGTTATTGTGGCGATCGTGCTGATGGGTGCCTTCGGCCCCTCGGACGGCCTGTTCGCCAAGGCCCTGCACTTCGTGTTCTTCGCCTTTGGGCCCTCCACCGCAGGCACCATCTACGCCTTTGGCTACACGCTGCTGACCGGCGTTCTGCTGAACTTTGTGTTCGGCGTGTTTGCCACCCGTGTGATGATCCGCGGTGCAGCCTCCATCAAGGCCCTGCGGAATCCCTGGCTCTATGGTGCTGTCAAGCCCGGCAAGGAAGTCAAGGAAAAGAAGCCCATCGACTTTGTGGGCCTGCGCAAGCGCTTCCTGACCATCTCCACCTGCCTGATGGCGGCCATCATCCTGTGTGCTGCAGTGTTCGGTGTCCGGCTGGATACGGAGTTTACGGGCGGTGCCATGATCACCCTGAGCTATCAGGGTGAGATCAGCACCTCCGAAGTTCAGAAGACCGCCTCCACCGCACTGGAAAACAACGGCCTGACCCTGCAGACCGGCGAGAATGTCGCCACCGGGGAGCAGACCCTGAAGATTTCCATGCCCGGCAACGAGACTGTGACCACCGATCAGGTGGAGAATCTGCTGACCTCCCTGAACGAACAGTACCCGGACAATGCCTTTGCCCAGCTGTCCCTGAGCAATGTCAGCGCTGCCATGGGCACCAAGTTCCTGCAGAAGAGTCTGGTGGCTGTGGTGTTCTCCCTGCTGCTCATCCTGCTGTATATCGGCTTCCGTTTCAAGAAGATCGGCGGCCTGACCGGTGGCCTGATGGCTGTGCTGGCTCTGCTGAACGACCTGATGGTGGTGTTTGGCACCTTTGTGCTGCTGCGCACCCCGCTGGACGGCAACTTTATTGCCGCCATGCTGACCATTCTGGGCTACTCGATCAACGATACGGTTGTGGTCTATGACCGTATCCGCGAGAACCGTGCCCTGATGGGGAAAAAGACCCCGTTCGAGGAGCTGGTCAACCACTCGGTCAACCAGTCTGCCCGCCGTACCATCATCACTACGGTGACCACTGTAATGGCACTGGGTGTGATGTGCGTGGTCTCCAAGCTGTACGGTCTGGACAGCATCTTTACCTTTGCCTTCCCGCTGATGATGGGTATGCTGAGCGGCGTGTATACCTCGCTCTGTGTTTCCACCTCCGCCTGGGTGCTGTGGAACGACCGCAAGAGCAAAAAGGCTGAAACCAAAAAAGCCTGACCGTGTTTTGCCCGACAGGCCAAGAACCAACATCAGGAGGAACGATTTATGAAATGTCCCTATTGCGGCGATGAGGAATCCAAGGTCATCGATTCCCGCCCGACCGAAGACGGTGAGCGGATCCGCCGCCGCCGTGAGTGTCTGCGCTGCCGCATGCGGTTTACGACCTATGAAGTGGTGGAGACCGTCCCGCTGATCGTCATCAAAAAGGATAACTCCCGTGAGCCTTTTGATCGTCAGAAGCTGCTCAACGCAATGCTGCGGGCCTGCGCCAAGCGCCCGGTGAGCTACGATGCACTGGAACGGGCTGTCAGCAGCATTGAGCAAAGCCTGATGAGCTCCTATGACCGCGAGGTGTCCAGTGTGCGCATTGGTGAACTGACCATGCAGGAGCTGAAAAAGATCGATGAAGTGGCCTATGTCCGCTTTGCTTCGGTTTACCAGCAGTTTGCCGATGTCGAGAGCTTTTTCACGGAGCTGAAAAAACTGATGGGCGACCGCAAAGAGAAAAACTAAGGTTCCAGCGTTAAAAGCCAGACTTTTTCGTGAACTTCACGAGAAAGCCTGGCTTTTTGTTGTGCTCACCTCAACTGTTCAGCTCAGTACAAATACCCTCAAAGAATACGATGAGAGAGCCAGGCCAGGGTCTCTACCTGAACCTGCGCCCGGCGCAGTTCCCCGAAGGCTTCCTCGGGCGCATTCAGTTCCAGATGGCCATCGGCAGCACGCAGGGCGGCTTCCAGCTCCGTGAAGTCCTGCGTGCGGAGCAGGTGGTTCATGCCTTCCCGCATGGTGTCGCAGAGCTCGGCTCCTTCGGCCAGTGCCTGCCGCGCACCGGTCAGATCGCTGTTCCGGATATCCTCCATGGCGGTGTCGATGTCATCGGAGATATCCTCGGCGAATTGCTGTACCCGGAAGCTGCTGTAAAAGGCTGCCGCCAGCAGCAGGACTACGATGCCAATGCAGACATAAATACGTTTCATGCCGCCCCCCCTTGCCGGAGCCCCGCCGTTTGACGAGGCTCCTTTTTCAGCAGAAAATAATCCTCGGTATCGTTGCCCGCCAGGATCAGGATCTCTTCCAGAAGCAGGCTGTTGGCCTGTGCGGTGCGTTCCAGCCAGGCAGCATCCTTGCCGCAGATGGTCAGGTTTTCGGCAAGCACCTGCCCGTCCAGCACAAAGGGGATGGTGGCCTGTGCCCGCTGTACCCTTGCCCCAAGGTCGGCGAGGGTAGCCGGTTCCTTTTCCGGGCGCAGAGCCACTGAGAGACTGCCGTTGGTCTCCACGACCGCATAGGAAACATCCCGGGGGTCGAACACATCTTTGCCGCGCAGCGCCTCCATCAGATCGGCGGCAGTCAGCCGCAGGGTGCGCAGGGCGTTCTGATCGATCTCACCATTCAGGATGACGGTTTTGGGCCGCCCGGACATCAGGTTGAAAAAGCGCTGACTTCTGAAGCTGAGGATTGATCCCAGCAGCTCCAGCGCTGCAATGAGAAAGAGGGGAATCAGACTGGCTGTGACCGGCACTTCTTCAGATTCAATGGAGATGGAAGCAAGATTGGAGATGAGGATGGTGGACACCAGTTCCTCAGGCTGCAGTTCCCCCAACTGACGTTTGCCCATCAGCCGCATGGCAAACAGGACGCAGAGATAGATCAGGATGGTACGGAAGATCAAGAGTTTCAAACCGGAACACCTCCCAGCGTATAACCGCCGCCCCGGCGGACAAGCTACCAGAAAGGGGGGGCGGCAAAATGGAACAGCTTTCCAGCCATCTGGCGGCAAACCTTGCGGAGCTTAACGCTAGGTTTGGCCGATCGGCAGATTTTTATGCGAAGGAGCTTGAGCTTTACCACTGCAAAGGAGCCATCGTTCTGTTTGATGGGATGGCCAGCCTGAAAGGGCTGTGGCAGCTGCTGCTGGATGCCGCCAGCCGCCGCACACCGCCCGGCCCGGCAGAACAGCTGACCGGGGAACAGGTGTTTGCGCTGTTGTTTGAGCACTCCGCACTGCCCGCAGAGCCTGCCCCTGTGGAGAACTGGGATGCCCTGATCCAGCGGCTGACGGCGGGCATGGCAGTGCTTTTGCTGGACGGATGCGCAAAAGGTATTGCCTTTTCGGTGCAGAGCCTGAACGCCCGCTCGGTGGATGAACCGGCAGGGGAGGGGAATCTCAGCGGCTCCCGGGAAGGCTTTGCGGATCTGCTCCGGGTGAATACCAGCCTGCTGCGGCGGTGCTTCCGCAATGATGCTCTGGTCATTGAGATCAATCAAGCCGATTGTGAGATGAAAACGGAGTATGCTCTCTGTTACTGCCGGGATACGGCAGACCCAAAAGCAGTGCAAAAGGTGCGGCAGACTTTACAGCGGGCCAGGCCGCAGCTGCTTTTGGATTCCAGCTACTTTGTGCCATGGCTCTTTCCCTGTAAGATCCGCACATTTGCTCCTGTGCGCTATACCGAACGGCCTATTGTGGCAGCGGCAAAGCTGCGAGAGGGGAAATTCGTCATTCTGGTCAATGGCAGCCCCTCAGCGCTGATCCTGCCCACCCTGTTCTGCGAAAACTTTGAATGCCTGGATGACTATGCAGGAACGGCCTATTTTGCATCCTTTCTGCGGGTGCTGAAATATATCTCGTTCTATCTGAGCATTTTCCTACCGGGCGTGTTCGTCTGCTGGGCAGTCTACCTGCCAGAACTCCTGCCGCCCCAGCTGCTGTTCAAAATCGAGGCCGCCGAGCAGGCAACGCCGCTGCCGCTGTTTGGGGAAATGCTTCTGGTGATCCTGATGTTGGAGATCATCCGAGAGGCTGGCCTGCGGATGCCCCAGACCCTGGGGCACTCTGTCAGCCTGATCGCTGCCCTCATCATCGGGGATGCCGCCATTGCCGCCGGACTGATGAGCACACCGGTCATCCTGACCGCTGCTGCCGCGTCCATTGCGGTGTTCGTCACGCCATCGCTGTATGAGGTGGCAACCGTTCTGCGGCTGGTGGTGCTGCTGGCAGCAGGGGTGGCTGGCCCGGTGGGACTTGCCGCCTGCGCACTGGGCGTGTTATTCGGGCTGACCCGGGTCTCGGCGCTGGGTGTGCCCTACCTGCGGGATGCCGTATTTCCCGAGGTGCCGCTCTCGCCGGACGGAGTGACCCGGCGCAGCTACCCAAAACTTTCCCGGCAGCCCTTTACCATTTGGCAAAAACGAGGTGGTTGAAGTTGGAACGATCCTGTTTCTCTGAAAAAACACTGACTCTGAGTGTGCTCACAGCAGAGTTCGCTCTGTGCGTGTTACAGACGGGTGCGCCTGTAACAGCCCGCAGTTTTCTGCTGCGCGGCCTGCCCATGACACTGGCGCTGGTTCTGATCACCGCCCTGACAGCCGGGGCAGAACAGCGTGCAGACAGTTTTTTGGGTACAGACTTGCGTTCCCGGATAGTCTGCGGCGGGCTGGGACTCTGGTTTGTCTGGGAGGCTGTGAAGACCTTCCGTCAGGCGCAGGAGCTTTGCTGGGAGAATTTTTCTTCCATGGCCATGCTGGGGCTTCTCCCGCTGCTGCTCTGGGCAGGATGGAAGCTGGAACCTTCGGTACTGGTCCGCTGTGCGCCGATCCTGTGCTGGGCGGCGGCGCTGGCGGGTTTGCTCTGCCTGCTGGGGCTGAATGGCCAGTTCCACTGGGAAAGTCTGATGATGCAAGCTGATGCTCAACCGATTATCCTGCCCCTGTATCCGGAATACTTCGCCCTACCGCTGTTCTGCCCGGCAAAGCAGGTGCGGTGCGCTGTCTGGCTTCCGGTGAAAGTTTTTATATTGGCTGGCAGCTTTGCACTCTGCATGGAACTGGTGTTTGGGGCAGGGAATGCCCTGCCCGGTATCGAGCTTTTGCGGGCGGGCAGGCTGGGCAGCATCTCCCGGTTTGATGCCCTTGTGCTGCTGGTCTGGTTGGCAGCGGCAATGTTCCGGTTTTGCGTGCTGGTGCAGGTGGTGCGTCAATTGGCCGGGCGGCTGTGGGGCAGGGCTACGCCTGCGGAGGAAAACGCATGACGGGCCAACAGCGTGCCCTCCGGTGGCTGGCGGCAGGGGTGCTGGTGTTCTGGTGCGGGGTATTTTTGCGGGCAGAGAATACCGAGAAAAGCATGGTGCGTGCCTTGATTCTTACCCCGCCCACGGTGGCGGTGCAGAGTTGGATGGTGAGCCTGCTCTACCAGTTTCCGGAAGCCGCCGCCGATGCCTCTGATGCCGCCGCAAAGGTACAGCTCTGCACCGGGCAGGGAAACACCCTGCAAACGGCTCTGACTGAAGCCGAGCGCGGCCTGCCCCGTAAAGCAAGCTACCGGCTGTGCGAGTATCTGCTTTTGAATGCCGAAACAACTTTAAAAACCATTCGACAGGCGGAGACCGTGTTGAAAGAGGAGCCGGTGCAGGGCTTGTCTGCCCGGGTCCTCTGCATGGATCTTTCCGGAGAAGAACTGGCCGCAGCAGACGGAGAAAACGAACTGTTCCCGGAACAGCTTTTGCAGGCCGTGAAGGAAGCCGCACCGCAGGCTCCGCGTCTATACGAGAGCCGGAACGCTCTTTTGGCCCCGGTGCTTATCCTGACGGATGGTGCCATTGAGAATGCGGAGGAAATGCTTCTGCTCACCGAAACAGGGAACACCCGGCTCACCCCGGCAGAGAGCCAGATGGCACAATTGCTGCTGGGTCAGAGCGGAGAACACACTTTTCCGCTGGGCAGCGGGCAGGTGACGTTCCGGCGCTGTGTGGTATCGGTGGAAGCCGAAGAAGATGGCTTTGCCGTGACCCTGACCGGCCAGCGCAGGGCGGGCACCGCTCTGCCCACAGCAGCACAGTGTGCGGCGCTGGAGCTGCTCTGCGTGCAGACCGTTCAGCGCTGCTGGGAAAACGGGTATGATCTGCTCTCTCTGGGAGCAGTCCGGGCGCTGAAGCAGGGAACAGGGCGAGAAGTGCTGACAACAAAAAACGCCTGCCCGCAGGTGCAGGCAGACGTGAGCTTTCTGCAGTTTTAGTGGGCGGTCTCAAAAACGACGGTGATGGTGGTGCCAACGTTCACTTCGCTTTCCAACTTGATGCGGGCGTTGTGGATGCGGGCAATGTGTTTGACAATTGCCAGCCCCAGACCGGTGCCGCCGGTGGCCTTGCTCCGGCTCTTATCCACCCGGTAGAAGCGTTCGAACACGCTGGATTGCGCGTCTTTCGGGATACCGATGCCGTTATCCTTGACGGTCAGGGTACAATGGCCGTCCCGGGTGCAGGAGGTGATGAGCTGAACCTTGCCGCCGGGTCGATTGTAGCGGATGGCGTTGTCGCATAGGTTCTGGCACAGCTCATCCAGCTGATCCCGGTTGCCAAGCACTCTGGCACTCTCGCCCAGATAGGTCAGGGAGATGAAGGAGCGCTGCGCGTTCAGTTTCTGACGTTCCACACAATCCTTGGCCACGTCCAGCAGATCGACCGTTTCCATGTCGGGCTGTGCATGGGTCTCGCTGACGCTGTCCAGGTGCGACAGCTGCAGGATGTCGTTCACCAGCTGGATCATCCGGCTGGCTTCTACATGGATCTTCCGGCCAAACTCGGGCACATCGGCGGGTTTGGCAATGCCGGTCTCAATGAGTTCCGCATAGCCGGAAATACTGGTCAGCGGCGTTTTCAGCTCGTGGCTGACATTGGCCGTGAAATCCTGCCGCATTTTCTCGTTGTTTTCCCGGAGCAGCCGATCAGAATGGATGCTCTCAGCAAAGGGGATGAGTTCCCGGTAGGGAACGTTTTCCTGAATGTGCTCAAGGTCATCCGTCATTTTCAGAATGGGCTGGACAAGACTGCGGGTCAGCAGCCCGGCAATCAGCGCTGCGGCACCCATCATCAGGATGCAGCTCAGGATGATGGCGGGCAGGGCCGCGTCGTAGATTGACCAGATGGTCTCAGAATCCTGGGCCACACGCAGGATATCGCCGCCGGGCAGCAGCATGGCGTAATAGTAGGTCTCGTACCCCATGGTCTGGGAATCGCGGCAGTTACGGCCTACACCCTCCCGCATGGCCTGCTGGATCTCCGGGCGGGACAGATGGTTTTCCATCTGCTGGTCAGTGGCGGATTCGAACACCACACTGCCATCTGCTGCGATCAGGGTAATGCGCAGGTCTCCGTTGACGAACACGGAGAGCTGATCCGGAGAGGAAAGCTGCTCGTATCCGGCGGAAACCAGATCAGCCTGATGCTCCAGCGAGGTCCACGCCTGTTCCCGGAACGCTTTGTGAAAGACGAAGAGACAGAGCACGGCGG
Organism: Faecalibacterium duncaniae; assembly: GCF_010509575.1. Classification (NCBI taxonomy): domain Bacteria; kingdom Bacillati; phylum Bacillota; class Clostridia; order Eubacteriales; family Oscillospiraceae; genus Faecalibacterium; species Faecalibacterium duncaniae. The sequence continues at coordinate 1,598,843 of NZ_CP048437.1, read as the reverse complement.
TGCAGACCAGACCGACGAAGCCCATGAAAAACAGCCGGTAACTGATTTTTTCTTCCATGCTCTGCGGTTTCATTCTTCCTCGCCCTCCTCATTGTCGGCCAGCTTGTAGCCGACCTTGCGCACGGTACAGATATATCTGCCCGCGTCCCCCAGCTTTTTGCGCAGGGTGCGGATGTGCATATCCACGGTGCGGCTTTCAACAGAAATATCGGTGCCCCATACCACCTGCAGAATGGTCTCGCGGGTCACGACAAGGTTCGTGTTTTCCAGCAGCAGGCGCAGCAGACTGTATTCCTTGTAAGTCAGGTCAATATGGGTGCCGTTCACAGTCACGCTGTGGCGGGCGTTGTCCAGCAGGATCTCATGGAAGGCATAAACATTCTGCTTTTCCTCGGGGGCAGAGCGGCGCAGGGCGGCCCGCACCCGGCTCAGAAATTCCATGATGCCAAAAGGCTTAGTGATGTAATCATCTGCACCGCAGTCCAGCCCGCGCACGGTATCCAGCTCGCTGGATTTTGCTGTGACCATGATGATGGGCAGGCGGCGCAGAGCAGGGGTATTGCGGAGCTTTTTCAGGATGGAAAAACCGTCCTCACCGGGCAGCATCACATCCAGAATGACCAGCTCAGGCTCCGCGGCGCGCATGGCCTGCCAGAAAGGCTCAGAGGTTTCAAAGCTCTGTACTCCGTATCCGCTGGATTGCAGTGCATATTGCTCCAGCTCGCGGATGGCGGCATCGTCTTCTACAATGTAGATCATTTGTTGGATTCCTCCTTTGCGGCTGCGGGTGCAGTGTCGCTGTCAGGGAAGAGATAGCGCTCACGGTAACGATCCAGACGGCGCTGGAACTGTTCACTTTCCTTGGTCTCGTTGCCGTAGCGCAGGTCGTTCAGATAAGCGTGGGTATCAAAGCTGTCCTGTGCCACCTCGATCTGGGCAACAGCCACATTGCTGCAGTGGTCGCAGACACGCTCGTAGTTGGTCAGCAGATCTTCCAGAACAAAACCATATTCAATGGAACAGCTGCCGGTCTGCAGGCGGGCCACATGGCGGGCCTTGATGGCACGCACCAGTTCATCCACAACGGTCTCCAGCGGCTCGACCTTGCCGGCCAGATGCAGATCGCCTTTGCGGAATGCATCGGTGGTGCGGCTCAGCACATCCTGCACGGCCCCCTCCAGCACCTGCAGTTCCTCCTGTGCATCCTTGGAAAACTCAATGCTCTTGGCGTGGATCTCTTCGGCGGAGCTCAGAACATTTACAGAGTGATCGCTGATGCGCTCAAAATCGCTGATGGTGTGGAGCAGAGTGTTCACACTCTGGCTGTCGGCATGGCTCATTTCACGGCTGGACAGCTTGACGAGATAGGTGCCCAGTGCATCCTCATATTTGTCCACCTTTTCCTCTTCCTCCCGCACCTTCTGGGCAAGGGAATCGTCCCACTTGTGGGTCAGGCTCATGGCCTGCACCACGCCCACACGGGCCAGCTCGGCCATGTCTGCAGTGGCGGCGCGGGCACGCTCCACAGCCACGGCGGGAGTGTTCAGCAGGCGCTCATCCAGCAGAGCAAAGCTCTCTTTTTCGGCATCGTCCGGAATGGTGAGGATGGCCAACTTTTCCAGCCCATTTGCAAAGGGCAGCAGAACAGCGGTGGCCGTTAGGTTGAAGATGGAGTGGACCACGGCAATGCCCCAGGCAGTGACTGTCTCATTGACAAAGGCAAAGTCAAGCAGCAGGTTTGCACCATAGAAAATAGCCAGGAACAGGGTGACACCGATGATGTTAAAGTACAGGTGCACCATGGCGGCGCGGCGGGCATTCTTGTTGGCACCCACAGAGGAGATCAGCGCGGTGACGCAGGTGCCGATGTTCTGGCCCATGATGATGGGGATGGCACTGCCGTAGGTGATGACACCGGTGGCGCTCAGTGCCTGCAGGATACCAACGCTGGCACTGGAGCTCTGGATGATGCCGGTGACAACGGCCCCCACCAGAACGCCCAGCAGAGGATTGGAGAAGCGGATAAACAAGCTGGTGAACCACGCCTCGTTCTGCAGGGGAAGCACAGCATTGGACATGGTGGTCATACCGGTCATCAGCACAGCAAAGCCGATCAGAATGGTGCCAACACCCTTGCGCTTTTCGCTTTTGCCCATGTACAGAAGGATGCCGATAAAGGCCAGCACCGGGCTGAAGGAGGTGGGCTTGAGCATATTGATCAGGAAGCTGTCGCCCTGCAGGCCGGAAAGGCTCAGAATCCAGCTGGTGACCGTGGTGCCCACATTGCTGCCCATGATAACGCCGATGGCCTGATGCAGCTCCATGATGCCGCTGTTGACAAAGCCGACCACCATAACGGTGGTGGCGCTGGAGCTCTGGATCACGGCAGTGACGCACAGACCCAGGAAAAAGCCCTTGAGCGGGTTGTCAGTCAGTTTGCTCAGGACCTTTTGCAGCTGGCCGCCGGCCTGCTTTTCCAGCGCCTTGCCCATGATGTCCATACCGAACAGGAACAAGGCCAGGCCGCCCAGCAGGGAAAATACATTAAAAACAGTCATTTGAAGTTCCTCGCTTTGTTTGACACGTTTATTTGACGGAATGTTCTCCTATTTATGAGTATAGAGCCTGAATGTAAAATCGGAAATCCAGAGAATGTAAAAAGCGTGTAAAGTGAATGACTGTTTCCCGGTGCAGGGATGTACCATCTCTATTATAAAGGGATATGAGGGAGGATGCAACGGGATGCAGGCTCCAGAATGAAGATTTTCCGGCAGAATCATTGTAATCCGAAACCATCTCGTTTATAATAAGGGAAAGAAAAAGCGTGCCCCGCACCCGGTGTGCTGCCGGGCAGGGAGAGGAAACATTTGTGCAGGAGGAAGAACGATGGCGAATTTCAATGTTTCGCTGAAGAAGCTGACGGAAAAGGTCAGTCTGGATGTGGTCTACACCCCGAAAGGGCTGGAAGAGATCAATGTCGAGATTGCGGAGGTCAACCGCCCGGGCCTGTTCCTTGCCGGATACTATGATTACTTTGATAAGCTCCGGCTGCAGATCCTGGGTCTGGCCGAGATGAACTTTCTTTCTGGTCTTTCTGCCGAGAAGCGGTACGAGCGGCTGGACCAGCTGTTCGGCCAGCAGCCTCCGGCTGTCATCGTCTGCCGCAGTGAGGAACTGGAACCATTTCCCGAGATGCTGGAACTGGCTCAGAAGCACGGGGTGGCCCTGCTCCGCTCCAACGAGATGACCTGCACCCTGATGGGCAGTCTGATCAGCGTGCTGAATCTGGAGCTGGCACCCCGCATCACACGCCACGGCGTGCTGGTGGAGGTGTATGGTGAAGGGATCCTGATCCTGGGCGACAGCGGCATCGGCAAGAGTGAGCTGGCCATTGAGCTGGTCAAGCGCGGCCACCGTCTGGTGGCGGATGACGCGGTGGAGCTGCGCAAGGTCTCCAACCGCCAGATCATGGGCACAGCTCCGGAGAACATCCGCCATTTTATCGAGCTGCGCGGCATCGGCATCGTCAATGTGGCCCGTGTGTTCGGCGTGGGTGCGGTCAAGGAGAGCGAGAGCCTGGATCTTGTGGTCCAGCTGGAAGCATGGGACCCCACCAAGAACTATCAGCGCACCGGACTGGAGAGCGAATATTACGAGATTTTGGGCGTGAACATCCCCAGCACCAGCATCCCGGTCTCCCCGGGACGCAACCTGGCCGTTGTGCTGGAAACCGCCGCCATCAACAACCGCCAGAAGCGGATGGGCTATAATGCCGCCAAGGAGCTGCTGATCCGTCTGGGTCTGGACGGCACCGTTGAATGAAGATTACAGATAAAGGAATCCTGTTTTATGGAACGATTGAAACAACAGCTGCAGGCGGAGGAGATCCGCTTTGCCGAGAACGAATCCCTTGCTGCCCACTGCACCTTTAAAATTGGCGGCCCGGCGGATGTTTTTGCCCGGCCGGAGACGGAGGAACAGCTCTGCCGCGTGATCGCACTGTGCAAAGCGTGCGACGTGAAATATTACCTGCTGGGCAACGGCAGTAACATCCTGTTTGAGGATGGGGGCTACCGGGGCGTGGTCGTGGATACCACGGCTCTGAAAATGGGAATCGGTTTTCTGGAAAACGTCAGCCATCCGGGTGCAGAGCCTGGGGCGGTCTACGATGCAGTCATCGCAGGTGCGGGCTTGAAGCTTTCTGCTCTGTGTAAGGCGGCGCTGGACAGCAGCCTGACTGGCCTGGAATTTGCTTATGGCATCCCCGGCACAGTGGGTGGTGCAGTTTATATGAATGCCGGTGCCTACGGCGGAGAGATGAAGGATGTGCTGGTCTCTGTGACGTATCTGACCAGAGAAGGTGAGATCGTGACAGAAGATGCCGCAAACCTCGACCTCTCCTACCGGCACAGCATCTTTGAGGAAAACGGCGGCTGCATCCTGAGCGCAAAGTTCCACCTGAAGCGTGGAGATTCGGCAGCCATCAAGGCCCGGATGGATGAGCTGATGCAGAAGCGCATCGATAAGCAGCCGCTGGATAAGCCCAGCGCCGGCAGCACCTTCAAGCGGCCGGTGGGAGCGTTTGCGGCTGCCCTCATCGACCAGTGCGGCCTGCGGGGCTATCGCCACGGCGGTGCTGCCGTCAGCGAGAAGCACTGCGGGTTTGTGGTGAATCTGGGCGGCGCGACCTGCGCTGATGTGCTGGCCCTCTGCGATGAGGTGCGGGCAGTCGTAAAGGAAAAGACCGGGTACGACCTGGAAAAGGAAATTCGAGTGGTCAAGGCATAAGAGGGAAAATGGTATGGATCTTCTGATCGTCAGCGGGCTTTCCGGTGCGGGAAAATCGGTTGCGATGAACGCACTGGAGGATATCGGCTTTTTTTGTATCGACAATGTTCCGGCAGAGCTTCTGCCCAGCATCACGGCGTTCTCCAAGGCAGGCGATAACCAGCTCAAGCGGGTAGCGCTCTCCATGGATGTGCGCGGCTGCCACACCAGCGAGCAGATCGAACAGGCGCTGCACCAGCTGGATGAGCAGGGCATCGAGTATGAGATCTTATTCATCGATGCCCCGGATGATGTACTGATGCGCCGTTACAGCGAGACCCGCCGCCGCCATCCCATCAGCATTGCCGAGGGAATCTCCACCCGGGAAGCGCTGGCAAAGGAACGGCAGATCCTGCAGCCCTTCCGGGAGCGGGCAGACTACACCATCAACACGGAGTTTCTCTCCACGGCCCAGAACAAGGAGCGCATTTGTAATTTGTTTGCGCCAGATGGCGGGGCAAAGGCAGCAATGCGGCTCACCGTGATGTCCTTCGGCTTCAAGTTCGGCATCCCAGAGGATGCGAACCTGGTGCTGGATGTCCGCTGCCTGCCCAACCCTTTCTATATCCCGGAGCTCAAGCATAAAACGGGGCTGGATGAGGAAGTGGTGGATTTTGTCATGGGTCACCCGGAGGCAAAGGAACTGCTGCGCAGGTACGAAAGCTTTCTGGAGTATGCGCTGCCCCTCTATGTCAAGGAGGGGAAAAGCCAGCTGACCATTGCAGTGGGCTGCACGGGCGGCAAGCACCGCTCGATCACCTTTGCGCGGAAAATCGCGGAATATTGCAAACAACTGGGCTATCAGACCGGCATTCAGCACCGTGATGCGGCGCGCTGACCCGGCAGAGCCCGTGAGAACAGAAATGAGAGCGACATGAGTTTTGCATCCCAGGCACGGGAAGAGATCGCACAGCGCAGTTTGCAGCTGCAAAAGGATTGCTGTGTGCGGGCGGCAGCCTATGGCATCGCCTGCTTTGCCAAATATTTTGATGCACGGGGCCTTGTGCTGCAGACTGAACAGGAGCTGACCGCCCGTGTGGCCGAACAGTTGTTTGCCCGCTGCGGCGTGCAGGGCGCGGTGCTGGAAAAGCCCCGCCCCAGCGGTGTGGTATATGAGTTCGGCATCCGGGAACCGGAGCAGGTGCGCCGGATGCACGAGCTGTTCGGCACCACGGGCAGCGAGACAAGCTTGCAGATCGACCCGGGGCTCATCCGGTGTCAGACCTGCGTGAGTGCCTATATCAGCACGGCGTTCCTGTGCGGCGGCACTGTGACGGACCCACAGAAGGAGTATAATCTGGAATTTCTGACCGGACGCACCAACCTTGCAAAGGATTTTGAGGCCCTGCTTGCTGAGCATGAATTTGCGCCCCACCGTACCCGCCGCAACGGCGTAAACCTGATTTACGTCAAAAGCAGCGCCAGCGTGGAGCGCATCCTTGCGTTTATGGGAGCGGCAGAAGCTTCGGCCCGGATGAATGCCAAGAAGGCAGTCAAGCAGCTGCGCAACCAGATCAACCGTCAGACCAATTGTGATACCGCAAATCTGGGCAAAACGGCCCGGGCCAATGCCCAGACCACCCGTGCAATCCGTTTTTTGCAGGAGCAGGGTGCGCTGGAAACACTGCCCGAGGTCTTGCAGCAGGCCGCGGCCATTCGAATGGAAAATCCGGACTTGTCCCTGACAGCTCTGTGTGCCTGCTTTGACCCGCCCGTGAGCAAATCGGGACTTTCGCACCGGATGAAGAAGCTGGAAGCGCTGGCAGAGGATCTGCGCAGAAGATTGGAAGAAAACGCGGAAAAGGAGGAAACGAAATGATCGAACCCAGTGAGGGCAATAAGCAGGGAAGAGACTTCGTCCACCTCCATATCCATACAGAATACAGCCTGCTGGACGGTGCCTGCCGCATCGACCAGCTGATGGATCGGGTGAAGGAGTGTGGCCAGACTGCCATTGCCTGCACCGACCACGGTGTGATGTACGGCTGTGTGCAGTTCTACAAGGCAGCCAAAAAGGCGGGCATCAAGCCCATCATCGGCTGTGAGGTCTATGTGGCCACCCGCACCCGCTTTGATAAGGTGAACAAGATCGATGGCAACAATCATCTGATCCTGTTGTGCAAGAACGAGACAGGCTATAAAAACCTTGCCAAGCTGGTTTCTGCCGCCTTTATCGAGGGCTTCTACTCCAAGCCGCGTGTGGATAAGCAGCTGCTGGAGCAATACCACGAAGGCCTCATCTGCCTCTCTGCCTGCCTGGCGGGTGAGATCCCGCAGGCGATCCTGTCCGGCGATTACGAGCGCGCTAAGGCTTCTGCCTTGTGGTATCGCGACCTCTTTGGTGAGGGCAATTACTACATTGAATTGCAGGATCACGGGCTGGAAGAGGATAACATTGTGCTGCCCCAGCTCATCAAGCTGGCACGGGAGACCGGCATCCCTATGGCAGCCACCAACGACTCCCACTACCTGCGCAAGGAGGATGCCAAGATGCAGGCGATCCTGCTCTGCATCCAGACCGGAAAAACCATGCAGGATGCCGACCGTATGGAGTTCCAGACCGACGAATTCTACGTTAAAACAACGGATGAGATGTACGATCTGTTTGCCATGGTGCCGGATGCCTGTGCCAACACACGGATCATTGCCGACCAGTGCAATTTTGATTTTGAGTTTGGTAACACCAAAATTCCGTATTATAAGGCCCCTGGCGGCATGGACAACCAGGCGTTCTTTGAAAAGCTCTGCTGGGAGGGTCTGGAGCGCCGCTACGGTTCCAATGTGCCGCAGGCCAACAAAGACCGCCTGAACTACGAGATCAGTGTCATCAAGACGATGGGCTATACCAACTATTACCTCATCGTCTGGGATTACGTCAACTATGCCAAGAGCCAGGGAATCCCGGTGGGCCCGGGCCGTGGCTCCGGTGCGGGCAGTATCGCAGCATACAGCGTGGGCATCACTGACATTGACCCCATCCGCTATAACCTGATCTTTGAGCGCTTTCTGAACCCGGAACGTGTCAGTATGCCCGATTTCGACGTAGACTTCTGCTACGAGCGCCGCCAGGAAGTGATCGACTACGTCAACCGCAAGTATGGCGCTGACCATGTAGCCCAGATCGTTACCTTTGGCACCATGGCTGCCCGCAATGCGATCCGCGATGTGGGCCGTGTGATGGGAATGCCGTATCAGGAAGTGGATGTAGTAGCAAAGCAGGTCCCGGCGGAGCTCAAAATGACCATCAAACATGCGTTGGAGGTCTCACCGGAGCTCAGGCGGATGTATGAAACGGACCCGAAGGTGACGGAACTGCTCGACACTGCCATGAAGGTGGAGGGAATGCCCCGCCACGCTTCTACCCATGCAGCCGGTGTTGTGATTACCCCGGAACCAACGGATTACTATCTGCCCCTTGCCACAAACGATGGCCTGCCCGTGACCCAGTTCAACATGACGGAGATCGAGGAGCTGGGCCTGCTGAAGATGGACTTCCTCGGTCTGCGCACCCTGACGGTCATCCGGGATGCGGAGCTGGCCATTCAGAAAAAAGAACCGGATTTCTCCATCGCCAAGCTGGATTATGACGATCCCGAAACCTACAAAATGCTCTCCCGGGGTGAGACCGAAGGCGTGTTCCAGCTTGAATCCTCGGGTATGAAGCAGGTGCTGGTGGGCCTGCAGCCGCAGAATTTGGAAGATGTCATCGCTCTGATCAGCCTGTACCGCCCCGGCCCGATGGATTCCATCCCGACCTACCTGCGCAACCGCCATGAACCGGACAAAATCAGCTATAAGACCCCGCAGCTGGCCCACATTCTGGATGTGACCAATGGCTGCATCGTCTATCAGGAACAGGTCATGCAGATCTTCCGGGAGCTGGCAGGCTTCTCGTTCGGGCAGGCAGATAATGTCCGCCGTGCCATGAGCAAGAAGAAACACGCTGTGATGGAGGCAGAGCGGGAACATTTTGTCCACGGCTGCACAGACCCCGGCAACGAGTGCCCGGGCTGTGTGGCAAACGGCATCTCGGAAAAGATTGCAAACGAAATTTACGATGAGATGTCCAGCTTTGCGTCCTACGCATTCAACAAGAGTCATGCTGCCTGTTATGCCTATGTGGCATTCCAGACAGCCTACCTCAAGTGCCATTACCCCAGCGAGTTTATGGCTGCGCTGCTGACCAGTGTCCTGGACAACACTGGCAAGGTCATCGAGTATTCCGGCGAGTGCGCCCGGCTGGGGATCAAGGTCCTGCCGCCGGATATCAATATCTCGGGCAGCGGCTTTACTGCAGAGGACAGTGGCCGGATCCGGTTTGGCCTGAACGCCGTGAAAAATGTCGGCACCCGGCTGATTGAACGCTCCGTAGAGGAGCGGCAGGAAAAGCCTTATACCAGCCTGTACGATTTCTGCAAACGGATGCATGGTACCGAGCTGAACCGCCGCACTGTGGAAAGCCTCATCAAGGCCGGTGCCTTTGATAATCTCGGCTCCAACCGCCGCAGTCTGGTCGAAGCAACTGAGGGCGTGCTCAAGAGCATCGAGAGTGACAGCCGGAAGAATCTGGATGGTCAGATCGACCTCTTCTCGATGATGAGCGGCACGGACAATACGTCTGCCGCCGACAGCTATGAGATCAAGCCCTGCCCTGAGTATACCCACGCCGAGCTGCTCCAACAGGAGAAAGAGGTCAGCGGCCTGTACCTTTCCGGTCATCCACTGGATGCCTACCGGGAGCAGTCAGCTCAGTTTGCAACCCACACCATCAAAGCTCTGACCGGTGAGGATGCCAATGTGCCGGACAATAGCCATGTCCGCATCGTCTGCACCATTGTCAAGAGCAAAATGGTGACGACAAAGACCAACAGCATGATGGCCTATACCAGCGTAGAGGATCTGACCGGCACCATGGAGGTCATCGTGTTCCCGCGTACACTGGAAACATTCCGGGACGTGCTGCACGATAACGCGGTCGTGGTCATTGAGGGCCGCCTGTCTATCCGAGAGGATGAACCTGCCCGCCTGGTCGCCGAGAGTATTTCGCCCATTGAGGGCTATAACCCCGTCAGGCCACAGGACAACCGCCCAAATCAGATGCGGGATGCAGCCCGGCGGCTCTACGTCCGGCTGCCCTCCCGCACCAGCCCGGAGTACGCCAAGGTGGTCAATCTGCTGGAGATTTTTGACGGTGATATGCCGGTGATCTTCTATCTGGAGGACACAAAACAGAAGCTGGCGGCTCCCCGCAGGCTGTATACGTCAGGGCATCCGCTTTTCTTTGAGGAACTGCAGCGCATCGTGGGCGAAAAGAATGTTGCAACAAAATGACATGCGCAGGAACGATTCAAACCAGGTGCACGTGTGCCAAAAACAACACCAAGACGTACGCCTGTGAATTTTAATAAACTTTTAACGAAGTGCCAAAAAGGTATTGGATTCAAGCGGGAACTGTGTTATAATGTCTAAAGGCAAGTTATGATCTGAGCAAGGCGATGGAGCTGGTGCCCAAAGAGAGAGGGTAAGTGCTCCATAGGTAAATGACGAAACAATTGGAGGGAATCTTTCCATGGAAAAGCAAATCAAAACGATTGGTGTGCTGACCAGCGGCGGCGACGCTCCGGGTATGAATGCTGCAGTTCGCGCCGTTGTCCGTGCAGGCCTGCACAAGGGCTTCCGTATGATCGGCATTCAGCGCGGCTACAATGGCCTGCTGGACGGCGAGTGCTTTGAAATGAACCTGCGCAGCGTTTCCAATATCATCTCTGCCGGTGGCACCATCCTGTATACGGCCCGCTGCCTGGAGTTCAAGACCAAGGAGGGCCAGGACAAGGGCGCTGCAAAGTGCCGTGAGCTGGGCATTGACGCGCTGGTGGTCATCGGCGGCGACGGCTCCTACCGCGGTGCCCGTGAGCTGGCACACCGCGGCATTCCGATGATCGGTCTGCCCGGCACCATCGATAATGATATCGCCTGCACCGATTACACCATCGGCTACGATACCGCAATGAACACCGCCCTGGAAATGATCGACAAGCTGCGCGATACCACCCAGAGCCATGACCGCTGCAGCGTGGTCGAGGTCATGGGCCGCAATGCGGGTTACATCGCTCTGAACGTTGCCATTGCCTCCGGTGCCATGGCTGTGCTGCTGCCCGAAAAGGAATTCGATATGCAGCACGACATTCTGGATAAAATCACCGAGACGCAGCGCACCGGTAAGCGCCACTTCATTGTCATCGTTGCCGAGGGCATTGGCCACTCTCAGGAGATTGCCAACGAGATCCAGGCCCGCACCGGCATCGATACCCGTGCTACCATTCTGGGCCATGTCCAGCGCGGTGGCTCTCCCACTCTGCGTGACCGCGTGAATGCTTCCGCAATGGGCTATCACGCTGTCTGCCTGCTGGAGCAGGGTAAGTACAACCGTATCGTTGGTATGAAGGGTGAGCACCTTGTGGATTACCCCGTGGATGAGGCGTTGGAGATGACCAAGACGCTTGACCCCGTGCTCATTGACGTTTGTAATACGATTTCTATCTGAGAATAACAGACGTATCTATGTTTTATAACGCGTAAAATCAGCCCCCGGAGAACCGCAAAAAGTTCTCCGGGGGCTTTTTGTTCTGCTTTAAAGCACTTTGGCACCGTTTGCGGTCAATTTGAAGGTTGCGCCCAGCATATCCGCTGCCCCGCGGCACATCAGCATCCGCTGCAATCAAATTGCTGTAAAATCTATGTGCAAAAATAGCTTTGCATTTTCATTTCTCTTTCCAGCAAATCGAATTCGTGCTACAATGGAATCGGACAAATCAAAGAGGGGGAATCTAACATGAAAATACAATCTGTTGCCATTTTGGGCGCTGGAGCGGTGGGCTCTTACATCATCTGGGGGCTTTCTAAAAAGGATAATATCCGTCTGGGTGTGATCGCGGAAGGTGACCGTGCCCGGCGGCTGAAAGAAAGCGGCTGCGCCATCAATGGAGCAGTTTACCGCCCGGAGGTCTGGACCCCGCAGGAAGCGCAGGGCGTAGACCTGTTGGTCGTTGCACTGAAATATGGCTCACTGCCCGGAGCTTTGGAAAGCATCAAGACCGCTGTCGGCAGCAATACCGTTGTGATGAGTCTGATGAATGGTGTGGACAGCGAGGAGCTGATCGCCGCACAGGTGGGTGCAGAGCATCTGCTGTATTCCTTCATCAAGGTTGCGTCTCACAAGGAAGCGGATGGTTACCATTTTGACCCGGATGCAACACTTGGTGTAATCTATGGCGAGCGATTTGCACCGTTTGAGAGTGAACGTGTCAAGGCAGTGCGGGAACTGTTCACGGATTCCGGGGTCAACTTCCGGGTTACGGAACACATTCAGGAAGAGATGTGGAGCAAGTTCCGGCTGAACGTCTGCAACAATCTGCCGCAGGCGATTCTGGGAGCCGGTGTGGGCTGCTACCGGGACAGCGTCCACATGAAAGCCATCAGCGATGGCCTGCGCCGGGAACTGGAAGCCATTGCAACTGCACGGGGCATTGATCTGCGCATCGCAGATGCCGTCAGCCACGGATGCGCTGTTCCTGCCACAGCCCGTTATTCCACTCTGCAGGATCTGGATGCCGGACGGCATACAGAGATCGATATGTTCTCGGGAGCGCTGATGCGGATGGGAAAGGAGCTTGGGATTCCCACGCCGTATAACGAATACACCTACCACATGATCAAGGCCATGGAAGAGAAAAATGACGGCCTGTTCGATTATGATGGCACGGAGGAACCCACCTGGGCAAAATAAAGCGACTGTCTTGTTAGGATTCGGCACGTTCACTCCCGAGTCACCGGCAGCACTTTTGGCTGTATTTTGCTTTTGAAATATGGTATAATTACAGTATTGGTATTGGGAAAAGGAGAGTAAACGAACGTGGAACTGGAACAGGCACGCAAACGCGCGGAAGAGCTACGCGTGATCATTGAAAGGAACAACCGTTTATACTATGATCAGGATGCCCCGGAGCTGGAGGATTTTGAATATGACGCTTTGACCCGGGAGCTGAAAGCATTGGAAGCAGAATTCCCGCAGCTGGTCACTGCGAATTCTCCGACCCAGAAAGTGGGCGGAACCCCCAGCGGGCGCTTTGCCAAGGTGACACATGCTGTGAAGATGGAAAGCCTTTTGGATGCGTTTTCCTTCGATGAACTGCGCGATTTCGACCGCCGGGTACGGGAAGCCGGGATCGAGCCGGAATATGTCGTCGAGATCAAGATCGACGGCCTTTCCTGCAGCTTGGAATATGAGAACGGCGTACTTGTGCGTGCTTCCACCCGCGGCGACGGCGTGGTGGGTGAAGATGTGACAGCCAATGTCAAGGCTATCAAGCGTATTCCAAAGACTTTGAAAAATGCCCCGGAATATCTGGAAGTGCGCGGCGAGGTCTACATGCCGCACGATGCCTTCCAGCACCTTTGTGCGGAACAGGAATTACAGGGTGCGGCACCGTTCAAAAATCCGCGCAATGCTGCCGCAGGGTCTCTGCGTCAGAAGGATTCTAAGATCACCGGCAGCCGGGGGTTGTCCATCTTCGTATTCAACGTCCAGCAGGTGCGGGGCAGGGAACTGACCAGCCATGCCGAAAGCCTCGACTACCTCAAGAGTCTGGGCCTGCCGGTCTCCCCGCGTTATCATATCGTGCATGATATCGAGGATGCCATTGCAGAGATCGAGCAGATCGGCCAGAACCGTGCAGCACTGGATTTTGATATGGACGGTGCTGTGATCAAGGTGAACAACTTTGCACAGCGGGAACTGCTGGGCTCCACCAACAAATTCCCGCGCTGGGCCATTGCGTTCAAGTATCCGCCCGAGGTCAAGGAGACCACATTGCGCAGTATTGAAGTCGGCGTGGGACGCACCGGCGTTCTGACTCCCACCGCCTGTTTTGACCCGGTGTTTCTGGCAGGTACCACGGTTTCCCGTGCCACCCTTCACAATGAAGATTTTATCCGTCAACTGGGTCTGTGTATCGGAGATACCATTCAGGTGCGCAAGGCGGGTGATATCATTCCGGAGGTCATCGGTGTGACCCGCCACGAACCGGACGCTCAGCCTTACCAGATGCCGGAATTTTGCCCTTCCTGCGGTGCTCCGGCAGTGCACCTGGAAGATGAAGCTGCTTTGCGCTGTGTCAACCCGGAATGCCCCGCACAGGCACTCCGCAATATCATCCACTTTGCATCCCGGGATGCCATGGACATCGACGGTCTGGGCACCATGGTCGCCACGCAGCTGGTGGATAAAGGGCTGGTACACTCTGCGGCAGATCTCTATGACTTGACAATAGAGCAGCTGCTCACGCTGGAAAAGTTCAAGGAAAAGAGCGCAAACAATCTTCTGCAGGCGATCGAAGCTTCCAAGCAGAACAATCTGGATAAGCTGATGTTTGCGTTTGGAATCCGCAACATCGGCGATAAAGCCGCCGCATTGCTGGCAGAGCATTTTGGCTCTCTGCAGGCCATCCGGGAAGCAACCGAGGAGCAGATCGGCGAGATTGATGGTTTTGGCGGCGTGATGGCCCAGAGCGTGACTGAATTCTTTGCCAAGGATGGCACAACGGATCTGGTGCACCGTCTGGCCGATGCCGGTGTGAACATGCAATGGAAGGGGGAGCCCAAGGGCGATAAGCTCGCCGGGAAAACGCTGGTCGTGACCGGAACGCTGGAAACACTCTCCCGCAGTGAAGCTGAGGCACTTATCGTAAAGAATGGCGGCAAAGCAAGCGGTTCTGTTTCCAAAAAAACAGCGTATGTGGTGGCTGGTGCCGCCGCAGGTTCCAAGCTGACCAAAGCACAGGCACTGGGTGTGCCTGTGCTGACCGAGGTAGAGTTTCTTGCTATGATCGCAGAGGATAAGTCCCAGCAATAATCAGAAAACCTGTTCTAAAAAGCCCGTACAGTTTGGATGCTGTGCGGGCTTTTCTGCGCCCTGCGGGTTCTAACCTCCGGGCCGGTGCATACACTGATGGCAAAGGACACGGAAGGAGAACAGAAGATGGACGAGTATTATCAGGTGGTGCAGACACTGCCCCAATGGCTGGCAAGGCCGCTGGGGCAGCTCCCGTCAAAAGATGCGGAAACTGTACATGAGCTGCGGCTCCGGCTGGGCTGTGCTCCACAGTTTACGGTGCAGGGGTGCAGCTGCACACCTGCACAGCTGGCACCTGAACTGAATGCACTGCAAACGATGCAGCTGACCCCGTTGCAGATGGAAGAGATCCTGTTCACCCTCTGCGGCGGTTCAGTCCATACCCATCAGACAGAGATCGCACAGGGCTATGTTACACTGGAAAATGGCTGTCGGGCAGGGCTTGGCGGGCGTTTTTTGCAAAACCCGGAACAGGGCACGGTTCTGCAGGAGCTTACCTCTGTCAACCTGCGCATTGCCCGGGAAAAGACCGTTCCGCTTCCACAGGAACTGACCGCAGCATTGCGGGGGCATTTCATCGGGATGCTTCTTGTTGGAGAGCCGGGCAGCGGCAAGACCACATTGCTGCGCAGTATTGCCCGGGAGCTCGTCCGGCAGCAGAAGATCCTTTCGGTCATTGATGAACGGCGGGAGCTCTTTGCCGGGAATACACACGGCGAGGCGCTGGATGTTCTTGCCGGGCTCCCCAAGGGACAAGCAGTGCAGATGGCATTGCGCACCCTTTCGCCACAGGTGATCCTGCTGGATGAGCTGGGAGGTCTGGATGAGGTCACAGCGCTGGAGCAGGGCCTGTTCAGCGGGGTGGATTTTATTGCCACCCTTCATGCTGCCACACCCGAAGAGGCGACCATGCGCCCACAGGTAAAATATCTGATGGAGCGCGGCGCGGTGCGGGTGCTCGTCTGGCTGACCGGTAGACAAGCACCCGGCTGCATCGGGGAGGTGCGGTTTCTATGAGCCCTCTGCGCTGGTTGAGTGTCTGCTGTTTTGTCGTCTGCGGCTGGTGCGCAGGCGACAGCTTTCATCAGCAGGCGCAGGCGCATCTGGAAGCCCTGCGCAAAACCCTGGATCTGCTGGAAACGCTGCATCAGGAAATCAGCTTCCGCCGCAGTGACCTGAATCTTCTCTGCCGGAAATTGATACAGGATGGGCAGCTTCCACCAGAAACGGTTTCGTTACAAACGCTGGAGCCCTTTCCCTCCCTGACCTTAGAAGAACGCACCCGCTTCTCAGAATGTTTTTCAGGCCTGGGGCGGTTGGAAGCGGAGCAGGAGTGCAGACGGCTTGAATTGTATCAGGCACAGTTTCAGGCAGCCTTGCAGGAAGGTGAAGCTGCGGCCCGGACGCAGTCGATGCTTTCGCACAAGCTGGGCCTGGCCGTCGGGCTTGCAGCTGCCATTCTGCTGGGATGAATCAGCTCAAAAGGAGAGGACGCGGATGGAGATTGACCTTATCTTCAAAATTGCGGCCATTGGCATCATTGTTGCCGTGCTGAACCAACTGCTGATCCGCTCCGGGCGGGAGGATCAGGCAATGATGACGACATTGGCCGGTCTGGTGGTCGTGCTGTCCATCCTGGTCAAACAGATCAGTGTGCTGTTCGTTACCATCAAGTCGCTGTTTGCACTATGAGTGCAGCCGTGGCTGTGTTCGGCATTGCGCTGCTCGCGGCACTGCTCTATGCAGTTCTGGAAAAGCAGGCCCCCGCCTATGCACTCCTGCTCTCCCTTGGGGCAGCGCTGGTGCTGCTGGTGCGGGCAGGGACAAGCATCCGGACAGTACTTTCCGGCATAGCACGCCTGGCTGGACAAGCTGACAGCGGGGCTTTTTCCTGCCTTGTACGGAGTGCGGCTATCGTTCTGCTGACAGATTATACCCGCACCCTGTGTGAGGAAGCCGGGGCAGAATCTTTAGGGTGGTGTGTTGGACTGGCAGGTCGGTGTCTTGTACTGGCAGCGGCGTGGCCCTTGCTGGAAGAGATCCTGCAGACGATTGGGAGCATTGCAAGATGAAGAACTGGAAGTGGTGGGCTTTTCTGCTGGTGGGAACAAGCCTCTGCCTGTGCGCCCCGACAGTTTTTGCGGCAGAGAGTGCCGGTTTGCACACACAGCTGCCGGGAGCAGAGCTCTGGCAGCCTTATCTTGACCAAAGCCCTGTGGATGCTTTGCAGGTAGCAGAAGACCCGTGGAGCGTTCTGCAAAGTTTTTGCACTTCGTCTCTGTTCCAGACACTGCGGGAAAGCATCCGCGGTTATGCCGCACTGCTGTTGTTTCTGCTCCTGTCTGCCATAGTCAGTCTGTTTCTGGGGGAGGAAGGTGATCACAGCTGGTGTGATCCTGTCTGCGCCGGTGGGTGTGGGATCCTCCTGTGGGAACCATTGCTTGAAATTGCCCGGCAGCTGTGCGCGCAGATCGAAAGCTGGAACCGCTTTCTCTCCGGTTTTCTTCCTGTCTATGCCGGTGTTCTGATCATGGGTGGTGAGACAAGTGCCGGGGCCGCCGCAAGCGGCTTTTTTCTGACATTGCTTTGTCTGCTGGCACAGGCCCTGACGGCCTTTGTACCGCCCATTCTGGAATGCTTCCTTGCATTGAGCATGGCTTGCTGTATCACGGAACAGAGCTGCCTGGGGAACCTGTGCAAAGCGGCAGGGACACTGCTGCAAAAGGGACTTTCCCTTACTGGAAAGCTGCTGGCTGCACTGTTGGGATTCCAGCGCATCTCTGCCGCACAGCTCGACCGAACGGCGCTGCGCACAGGACAGTTTCTCACCGGCACCATTCCCATTGTGGGGCAGAGTTTGAGCGATGCTTCCGAGGCTGTTCTGGCAGGCATCCAATTGCTCAAAAGCGGCCTTGGAATGGCCGCTATCCTGATTTTATTGGCTGAGTTTCTGCCACTGTATCTCGGGATGCTTGCGCATCTGGGATGTATCATTCTCTGCGGTACGCTGTGCAGCCTGACCGGAAACAACCGTGGACAGGCACTGCTTACCTGTTTTGCTTCTGCTGTCCGGTGTATGATGGCCTGTATCGCGCTCTTTTTCGGGCTGGCCGTAACAGGAACCGCACTTCTTTTTATGCTGGGAGGCGTTTGATGCAGACATTGAAAAGCGCAGCTGTGGTCTTTTGCACTGCCTGTATCTGCGCAGAGCTGCTGGCCCGGCTCACAGGAAACAGCTGGGCCCGACGGTGCATAAAAGCCGTGGCTGGACTATATATTTTAGTGGTGCTTTTACAGGTCATCCCTCAGCTCCGGACAGAAGTTCAGTCCTTTTCTGTGCCGGATCTTTCGCCCGCATCCATGGGCACGCTGGAAGATGCCATTCAGGCTGAACTGGATGCCCGCAGCAGCGGACAGGAAGCAAAGGAGGGGAACCTTTCCGGATGAAGAGCAGGGAACAGAGCCTCTTTGCCGGTTTGCTCCAGAAGCAAAACCGCACCCAGCTCGCAATCATTCTGGGTGTGGCGGCAATGCTGCTGATCTTATTCTCAGAATTATTCTCGACCCCCGCAAAAACCGCAGCAAATGCAGGCAGTTCTGCTGCTGTTTCAGAAACTGCCTACCGGGAGCAATTGGAAACACAGCTGACAGAGCTGATCGAACAGCTCGATGGGGCAGGAAAAACCGTTGTGATGGTGACACTGGAAAGTGGGGAAGAAACGATCTATGCTGTGGATACGCAGTCCGGCCAGATGCAGAACCAGGAGACCCATGTTCTGCTGGAGGATGGCTCCGCCCTGGAAGAGACGACCTATCTGCCTGCCGTCTGCGGTGTGGCTGTTGTCTGTGATGGTGGGGGAGATGTCCGGGTCGCCGCTCGTATCACAGAGCTTGTCCGGGCACTGCTGGATCTTTCGGCCAATCGAATTTGTGTAGAACAGCGCAAAGGATAACGCACCATGTAATATAAGGAGGAAACAGCTATGAGAGCCATCTCGAAGAATACCCGCAAAGCAACAGCCATTACTCTGGCAGCAGCACTGGTCATTGCCGTTTATCTGAACTGGCAGTATGCCCGCACCGGTGTGACGCTGGAAGAGGATGCAGTCAACGTCTCTGCCGTCAGTCAGGAGACCGTTCCCGTTACGGATGAACTGATGACTGAAGCCGAAGCGGTTTCCAGTGCCAACAAGAATTATGGCGAAGCTCAGCTTGTGAGCGTTGCAAACAACAGCGGCTCCAAGTTCTTTGAAGAAGCGCGGCTCAAGCGGACCAAAGCCCACGATGAAGCCATGGACAGCATTCAGAAAGCGCTGAAATCCGCTTCTCTCTCCACGGAAGAAAAGAAGGAGTATACCAGCCAGCTGACCGGAAACCTTGCGGATCTCAACGCGGAAAACGAGATCGAGACACTGGTCAAGGCCAAGGGGTTTGCGGATTGTCTCTGCTTTCTGCAGTCAGGTCGGGCCGATCTGACTGTTATGACCTCGGGCGATGCCTTAACGGCTGCACAGGTAGCGCAGATCCGTGACATTGTGTTGAGCAAGAGCAGTGTGACAGCCCAAAATATCACCGTTGTTGAGGTAAAGTAAGGGAGCAGTTGCGGCAGACAACAGAATGTGGTAAACTAAAACAGAACAATGAAATTGAGCGCCGCTTTTCCAGCGGCGTTTTTGCAGGGAGTGCACCATGAAGGAACCAAAGCTCAAAACTGTTTACGTCTGCTCCAACTGCGGTGAAACCAGCCCGCGCTGGATGGGCCGCTGCCCCAGCTGCGGCAGCTGGAATACCATGAATGAGGATGTTGTTGCGGAAGCGCCCAAGGCAGGGCTTTCCAGCAGCAAAGCGGCAGCACCTGCCCGGCAGGAGGGTGTCACCTCGCTGACGGCCCGGCGGTTGGCCGATATCAGCACTACGGAAGAGAAAAGCCGCATCCTGACCGGCATATCGGAGCTTGACCGGGTGCTGGGCGGCGGCATCGTGCTGGGCGGCGTGGTTTTGCTCAGCGGAGAACCGGGTGTTGGCAAATCTACGATGCTTTTGCAGCTCTGCGGTGCCATCTCCAACCAGCATTCTGTTCTGTATATCACGGGTGAGGAATCTGTCCGTCAGGTCAAACTGCGTGCTGCGCGGTTGAAAGTGCCGCAGGAGAACATCTATCTTGCTGCGGAGAACGATGTGGACGAGATCTGCGGCCTGATTGAAAAGGAAAAGCCGGAGCTTGTAGTCATCGACTCTATCCAGACGATGCGCTGTATGGATCTTTCTTCCTCGGCCGGTACGGTCAGTCAGGTCAAGGAGAGCGCCGCCCGTCTGCTGGCGGTAGCCAAAAAGCAGGAGATCCCCATGTTCATTGTGGGCCATGTCAACAAAGACGGAGCCATTGCAGGCCCCAAGGTCATGGAGCACATCGTGGATACTGTGCTCTACTTTGAGGGCGACAAAATGCTGCCTTATCGCATTCTGCGAGCTGCCAAGAACCGCTATGGCTCCACCAATGAACTGGGCATGTTTGATATGACAGGGCAGGGGCTGGAGGAGATCGAAAACCCTTCCCAGATGCTTTTGGAAGGCCGTCCGCTGGGGGTTTCCGGTAACTGCGTCGCCTGTACGATGGAGGGCAGCCGCCCCATTCTAAGCGAGATCCAGGCCCTTGCCACCAAAACGAATTTCCCGGCACCGCGCCGTGCCTGCAGCGGCTATGATTATAACCGCATGAATCTGCTCATTGCCGTTCTGGAAAAACGGGCAGGGTATTTCTTTGGCAATCTGGATGTCTATATCAACATAGTGGGCGGCATTGCCCTGCGGGATACTGCCTGCGATCTGGCGGTCTGCCTGTGTATGGTGTCGTCTCTGCTGGACTGCCCCGTGAGCGATAAGCTCATTGCCATTGGGGAAGTGGGTCTGGGCGGTGAGGTGCGCAGTGTGCCCAACCTTGAACAACGCCTGCGGGAAGCCGAGCGCATCGGCTTTGAGCGGGCTGTGGTGCCAAAACATAGCCTTGCCCACCTGAACCCGGCAGATTATCCGGGCATGAAGCTGATAGGTGCGGCTTATATCTCGGATGCGATCCATGCATTGAAATCAGACCGGTTGTAACGAATTTACGGAGAAACTATGTCGATCTATCTTGATGAAAAAAATCCGGGCAAGCATCCGCCGTTTGATGATGCTTCGCCGGATATTGTGGAATATGTGCGGTACCTGGAGGTGATCGCGGGCAAAAGCGCCAACACGGCCTTCAGTTATTACTGCGATCTGCGCGGTTTTTCCCGTTTTATGAAACGCCGCCGCGGGCTGGTTCCGGCAGATACGGAGATCAAGGATATTGACCCCAAGGGTCTGGATACGGCCTTCTGGGGCAGTGTGAGCAAAGAGGACATCTATGAATACCTCTATTTTCTGAACCGCGAATGCGGCAACAAGAAATCCTCGACCGCCCGGCGGCTGGCCAGCCTGCACGGCTTTTATGATTACTTGGTCAATCAGGTCAATAAGCTGACAGAGAACCCGACTGCCTCCATCAAGCCGCCCAAGCAGGATAAAGTCCTGCCAAAATATCTGACAGCGGAACAGTCCATGGATCTGCTGGAGAGCACGCAATATCAGAGCGATTTTCCGGAGCGGGATTACTGCATGGTGGTTCTGTTCCTGAACTGCGGAATGCGGCTTTCTGAGTTGGTGGGCATGGATCTGGGCGATATCGACCTGGAACAGCGGCAGATCAGGCTCTTTGGCAAGGGCCACAAGGAACGGATGGTCTATCTGAATGAGGCCTGCGTCGAAGCCCTGCAGCTCTACCTGGCCAAACGCAACACGATGGAGGGCCTGAATCCAAAGGAAAAGGCTGTGTTTGTGACGCGCCGCCGGAAGGAGCGCATTTCCAACCGCAGGGTGGAGCAGCTCGTCACCGGTGCCATGAAAGCGGCCGGGCTCAAGGGCTTTTCCACCCATAAGCTGCGTCACACTGCGGCAACGCTGATGTATCAGACCGGCAATGTGGATATTCTGACCCTTAAGCAGCTGCTGGGTCACAGCAGTGTGGGTACAACGCAAATTTATACGCATCTGCAAGAATTTCAGGTGCGTGCCGCCATTGAGCAGAACCCGCTGGGCACGGTCACACCCGAAAAAGCACGCTTGGATACAACAAAACGGGCAGCAGGGGAGAACAGAGTGAAAAATAACGCCGATTCGATGGATGTTGAAGAAGCTGCCAGCCCGATGGAAGCTTTTGAGGGTGCTGCCAATGATGGCATCCGGGTGGATATCTCTTCTATGCCCGGGGATAAGGAAACTGTATGAACTATATCAACTTCTCTAAGAGTTATCATGTGCAGATGTTGACAAAGCGCGATATTCCGCTGATTTTAGCTCTTTGTGAGAAAAACACACAGTTTTATGAACATTGTCCGCCATTTGTAACTGAGGGAAGCATTCGGGATGATATGTGTGCCTTGCCGCAGCGCAAAATGGACGAACCTCAGGATAAGTATTATCTCGGATTTTTTGATGATGCCGAGCAGCTTGTGGCTGTGATGGACTTTATTGACCATTATCCAACGGAACGAAGCTGCTTCATCGGATTCTTTATGATGGAACGTTCTGTACAGGGACATGGCA
Source organism: Faecalibacterium duncaniae (assembly GCF_010509575.1). Lineage (NCBI taxonomy): Bacteria > Bacillati > Bacillota > Clostridia > Eubacteriales > Oscillospiraceae > Faecalibacterium > Faecalibacterium duncaniae. The sequence goes on along the minus strand of NZ_CP048437.1, from coordinate 1,576,480 downwards.
TTGGAAGCAGGATCATCACAGAGCTGTGTGTGTATCTGCACAGTCTGGGTTACGAGTATATCCGGCTGGGTTATGTGGATGGCAACAAGCAAAGTGAATCGTTCTGGAAAAAGAATCAGTTCACAGATACCGGATTGAGAAATCACACGCAGGACTATACGGTCGTTGTAATGAATCGGATGCTGTAACAGATCAAACAGATCAATAACAGGAAAAACGTGTGTAAAAAACGCAAAATACACAGTTATTGTAAAACAGGCCGCCGGAGCTCAGATTGAGCCGAGGCGGCCTTAAAAACGCCTAAAACTGGAAAAGAGGGCTTTTTCACTCCCCTATGTTTCGCATAACCTGCATTATATGAAAAGAGAATAATCAAAAAATCAGACCCTCCTCTCTCTTCCCGCTGCTGGTTCTGAGATCTCAGAGGGTCTGACCGATCAACTGTTGTTATAGAAAATATGTACCCATCACTCTTCCGACAATGGTGTGGTTTCAAAGTATGCGCAGATTGCTTCATAGTATGCACGCGCAGTCCGCTTACATCCGTCCTTACTGCCGAACTGGGCTACATCGGTATCGCTGGTCACAAAACACTGCTCTGCCAGCACTGCTGGACAATTTACATCTTCCAGAATCGTAAAGCTGCGCTCTACCCGCACTTCCTTGTGGCTGCTCTCCACCAACTGTTTTACTTCCCCTTGGTAATAGATATATCGGATTCCCCCGCGTCCCCGCAGGCTGGCCCCTGCCGCCTGCATAGCCCCGGCAAGCTGCTTTGCAAAATAATAGCTCTCCTGATGGTATGCTCGTCCCGGAACAGCCGGATAACATTCAAACCCGGCTGCGCTGGAGCCTTCGGGTGCCGAATTGCCGTGGACAGACAACAACAGATCCGGATCCTGTGCATTGGCGGCAGCGGCGCGTTCAGCAGGTTTTGCGGTGCTGTCGTAACTTTCCCGGGTGGTCAGTGGGATATAATTGGGGTCACGCTCCAGCCAGGCGCTCAAAGCCTCCGCTGTGGCAGCGGTCATCTCGCTTTCCTGCACCACTCCCCTTGCCCCTGGATCTGAGCCGCCATGTCCTGCATCGATCACAATACGGTACGGCGGCTCACCAATGGTCGGACGAAAATCATCATCGTCTACGGTCGGTGTTGGCTGTCCAATGGAGAAAGCCGCCTGCCACAGATACAGCCCAAAACTGACACCAATAAAACAGAGAACCAGAACCACTGCTCTGCCAAAGGAAAAACTATTGCCCCTTTTCTTTCTTTTGCGCTGTACCGAATGTTTTGCCATGATGACATCCCTGCCGTTTTATAAGAAACGCCCGCCCAAAGAATGATCTTCCGGACGGGCGCTGCCGGGAAACTCCCGGTATGTTTTTACTTCAATTCAACCACGGTCACACCGCTCTCGCCCTCACCGTAACGTCCCAGCCGGAAGCTTTTGACCATCCGGTTGCCGCGCAGATGTTTATGAATCGCGGTGCGCAGAGCACCGGTACCGTTGCCATGGATCAGATACACCACTGTCTGACCGTTCAGAATGGCGCGATCGATATAAGCATCCACCTCAGGCAGAGCTTCATCCACAGTCAGGCCCAGCAGATTCAGCTCCATTTTGGCCGAACGCTGCACACGCTCTACTCTGCCGTTGAGCCGGTTTGCATCGCCCGTCAGGCGGGAATAGCGCTGCTGTGCCTTGGTTTTGGGCTGAGGCTCTTTGATGAGCTTATCCGGCTGCTTCAGGCCCTTGAGCGGGATCTTGGTCTTGATGATGCCGGCACGCACCAGAACATCGCCGTTTTTATCCGGCAGTGCCAGCACGGTGGCCAGCTGGTTGAGCTCTGCAATGCAGACCTCCTGCCCTACCTTGACTTCTTTCAGTGGGACAAACTCCTTGACAGGGTTATGCACCACCTCGGTACCGATAAAGAGCTTTTCAGACTCTTTCTTTGCAATCTCGCGGGCACGTTGGGCTTTCTGCTGGGTGCTCAGGCGCTCGTCCTTCTGCAGCTGGCGCAGCTCATCGGTCAGTGCATACGCCTTGCTTTCCACCTGCTGTGCCAGCGCACGGGCCTTGGCACGGGCAGCTTCCAACTCGTTTTCGCCCTGCTGGATCAATTCATCCCGCTTTTTTTGAGCGGCCTCCAGCTGGTGAGAAGCCTCATTCTTCAGCTCCTCAACCTCGTCCTGGCTCTCTTTCAGCTGTAGCTTCAGGTCGTCCAGCTGGCCCAAAACTGCATCCAGGCGCTTATCCTCGGCAGACAGATGCTGTTGGGCTGCCTCAATGACACGCTCCGGGATGCCCAGCTTCTCACTGATGAGGAAGGCGTTGGACTTGCCGGGCACACCTACGCTCAGCTTGTAAGTCGGGCGCAGTGTCTCCAGATCAAACTCACAGCTGGCATTGACTACACCCTTGGTTTCCAGCGCAAACACCTTCAGTTCGGCGTAGTGAGTGGTTGCCATCAGCAGCACACCGCGGCGGCGTAGTTCCTCGATGATGGCCACGGCCAGCGCTGCACCTTCGGCAGGGTCAGTACCCGCGCCAAGCTCATCCAATAAGACCAGCGTGTGCGGCATGGCAAGTTCCAGAATACCGGTGATCTTCTTCATGTGGCCGGAGAAAGTAGAAAGGCTCTGTTCGATGCTCTGCTCATCACCGATGTCCACAAGAAATTCATCGAACACGCAGATCTCACTGCGTTCATCGGCAGGAATCAGGAAGCCGCACTGTGCCATTGCACACAGCAGACCCGCCGTTTTCAGGGTGACGGTTTTACCGCCGGTGTTCGGGCCGGTGATGATGAGCGAATCGTACTCTTTACCCAACGCAATGTCCACAGGTACACACTTTTTGGGGTCAATGAGCGGATGACGCGCCCGGATGAGCGAAAAGGAGCTGTCGGTGCGGACAGAGGGCTTGAATGCCTTCATATCCAGAGCCAGACGAGCCTTTGCCAACAGCACATCAATTTCCAGCATTGCCTTGTAGCTGTACTGGAACTGAGGCTCAATGGCAGCTACCTGTGCCGTAAATGCCACCAGAATGCGTTCGATCTCCTGCGCTTCTTGTGCACGATACTGCAGAATGCGTGCATTTGCTTCCACGACCGCCTGCGGCTCCACAAAGACAGTAGCACCGGTGGACGAGACATCATGGATGATGCCGCTCACCTCGCCGCGATACTCGCTCTTAACGGGCACAACATACCGTCCATTGCGAATGGAGACCACACTCTCCTGCAAATACTTGGAGGTATCCATATTGCGAACCATGCTTTCCAGCCGGTCGCGGATGCTGTTCTCCGTAGCGCGGATCTTTTTGCGCAGCTCGTTCAGGGTGTGGGAAGCCGTGTCTGCCATGGCATCCGGAGCCAGAATGGCGCTGGAGATCTGCTGCTCCAGCCCGGGCTGAGGTGCCAGCGCGTAGAACAGATCATCTGTAGGCAGGGCATCATGTTCCGAGGAGCCATACCAGCTGGTCAGGTTCTGAAAGTTGCGCAGAGCGCCGGCCACCATCAGCAGTTCCCCCATGGAGAGCACACCGCCCTTGACCGCACGGGCTACCAGAGAGCTGACACCCTCTACCCCGCCAAAGCGCGGAGACCCGTTTTTGATGAGCAGACTGTTGATGGCATCGGTCTGTTCCAGCGCGTAACGCACCTCATCAGGGTCGCACTGAGGCTCCAGAGCCAGCAGCTGCTCTCTAGCTTCCTTGCACACGCAGCCCTCGGATGCACGCGCAATGATCTTATCAAGCTCTAAAGTTTTCAAATAGCTTGTTTCCATGTTTGTTCCCTATATCAAAATTGTTTATCCCGGTCAAGGCAGAACGGATTTCAAAAAGTCGTAACTTTTCAGCGGTTTGTCCAGGTGGGTCAAAGCGTAGCGCTCTGCCACCGCAGACAGCTTTGCCAGACTGCCGACCGAGATTTTGAATGCAAATATTTTCTTATCTTCTACAAGGCAGATATGACGCAAGGCATACAAGGCACCCGTGTCCAGATTGCAGGTCTTGCCCGCCTTTTTCGCACAGTCCTCACAGAGCAGAATGCCCTCCTGCGGGTCAAGATAAAACGCGGGGCCATCGTATTTTTCACAGATCTTGCAGCAGACCAGCTGCGGCAGAAAGCCGCACTCGCTCATGGTGCGCAGCTCAAACACAGCCTTGACCACATGCAGGTCGGTTTTACCCTCGCTGATCATATACAGGCAGTTCAGCAGCAGGCGCAGTTCCTTGGCAGCTTCCTCCCCCGTAGGAGAAAGTGCCGCCGCCATCTCGGCAAGATACATGGCAAGGCTCATCCCCTCGATGGTGGAGGAAATGCCATGAAATACGTTGCGCACTTCCGCTTCTCGGATGGTGTACATATTCCGGCCGGGCAGCAGCACAAATTCAGAGTAGCAAAAAAGCCCGCAGGCGCTGAATAATTTGTTCTTCAGCCGCAGGCTGCTCTGTGCTGAGGCCGAAATGACCCCCAGCTCCGGTGTAAGAATGGTCAGAATCCGGTCAGATTCCTTGTACCGGGTCTCTTTTAACACAAGCCCAGGTGTTACGATCGTATCCATCTGCATATTCTCCCTGCCCGAGCAGTGTCCCGGGCAATGTAAAGAGAAAAATCAACGATTATTCGGGTTCTGTTTGAAGCCAAAGTTGTTCAGCAGAAACTCATTGTCCCGCCAATCTGCTTTGACCTTGACCCAGCACTGCAGGTTGACCCGGCAGCCCAGAAACTCTTCGCAGTCCGCACGGGCAGAGCTGGCGATCTTTTTCAGCATCGCACCACCCTTGCCAATGACCATGCCCTTATGGCTCTCGCGCTCGCAGTAGATATTTACATCGATATCCACCAGATCTGTACCGGGGCGCTCCTTGAAACGCTCCACCACGACCGCAATGCCGTGCGGGATCTCATCCCGCATATACAGCAGTGCCTTTTCACGGATGACCTCCGCCACCAGTTCCTTTTCCGGCATATCGGTGTAGGCATCATCGTCAAAGTAGTGCGGGCCCTCCACAGCATACTGGCTCAGGGCATCGAACAGTTCCTCACAGTGGTCGTCTGCCCGGACGCTTACGGTGTAAATGGCATCAAACACACCCAGCTCCTTGAGCTCAGCCTTGCGGGCTTCCAGATCAGCAGGCTCCTTGACAAGATCGGTTTTATTGATGACTGCAATGGCAGGGCCGCCGCTGCTGCGCAGAGCGTCCACCAGAACCATTTCCGGCTCATTCAGGGCACCGTATGGCTCAAACAGCATCATGGAGACATCCACATCCGCGATGGAATCGCTGGCCGTCTTGTCCATCCGCTTGCCAAGCTTATTGTGGGCCTTATGCACGCCCGGGGTGTCCAGCAAAACATACTGCAGAGGGCCGCGGGTCACAACGCCGGTGATGCGGGTGCGGGTCGTCTGGGGTTTGGAGGTAACAATGGCCACCTTCTCCCCCACCAGACGATTGGTTAGGCTGGATTTGCCCACGTTCGGGCGGCCGATGACCGCCACGAACACAGATGAGGTATCGTAATGCTGCTGCATGGGTGCTGCGTTTTTCAAAATTGAACTCCTATCCTTTGCCGAAATCTGTGATCATTCCGTATAGCTGACGGTGCGGGGCAGGCCAAGCTGGGTCAGCACAGCCTCTTCCTTTTCGCGCATCCGCATAGCTTCCAGACCACCGTTCTCATGGTCATAGCCCAGCAGATGCAGCATGGAGTGAACGGTCAGGAAGGCGACCTCACGCTGCAGCGGATGGCCGTAGAGCGTTGCCTGCTCCTGAGCACGTTCCATGCTGATGACGATATCCCCCAGCATCTTGCAGCCGTTGTTCTCATCCACGTCGTAAACGCCGTTTTCTCCCAGAGGAAAGCTCAACACATCGGTGGGCATCGGCTTGTTGCGATACTGGTTGTTCAGCTCTGCAATGGCAGCGTTATCCACAAAAGTCACGCTGATCTCAGCAGGCTCATCGAAGTGCTCATATTCCAGCACAGCGTTGCAGGCGCGGCGGATCAGGATCCGCAGGCCCGAAGGCACTTTTACGGCTTTCTGTGAATTGGTGATCAAAACTTTATTGGACATAACATTCCTCTCCCTTCATTTTATGCTGCAATTGCAGCTTTCCGCGTCGGTTTCAACGCTTGGCCGGGTGCGCAGCCGCTTCGTAGGCCTTGATGATCTCCTGCACCAGACGATGGCGGACAACATCCTTCTCCGTAAAATAGCACTGTGCAATGCCATCCACGTTCTTGAGAATGTGCAGCGCATCCACAAGGCCGCTGCGGGTACGGTCCGGCAGATCGATCTGGGTCACATCGCCGGTCACAACCACCTTGGAACCTACACCCATACGGGTAAGAAACATCTTCATCTGCTCCGGTGTAGTGTTCTGCGCCTCATCCAGGATGATAAAGGAATCATCCAGCGTGCGGCCGCGCATATATGCCAGCGGAGCAACCTCAATGATCTGCTTTTCCACCAGGCGCTCATAGGTCTCAGCACCCAGCATATCGAACAGGCCATCGTAGAGAGGGCGCAGGTAAGGGTCCACCTTCTGCTGCAGATCACCGGGTAGAAAACCCAGCTTCTCACCTGCTTCCACGGCGGGGCGGGTCAGCACAATGCGGGAAACATCCTTGGCCTTGAACGCTTTGACCGCCATTGCAACGGCCAGATAGGTCTTGCCGGTACCGGCGGGACCCACGCCAAAGGTCACCGCGTTCTTGCGGATAGCATTCAGATATTCCTTTTGGCCCAGTGTCTTGGGGCGGATGGGGCGGCCCTTGACCGTGACCGTGACAAAATCCTCAGTCAGCTCCCGGACACGCTGCTCCTTTCCATCGTGAGCAAGGCTCAGGCAGTAGCGCACCGTCTGATCCTCCAGCGGCGTGTGGTTTTCGATCAGGAGCAGCATCCCCTCCACGGCACGCACAGCAGCGGCCACGTTGGCCTCCTCGCCAGAGAGGCGAAGCATCGTACCCCGGCAGACTGCCGTGACAGAGAACTCCTTTTCCAATAGACGAATGTTGCGGTCACAGTTGCCAAAGATGGCAGCGGCGATCTCCACACTATCCAACTCAATACTTTTTTCGGCCATGTAGCTCCTCCAGCGGTTTATGAATTTCCACATCTATTGTACCACCAAAGGCTCAAATAGAAAACTGTGAAACTTGCACAAAATATTTTCAACATTTTGGAGCGTGTTACAAAGCAGAACCCTGAAACATAAAAAATCGATGCTGCTCTGCATTTCCGCAAAACAGCATCGATTTCATTTTATCGGATCGTAAAAAACGACTCCTCAGAAACTTTTCAATTAGAACCAGTCGCCGAAGCCCATCTTGACCAGGTTGTCGTGGCTGATCTTCAGGCTATCGAACGGATCACGGCCATAGCAGTCATCCTGCTCCACCAGGAAGTACTCGCCGCCGCCCTCCAGGCCAGCCTGGATGATAGCGGGCATATCCAGAGTGCCTTCGCCAACCTCAGCAAACTGCACAATGTTGGTGAAGTTGCTCATGAACTTCATCATGCCTTCCTTGCTGGTGAAGTCCACGCCGCCCTCGGGGATGGGCATCTCACCGATGCGGTAATCCTTCAGGTGGACCAGACGGATGCTGCCGGCATACTTCTTGATGAACTTAACAGGGTCCTGGCCGCCGCGGTGGATCCAGTGGCTGTCCAGCTCAAAGCCCAGAGCAGGAGCATTTGCGCGGATGATGTCCAGCAGGAACTCGCCGTCGTAACGAACGAACTCTACGTGATGGTTGTGGTAGTACAGGTCAATGCCGTCTTCCTTCAGCTTCAGAGCATACTCATTTGCTTCCTTGGCGAAATCCACAGCCTTCTGGTAGTTGCCCATGCAGGTCATGGGCAGCATGCCGATGCGCAGCATATCGCAGTCCAGCTTACGGCAGTCCTCAACGATCTTCTTATAGTCGTCGGGATTGCACAGGAACTCGCCGGGCATACCGGGCAGCATGGGAGAGGTGGATGCGGTGCAGGAAGAGACATTCAGGCCCAGCTCGTCGATAGCCTTGCGGAAGCCTGCAACGTTCTCAGCGGTCATGGGGACCTGAGAGATCTCAACGCAGTGATAGCCGATATCAGCCAGCTTGCCCATGCTCTCGTATGCGTCGAAGTGAGGCATCTTAGCGGGGGCAATGGTGCTCATCTGAACACCGATCAAACCTTTGTTTGCCATGGTTCATTTCTCCTTCTATCTGTGTTTTGCGGTCACGGAGCAACGGGATGGCCAGCCTTGCTGCTTGCATGGATGGCATCGATCAGCCGGATGCTCATTTCCGCATCTCTTACATGGATGTAATCGTCTGTGTTGTTCTCAATGGCACGGTAAAATTTGTTGATCAGGATGCCATGAGAAGCACCAAAATAGAACTTGGCACCGGGCAGCTTCTCATTCTCGCACAGCTTGGTGCGCACACCATCTGCGTCGATCCGGAACAAAGCATCATCCTCGATCAGGAAGGAAGCCTTTTCACAGGCAACCTTGATCTGGACGCTCTCGTTGGTGTAATCACAGTTGGTGGCAAAGAACACACCGTTTGCACCATTAGCAAAGTGCAGGCGGGCAGCTACGGTGTCCTCGACCTCAATGCCGTAATCTGCCAGCTGATTCACCGAGCCATGGATGGCATCGATGTCGCCGCACAGATAATACAGCAGATCCAGCGTGTGGACACTCTGGTTAATCATGCAGCCGCCGCCAGCAGTTTCCAGCTGGCCGCGCCAGGGTTGTTCGTCATAGTAAGCCTTGCCGCGGAACCAGGGTACAAAGCCGCGGCAGCCGATGACCTTGCCATATTCGCCGCCATCAATGATCTTTTTCAGTTCAACGGTGGTGCGGTTCAGACGATTCTGCAGGCAGATGCCGATCTTGACCTCAGGGTGCGCAGCCTCAAATTCCACGAACTCCTTGGCCTGTGCGGTGTTCAGACCCACCGGCTTCTCGCAGAAGACATTCACACCGTGGGAAGCAAAGTACTCCGACACGGGCACATGCAGGTAATGCGGCAGGCAGAGATGTACCACATCGGGATGCTCCTTTTCCAGAAGCTCCTCATAGTCCGTATAGAACGGCACGGCCTTTGCTGCAGCAGGCAGCTTTTCCTGCACAGCGGGATTGTTATCGCACACGGCACACAGTTCGATCTCAGGATTTGCCACAATGATGGGCAGATGAACCTGAAAGATGGTGCCGCAGCCAATGATCGCAGCTCTTTTCATGGAAACGCAACTCCTTGTAAGCCTGGAACAGGCATTGCTTTTTTCAGGGATACTGATTACTCGCGGACGGGGAACTTGCCCTCAGCCTCGATCAGCTTGTTCAGCTCAGCAGCATACTCCTCGGGATCGCAGGGGTTGGAGACTTCGCGGCCGGTCCATGCAGACAGCTGGCTGCTGTTTGCCAGGTTGACACCATTGATGCCGTCCTCGCCGGGAGCCAGCAGCGGGCTGCCGGTCAGGATGTGAGCAGCAAAGTTCTGCATAACGGTGGTGTGCTGGAAGCCCCAGCCATCGTTGTTCTCAAAGGTCTCTTCGGTGTACAGCTTGGAGCCTGCACCGTTGCCGCTGGTCAGCATGGCAACTTCCATCATGTTCATGTGCTCGTTCAGGTAATCCTCAGTGCAGGGGTTGCCTTCCTTATCGATGTAGTGGTAGACATGAGCGGTCTTGCTGTTGTCAACAACGATCTTGCCGCCGTCCAGGTCGATCTCCAGACGATCGGTGCCGATGGCATCGTGGGTGCAGGTGGTAAAGGTTCCGGTAGCGCCGTTAGCGAACTCGACCAGCATGGTCACGTCGTTCTCAACGCCGATGTTACGATGGCAGCCGTTGATGTTCTTGGAGAAAACCTTCACGGGGATACCGCAGATCCACTGCCACAGGTCGAGCTGATGGGGAGCCTGGTTGACCAGGACACCGCCGCCTTCGCCGCCCCAGGTAGCACGCCATGCGCTCTGCTGGTAGTAGCTGTCAGGACGCCACCAGGAGTTGATCATCCACTGAGAGCGGCGGATCTCGCCCAGCTCACCGCTGGCAACGATTTCCTTGATCTTCTGATACAGCTTGTTGGTACGCTGGTTGAACATGATGCCGAAGGAAACCTCGGGATGAGCCTTAGCGCAGGCGATCATCTTCTGAACATCCTTGCTGCGGACACCGGCGGGCTTCTCGCACAGAACGTTCATGCCATGCTCCATAGCGTAGATGGAGATCTCGTGGTGCAGATAGTGAGGAACGGTGGTGATGATGGCATCAACCGTGCCGCTGGCGATCATATCCTTCCAATCCTTGAAGAAGGGCACATCGGGGTACTGCTCCTTGCACATCTTCTCCTTCTCGGGGTCGATATCACACAGAGCGCCCAGTGCGCAGTTGTCGGGGCACGGTGCGCAGACCATGCCGGGGAACGGAGCGGGAGCGTTGGTCAGGAAGCGAGCGTAGCTGCCGCCCTGAGCACCGATACCGATCAGGCCATAACGAATCTTTCCTTCAGTCTTTTCCATTTGAATCTTCTCCTTTTTTCTGTTACGTTAGAATTTTGCCAGAATATCGCACAGTGCGTGATACTGTGCGGCGTAACCTTCAGCACCGTTTTTATACTTGTTCTCACGGATGATGTTCTTTGCATCCGTGGTCTCAAGGCTCTGCAGGCTGTCAAACAGCACCAGATGCGGCTCAAGGGTCAGGAAGCCGGTATAGCCCTCTTCCACGATGGCCTTGTGCAGCAGCTCGGGGATCTTTCCCTCGCCGGTACCGCAGAGCACATTCTCCTTGTCGGTAGAAACGGCATCCTTGATGTGGATATATACAATGTACGGGCGGAGAGCATCCCAGCATTTGGCGGTATCCTCGCCGCACTGTACAAAGTTTGCAAAGTCGAATGCGGACTTGAAGTGCGCGCTGTTCAGCGTCTGCATCAGGTCAACACAGCGGGAAAGAACATCACCATAGATATCCTTCTCGTTTTCGTGCATCAGGATCACGTCGTGCTTTTCAGCAATGGCAATGAACTTGCGCAGCTTCTCGATGACAGCGTCACGATAGTCGGCAGGATCCTTGCCTTCCGGCATAAAGAAGCTGAACATGCGGATGTACTTGCAATTCAGGACCTTAGCGATCTCGCACAGCGTTTCCAGCTGAGCACACTGCTTTTCAAAGCCCTCTTCATCGTCGATCTTGACCTTGCCAATGGGACTGCCCAGGCTGGAAACGCCAACACCAGCGGCCTGCAGGCGGGGCAGCAGATCGGTCTTGACTTCCTCAACGGTAAAGTCAGCGATTCCCTTTTTATCTGCACTGCGCAGGCTGATGTACTGCATTCCAAGCTCACGGACTGTCTTGAGCTGCTCATCAAAAGAAGAGCTGATCTCATCGGCAAAGCCGGAAATATAAATATCCTTCATAAAAATCTCCTTTTTTGTGTAGGATACAAGCCTTACTGTAACTAATATATCACAATTGTTAAAAAAATGCCGCACAAATCTTTTTTGGTTTTTTTAGCACATTGTGCAACAGTTTTTGCCGTTTTGTTGCATATCATAAAACAAGGTGCATCAAACCAATCTTGTGGGGTGAAAAAGGGAGAAAAACTGTGCAAAATGTCCATCTTTGACTTTGATTTTTTGGCAGCGAAAAACAGAACAGCAGGATTTACAATGTGAATGGCACAGGATTTACACACGACAATCATCGAACAAACTGATATATTAGGTCTTGGAGATCGGCTCCTTTGATTCTTAAGGGCCGTGGCAGACTTTTAAGAATCGAAAAGGCTGTACATCATCGGCTACACCTGCCAGTGCGTCGTTACCAAGTCGGCTCAGTCCTGCCTGACCAATGACCCTGAGCAGCGTCCCTACTTCACCATTTTTCTGGGCTGGTGCGGAGCACACCGCTTTCTGGAGCACCGCTGGAAACTGGGCATCTTCTACCTGCTTGTCGGCTGGACCGGTCTCGGCCTTGCATTTGCTCTGGTTGACCTCCTGATTGCGCTCCCCATCGCGAAGGATGAAAATGGAATGATCGAAATCTGATCTCCGTTTCATGACACGCAAAATCCCCTCAGAGCTCTGACAATGCTGTCAGAAATCTCTGAGGGGATTTTTCTATGCATGTGGTAGAAGATCTCATACTCTGCATGGCGGTGCCATCCGCCGGGGATACGTGTAATCTGCAGATAGAACAAGCCAAATGCATCCGCTGGGAACAACTCCTCTTTCCGCAAGTCCGCCATCCCGTCTCACCCTTCTCAGCGAAGATAGAACGAAGCCATACATTTGGCCAGATCCTCTGGTCGTTCTGCAAAGTTTCCATAGCGCCAGCTGTTGAAAAAACCCATATATGCCCCGATGAACGAGTTGCGGAAGTATCGATTTTCGCCCGGCAATGAAACGGGCCATGGCACAAACTGTCTTGCATCCCCGACTTCGATGTTGGAGATCAGAACAAGGATGATCTTCTCGCTCAACGCATCACTGAAAAAACTGGTCAGATGGCAATCCATCAGGACACAAAGGTTCTTTCGCTCCGCATACGTCCAGCGGAACAGCGCAGTCAGGTTTTTTTCCAGGGTACTGTACGCAGGCAACTGCCCCGCAAGCAGGGTCATCTGCCGGTCGAGATAGTAATCCAGCACATCGTCCTTGGATTCAAAGCTGCGGTAAAAGGTGGTTCGGTCGAGGTCTGCCATGTGACACAGCTCTGTGACGGAGATCTTTTCCAGCGGCTTTTTCATTAAAAGCTGAAACAGTGCCGTACAAAATGCATCCTGATTTTTCTGCGCAACGGGGTTGATATGGTTCGTGTACATTGTGCGCTGTGTTCAGCTCCTTCCTCAAAATGATTGGCTTTATTGTACCATATTCTCTGAAATCTGCAAACAATCACATTACAGATGCAAAAACGATGCGAGAATCTTTTTTGTACAGAAACAGAATAACAAAAAAGTCCTATAAACCAGACGAAATTCATCGTAGATTCATAGGACTTTTGGAGCTACTGACCTGATTCGAACAGGCGACCTGCTCATTACGAGTGAGCTGCTCTACCAGCTGAGCCACAGTAGCACGCGTTCTGCAACGATAGATAGTTTAGCATAAAAGAGAATACCTGTCAAGTACTCCCTACGCAAAAACAATTCCGGAACTTTGCAAAAAGCCATCTCGTAATGATTTGCCCTATTCAATTCTTATCGTAAGCTTCACGAACTCTTTTGCCAGGGAATTTTTTCAGCTCATATAAGTTTCGCCTGCCCTGCCAGATACAGCATTCCCACTGCCGCACCGCAAAGTGGCAGGAGCAGAAACAGCATCCAGGCAAACTGACCCAAAAGCGCGCCTGTGCTGGGGGCCTGTCCTCCGCGCCCGAAGGCGGCTGAACAGAGCCTTCCGCTTACCTGCAGTGCGGATGCGCCGAACGTGCACAGCGTTCCGGCCGCAAGGGATGCAGGGATACCGCAGACACAGAGCAGCACAAATGCTGTCCGTGGGTTCAAATCCACAAGCAGCCTGGACGAAAGCAATCCAGAGCCTGTCCCATACAGCATCGCAAAAAGGAAGATGGGCAGCGGCCCAAGGGCAGAAAGCCCCAGGAACAGCACTGCCGTCAGTGCACCTGCCACAGTGAAAAATTCCGTTCGGAACAGGCGCACTGCCCCGGCGGCATCCTGCACAGAAAACAGGCTCTGCCAGCAGTTCAGGTAATAGGAAAGCGTTTCAGCATCGCCTGCCACACAACGTGCTGCTGCCACACCCGCCAGAAAGGTCCCCAGAAGGTACGCCGCCGACAGAAGGATAGTTTCCCTGCTCAGCTTGCTTCGGCGCGCAGCGGCTCTCTCCGGTGTGTTTCCGTACCTCTCAGAGAACGCCGCCGGGATGGATCGCCTTTCTTCCTGCGATGTCTCAGGAAGAACTCCACCGTTCTTCTGTTTTAGCTGCTCTTCCTGTGCTGTCGGCATGATTGCTTCGGGCAGTGCCTTTGCCGCTGCGGTTTCCGGTGTTTCCTGATAGACCCACATACTTCCCTGTCCTCCTGTTTTTCTGCTGTAAATTCTCAATGCCGGTGCCGTTCTGTACGCAGGATGCTGAACACCCCGCCCAGACAGCCAAAAACGAATACCAGTGCAAAGCGGGTCAGCTGCATTTCCGTTGGTTCAATGCCCTCCGAAAGACCGAATCCTAGCAGAAGCAGAACAAACAGTCCGCCCTGTACAGCACCACAGATAAGGCCTCTGCTGTGATAGAAAAACGCCATGAGCCAGCCGCTGCAAAAGCTCCCGGCACAGACAATGGCACTGACCATGGGCCAGGCAGTGCTCTGCGCAAGGCTCTGGTTTGCCATCAGGTAGGCCAGCCCGGCCATGCAGGCGGCGGTGAATATCCCACCAATGCCGAATGCGGCCAGTGCTTCCAGGATGGGTAACTTCTTCTGTTCCAACATAAAAACCCGCCTCCCTGCACTACTGTATGCAGAGGGGCGGGTAAAAAAGACCTTGCTTTTAGAGATTACTTCTTTGCGTTGGCAGGAGCATTGTCCATGTTCAGCTTCTCAACAGAGCTGATCGCATTCTTGGTGAAGCGGATCTTCACACGGTCGGAACCGGTCTCCAGAACAAAGGTGTCATCCTTGATGGCGACCACACGGCCAACAATACCGCCGATGGTCACGACCTGATCACCGATCTCCAGAGCTGCACGCATGGCAGCATCCTTCTTCTCCTGCTTCTTCTGGGGACGATAGATCATAAAGTAGAGCAGGACCAGCATCAGAGCCAGGGTGAAGAACAGGCTGATATAGCTTTCAGTGGTAGTAGTCAGAAATTGCATGGGACAAAGTCTCCTCTCAAAATTCAGATAAACTCATTATAACCGCTTCTGCTCCCTCTTGCAAGGGAAAAGCATGAAAAAGCTCAAATTCTTGTATCCAGCAGCTTGACATAACGGTCATGGAAGGTGGTAAAGGTGCCTGCATCCAACTCATCGCGGATACGCTCCATCAGGTGGTTGTAGAACCACAGGTTGTGCATAACGGCCAGACGCATGCCCAGCAGCTCCTCTGCCTTGAACAGGTGGCGGATATAGGCACGGGAGTAGTTCCGGCAGGCCGGGCAGCCGCAGGTGGGGTCAATGGGGCGCTCGTCCCGCTCATACTTTGCGTTCTTGATATTGATGATGCCGCCCCAGGTGTTCAGGTGGCCATGGCGGGCATTGCGGCTGGGCATGACGCAGTCAAACAGATCCACGCCGCGGGAAACTGCCTCGATCATGTTGCCAGGGGTGCCGACACCCATCAGATAGCGGATCTTATCCTTGGGCATATAAGGCTCCACCTCGCTGATCATCTCGTACATCACCTCAGCAGGCTCACCCACGGCCAGACCGCCGATGGCGTAGCCGTCCAGCTCCAGCTCCGCGATCTGCTTCATGTGCTCTACACGCAGATCAGCAAAGGTGCATCCCTGATTGATGCCGAACAGCAGCTGGTCGGGGTTGGTGGCCTTGCCCTCCTGCTTCAGGCGGGCCATCTCAGCCTTGCAGCGCTTGAGCCAGCGGGTGGTGCGCTCACAGCTGGCTTTGGAGTACGCGTGCTGGGCAGGATTCTCCACACACTCATCAAAGGCCATTGCGATGGTGGAGCCCAGGTTTGCCTGGATCTGCATACTTTCCTCAGGGCCCATAAAGATGCGGTGGCCGTCCAGATGAGAGGCAAAGGTCACGCCTTCTTCCGTGATCTTACGCAGCTTAGACAGGCTGAACACCTGGAATCCGCCGCTGTCGGTCAGGATGGGGCCGTTCCAGCGGGTAAACTTGTGCAGGCCGCCCATATCGGCTACCAGCTGATCACCGGGGCGCAGATGCAGGTGGTAGGTGTTGCAGAGCATTACCTGGGTGCCGATCTGCTGCAGATCCTGCGCGGACAGGCCGCCCTTGATGGCACCGGCGGTGGCAACATTCTGGAAGGCAGGGGTCTGCACCGTGCCGTGCACGGTCTTGAACTCGCCCCGCCGGGCGTTGTGCTCCTGCTTGAGCAGCTTAAAAGTGGTCAAAGAAGGCATAAGTTTTTTCCTTTCTGTGTACGGAAAACAGCCGTACAGCCTTGTGCCGCCGGGCAGGCGGCAGGTTCAGAAGTGGTGGATACCGAGCTGCCGAAACGGTTCCGGCAGTGTTTTGGGCTTTTGGGAGAGCGGGTGCTGAGGGATCACAGGATCAGCATCGCATCGCCGAAGGAAAAGAAGCGGTACTTTTCCTCTACGGCAACTTTATAGGCAGCCATGGTCTTTTCGTAGCCGTAGAGGGCAGAGACCAGCATGATGAGGGTGCTTTCCGGCAGGTGGAAGTTGGTGATCAGGCCATCGATGCAGTTGAACTTGACACCCGGGTAGAGAAAAATAGAGGTATTGCCGCTGCAGGCCTTGATCTCACCATATTTTGCGGCGGCGGCTTCCAGCGTACGGCAGCTGGTGGTGCCAACGGCGATCACGCGGTGCCCGGCGGCCTTGGTTTCCCGGATGCGCTGAGCAGTCTCCTCGCTGATGGAATACCACTCACTGTGCATCTTGTGATCCGAGATCTCGTCCTCCTGCACGGGGCGGAAGGTTCCCAGACCCACATGCAGGGTAACCTCGGCAATGCCGACACCCTTGGAACGGATGGTATCCATCAGCTCCGGGGTGAAGTGCAGGCCTGCCGTGGGTGCAGCAGCGCTGCCCAGCTCCTTGGCATAGACCGTCTGATACTGGCTCTGATCTTCCAACTGCTTGGTGATGTAGGGTGGCAATGGCATCTTGCCAAATTCATCCAGTTTTTCATAAAGGGTCTCGGTGTCATAATAGAATGTAACAAACTTGTTGCCATCCTCCAGCGTTTCGTCCACCACAGCGGTCAGGGTGCCGTCACCAAAACTGACCTTGGTGCCGGGCTGCATCCGCTTGCCGGGCTTTGCCAGGCACTCCCACTGATCTCCCTTGACCTGCCGCAGAAGCAGCAGCTCGCACACAGCACCGGTAGGCTGCTTGACACCCACGATGCGGGCGGGCAGCACCTTGGAGTTGTTGACCACCAGCAGGTCACCCGGCTCAAGATATTCCGGCAGATCGCGGAAGATCCGGTGCTGGATGCTGTCGTCCTTCTGGCTCAGAACCATGAGCCGGGCCGAGTCTCTGGGGTCTGCAGGCTCCTGTGCAATGAGTTCTTTGGGTAAATCATACCAAAAATCTTTTTTTAACATACTTTGCATTTGCCTTTCCGATGATTGACACGAGTGCCGTATCAATGTTATCATAAAATCTGTATAAACAGTATCTATTATATTGCAAGGTCGGCTGGTTTGCAAGCCGTGTTCGATGTAAATTTGCTTTTATTGAAAGGAAAGGTGCTGGAAATGGAAAAACAGTATAAAGTTGGTATCGTTGGTGCAACGGGCATGGTGGGGCAGCGTTTTGTGACCCTGCTTGAGAATCATCCCTGGTTCAAGCTGACCACGCTGGCCGCGTCCGGCCGCAGCGCAGGCAAGACCTATGAGGATGCCGTTGGCAGCCGCTGGGCAATGACCACCCCGATGCCCGAGAGCGTCAAGAAGATGGTCGTGCTGGATGCCGCCAAGGTGGAAGAGGTCGCTTCTCAGGTCGATTTCATCTTCTGCGCAGTCAATATGCCCAAGGCCGAGATCAAGGCACTGGAAGAGGCTTACGCAAAGGCCGAGTGCCCTGTGGTCTCCAACAACAGCGCAAACCGCTTTACCCCGGATGTTCCCATGGTCGTGCCTGAGATCAACGCGGACCACATTGAGATCATCCCTGCCCAGCGCAAGCGTCTGGGTACCAAGCGCGGCTTCATTGCGGTCAAGTCCAACTGCAGCCTGCAAAGCTATGTGCCTGCCCTGCATCCTCTGATGAAGGAGTTTGGTGTCAACAAGGCTCTGGTCTGCACCTATCAGGCCATTTCCGGTGCAGGCAAGACCTTTGACCGGATGCCCGAGATCGTAGATAACGTCATCCCCTACATCGGCGGTGAGGAAGAGAAGAGCGAGCGCGAGCCGCTGAAGCTGTGGGGCCACATCGAGGGCGATCAGATCGTCAACGCCGAGAAGCCCACGATCACTGCGCAGTGCTTCCGTGTCCCCGTTTCTGACGGCCACACCGCCGCCGTGTTTGTAAGCTTTGACAAAAAGCCCACCCAGGAGCAGATGCTCGAGGCCTGGGCTAACTTCCGCGGCCCTGCACAGGAACTGAACCTGCCCAGCGCACCCAAGCAGTTCCTGCACTACTTCACTGAGCCCGATCGTCCTCAGCCCAAGCTGGATCGCAACACAGAGAACGGCATGGCTGTCTGCATCGGCCGCCTGCGCGAGGACACCCTGTTTGACTACAAGTTCGCCTGCATGAGCCACAACACCCTGCGCGGCGCTGCCGGCGGTGCCGTGCTGCTGGCTGAGCTGCTGGCAGCAAAGGGCTATTTTGACTGAACAACACGTTCCTGACGGAGCGTACAAAGGAGTTTTATACTATGAAGAATCCTGTCTTTACCGGCGCGGCGGTGGCAATCATCACCCCCATGTACGAAGATGGCAGCATCAACTTTGATGAGCTGGGCCGCATCATTGAAGATCAGATCGCACGGGGCACCGATGCTATTGTGATCTGCGGAACTACCGGCGAATGCTCTACCATGACCGATGAGGAGCAACTGGCCGCCATCAAGTTTACGGTCGAGACGGTCAATCACCGGGTGCCTGTTATTGCGGGTGCTGGTTCCAATGATACCGATCACGGCTGTGCACTGGCAGCAAAGTCTGCTGCCTGCGGTGCCGATGCCCTGCTGCTTGTGACCCCCTATTACAACAAGACCACACAGGCAGGTCTGGTGGCCCACTTTACCGCTATGGCCGAGGCGGGCGGCATCCCGGTTATCCTGTATAATGTACCTTCCCGTACCGGTCTGAACATCACCCCCGAGACAGCACTGGAGCTGAGCCGGAATCCGCTCATCAACGGCATCAAGGAGGCCTCCGGCAACATCTCTCAGGTGGCCAAGATCGCTCAGCTGTGCGGCGACGAGCTGAACATCTACTCTGGCAACGATGATCAGGTGGTCCCCCTGCTGTCTCTGGGCGGCAAAGGTGTCATCAGTGTGGTCTCCAATGTCAAGCCTGAGTTGGTGCACAACTGCTGCAAGGCATGGTTTGAGGGCGACACCAAAACTGCCTGCAAGCTGCAGCTGGAGATCCTGCCCTTGGCGGATGCACTCTTCTGCGAAGTAAATCCCATCCCTGTCAAGTACGCCATGAATGTGCTGGGCTGGGAGGCCGGTCCCTGCCGTCTGCCGCTGGTCGAGCCCAGTGATGCCCACAAGGAGAAGATCGAGCAGGCACTGGAGGCCGAAGGTCTGATTCAGGAATAAACAAAACAGCGCACAATGCCCGGTGGAAATGGTTCCTCCCGGGCATTTGCCGTTACAACAGAAAACGAGGAAACAAAAATGACGGATATTATCATTCAGGGCATTGGCGGCCGGATGGGTCACGCCCTCTGCGAGATGATTGCAAACCGGAGTGACTGCCGCGTGGTCGCCGGGATCGACCAGCAGGACGGTGAGCAGAACGGCATCCCCGTATACGACAGTCTGGATAAGCTGGACGGCAAGGGCGATGTCATCATTGATTTCAGCGCTCCTGTTGCTGTGGAAAAGGCACTGACCTATTGCGAAGCACACAAGATGCCCATCGTGGTCTGCACCACTGGTCTTTCCGAAGAGCTGCAGCTGAAGGTGGTGCAGCTGTCCCGCATTGTGCCCGTGTTCAAGAGCGCCAACATGTCCATCGGCATCAACCTGCTGTCGGAGCTGTGCAAGCGTGCATCGGCCATTCTGGGTGCAGACTATGATGTGGAGATCGTGGAGCAGCACCACCACAACAAGCTGGATGCCCCCAGCGGCACTGCCCTGATGCTGGCCGATGCCATCAACGAAGAGAATAACGGCGCATATCATTATGTTTACGACCGTTCCTCTGTACGCCAGAAGCGCGACCCCAAGGAGATCGGCATCAGCTCCGTGCGCGGAGGCAGCATCGTGGGCGACCACGAGGTGCTGTTCTGCGGTCCGGACGAGGTCATCACCCTCAAGCATACTGCATATTCCCGCAGTGTTTTTGCAAATGGCGCAATAAATGCTGCTGTCTATCTTGCAAAAAAGGAGCCGGGCCTGTACAATATGGGTAACATGATCGCAGAGCTGTAAGGTCTCTGCGTCTTCCACCATTTTGAGCGGCAGGAGGGCTGACGGAATGGAGCAGGCAAGACACGCGGCATCCACGAAACGACATGCGCGGCACGAACCGCAGAACCGGCGAAAACGAAAACCCGTTTTTCTGAGGATGATGGGAGTGCTGCTGGTGGCTGGTGCGGCGTTGGCCTGCTTTGGCTTCTGGCGCTTCCAGACTCCCGGCATCGTACTTGGCCCCTTTGAGGACGAGCCTTCGACCGCTGAAAGCGTTCCCCCGCCCGAACCGGAACCGCAGCCTGTTACAACCACACTGCGTTTTTCGGCCACCGGGGATAATCTGATCCATGCTCCCATCTACAAACAGGCAGCCCGCCGGGCAGCGGAAGGCCAGCGATATAATTTTGACTACTGCTACGAGCACCTGCTGGATTTTTATGCCGCGCAGGATGTAAACTGGATCAACCAGGAAACACTCTGCAGCAAGGAACTGGAGCCTTCCACCTATCCCTGCTTTTCTACCCCCGGTGAATGCGCAGAGGCTCTTTACCGGGCAGGCATCCGGGTGTTTAGTCTTTCCAACAACCACACCTACGATAAAGGTGCCAAAGGTATCGCAGCAACGCTGCGGTTCTGGGACGAGATGCCGGAAGATGTGGTCACGACCGGCCTGTGGTACGGAAAGAGCGATTATGGTACTATCCCCCTGCAGACGGTAAACGGTGTGACGATCGCCTACCTCTCCTACACCGACCACACCAATGGCATCCCGCAGAGCAGTGCAATGACAGCCAATGTCATCTACACCAGCCAGCGGGATGTGATGGAACAACAGGTACGCAGGGCGCGTGAGCTGGCCGATTTCGTGGTGGTGGGAGTTCACTGGGGCGTGGAGGATAGCCACAAGATCACCCAGACCCAGCGGGACCTCGCCCAGCAGCTTTCCGACTGGGGTGCGGATGTTATTCTGGGCACGCACCCTCATGTGGTGCAGGATGCCGAGTGGAAAACCTCTGTGGATGGCCGCCAGACCTTTGTAGCCTATTCCCTGGGAAATTTCCTCAGCACCCAGAGCAAACCGGATCAACTCATCGGTGCCATCCTGACACTGGAGCTGAACAAGACGACGGACCCGGATGGCAGCGTTCACTGCGCTGTCGCTTCCCCGCAATTACATCCCACCGTGACCCACTATGATGCCGGTAAATCCAACGTCCGCACCTACCTCTTCCGGGATTACACGTCGGAGCTGGCGCAGGCGCACGGTGTCCGGGCCGCCTACCCCAGCTTTGGGATAGAGTACATTCAGAACGTATTACAAGCCAATATTAACAGCGCGTTTTTGACGCTCGCCTGAATTTGCAGCCCTTTGGGGCAGATTGGAGTGTTCATTATGTATGGTGTTTCCAAAATCAACATTGAGCCCAGCCTGATGATGATCAGTGTGCAGGATGTGGAGTTCAAGGGCAACAGCCTGGCCCGCTACCTGCAGATCTTTGCCGATACCGGCGTTGTGGTAGATATGATCAGTCAGAGCGCCCCTCACGGTACCAACATTGATTTCAGCTTTACCGCATCTGCCAGTGATCTGACACTGGTGATGAAGGCCATCTCTGCCGCCAATCTCGACAAGGATGCCAAGGCTTCCCCGCTGATCAGCGTCGGTTACTCCAAACTGAACCTCTTCGGTGAGGACATGGTCACCAACTGCGGTGTAGCTGCCCGGGCCCTGAACGCACTGGCCATGGCTGACATCGAGGTTCTGCTCATCACCACCAGCGATCTGGATATTTCTCTGCTGGTGCGCAGTGAGAACGAGGACTCCGCTTACGATGTGCTGAAGAAGGCCTTTGAGCTGTAAGTGCCCTTCTCTATAAACATTACACAAACGTAAAAAGCCCGGCGGTATCCGATTTATGGATACCGCCGGGCTTTTATCATACGCTGTTTCTAAAAGATTACAGGGTCACTTTGTGGTAGATCTTCTTGCCCTTCTTGATGACGATACCGTTCTTCAGCTGATCAGCGGTAAAGCTGACAGTGGGAGCAGCTACCTTTTCACCATCCACCAGGACACCGCCCTGCACAACCAGGCGGCGGGCCTCGCCGTTGGAAGCGGCCAGACCGGCCTTGACCATGAGGGTCAGGATGCCGATGGAGCCATCGGTCAGATCCGCTTCGGTCAGCTGAGTGGAGGGCATGTGCTCAGTGTCGGCAGCACCGCTGAATAGGGCACGGGCAGCGTTCTGGGCCTTCTCAGCCTCTTCCTCGCCGTGCACCATTTTGGTCAGCTCGTAGGCCAGGATCTCCTTGGCCTCGTTCAGACGCTGATCCTTCCAGGTGCTCATCTCATCAATCTGCTCCAGCGGAAGGAAGGTCAGCATCCGGATGCACTTCATCACATCAGCATCGCCGACATTGCGCCAGTACTGGTAGAACTCAAAGGGACTGGTCTTGTTGGGGTCGAGCCAGACCGCATTGCCTGCAGTCTTGCCCATCTTCTTGCCCTGAGAATCAGTCAGCAGAGTAATGGTCATCGCGTAGGCATCCTTGCCCAGCTTGCGGCGGATCAGCTCAGTGCCGCCCAGCATGTTGCTCCACTGGTCATCGCCGCCGAACTGCATATTGCAGCCGTAGTGCTGGAACATGTAGTAGAAGTCGTAGCTCTGCATGATCATGTAGTTGAACTCAAGGAAGGACAGGCCCTTCTCCATGCGCTGCTCATAACACTTGGCGCGGAGCATGTTGTTGACGGAGAAGCAGGCACCCACATCACGCAGCAGCTCAACATAATTCAGGTTCAGCAGCCAGTCGGCATTGTTCAGCATCAGAGCCTTGCCCTCAGAAAAATCGATGAACTTCTCCATCTGCTTCTTGAAGCAGGCTGCATTGTGAGCAATATCCTCCTTGGTCAGCATTTTGCGCATATCGGTACGGCCAGAGGGGTCACCGATCATGGTGGTGCCGCCGCCGATCAGGGCAATGGGCTTATTGCCAGCCATCTGCAAGCGCTTCATCAGGGTCAGGGCCATAAAATGGCCTGCAGTCAGGCTGTCTGCAGTGCAGTCAAAGCCAATATAGAAAGTGGCCTTGCCGTTGTTGATGAGGTCAATGATCTCATTGTCGGTGATCTGGGCTACCAGACCGCGAGCCTGCAGTTCTTCGTAAAGGGTCATGGGATTATCCTCCTGTTTTATCGGGCAGAGGACAAAAGAAAACGCCCCCTGCCAAAAATGAATTTGGCAGAGGGCGAGAAAATCGCGGTACCACCTCTGTTTGCCGCCCCCTCACGGAAACGGCCTCACGAGTGCGCCCCACAGAGATGGGATACACTCCTGCGTTTGTAACGCTCGCACGCGGCACAGCCTACTAGCCAAAGCATTCAGCCTGCAACTCCGGGAGGTATTTCCCCTGTTGTTCTGCACACCCCTTGCACCAACCGGGGTCTCTCTGGGCAGACACTAACAAGGTACTTGTTCCCTTCAACGTCTTTCAACAAAAATCAGTTTAGCACAAATCAGCAGGGTTGTCAATCACCGGTTTCATGCTCGGCCAGCCCCAGCATCTCTCTGGCATTGGCACGGGAAAGCTCCGTGACATGGTCACCAGAAATGATATGCGCCAGTGCGTCCACTCTTCCCTCGGTATCCAGCGGGTGGATCTCGGTATAGGTTCGCTCATTCGTGATATTCTTCTGGATAAGCAGATGGCAGTCGGCCAGTGCAGCGATCTGCGCTGTGTGGGTGATGCAGAGGATCTGGTGATCTTTTGCGCTCTGTTTGAGCACCTCACCGATGCGGCTGGCCGCCTTGCCGGATACGCCGCTGTCGATCTCATCGTAGATGACCGTAGGCACTGCGTCCTTATCGGCCATGGCATTTTTGATTGCCAGCGTGATACGGCTCAGTTCACCGCCGGAAGCGATTTTTGCCAGCGGCTTGGGATCCTCACCGGGGTTTGTGGAAATATAAAACTCCACGCTGTCCTGGCCATGGCTGGCCAACGGGCCGCGGGTATGGCGCAGGGTCATGCGGACACCGGGCATGTTCAAAAAATCCAGTGTGCCGGAGATGCGCCTGTTCAATTCCTCAAAGGCTTTCAGGCGGGTCTGGGTCAGCACCTCGGCCTTATCCCGGGCAAGTACATAGAGCCGATGCTTTTCAGCCTGCAGATGCTCTGTCCGCTCCTGTGAGAATTGGATGCGGTCCAGCTCTTCCCTTGCCTGCTGTCCAAAGGCGATGATATCTTCCACAGTATCACCGTATTTTCGCTTGAGCTTGTAGATCAGATCCATCCGCTGTTCGATCTCATCCAGCTCTGCATCATTCGTCTCGTAGCCCTCCAGCCGCCCGATCAGGTCAGCAGAAAGGTCTTTTGCGGTGTAATAAAGATCCAGCAGCTGTCCGGCGGCAGCAGAAAGGCCGCTGTCCAGTTGGGCGGCTCCATCGATCGCATTGGAGGCTTCCCCCAGCAGATCAACGGCACCCGGGGCATCATCTCCGCCCGAAAGCAGCGCATAGCTCTGGGAGATGCGCTCCCGGATGGTGGAGGCATTTGCCAGCACCTTACGGCGGGCCATCAGCGTCTCCTCTTCGCCTGCGGTCAGGCTGGCATCCTCGATCTCCTGTACCTGATAACTCAGCAGATCGATCTTTCGCTGTTTTTCACCCTCATCGGTGATGATGGCATCCAGCTCCTTTTTGACCTTGATAAGCTCCCGGTAAACAGCATAATACTCCTGATACACCGCCCCGTTCTGGGCGTAGGCATCCAGGATACCCTCATGGCGGGCCGGGTTCAACAGGCCTACGGAATCGTGCTGGCCGTTGATGTTGATGAGCCCACCGCACAGTTCCCGCAGAATGGCTGCTGTGGCAGGCATTCCGTTGATGCGGCAGGTGCTCTTGCCCTCGGCAGTGATCTCACGGCTCAGGGTCAGCGCTTCTGAGCGCTCATATCCTGCCTTTTC